>CAYMQG010000103.1:0-13557 GCA_964392625.1 uncultured Gammaproteobacteria bacterium | reverse complement strand
CGACGGCGCCGGACAGGTCGGCTTCGGCCACAGCAAGGCCCGCGAAGTGCCGCTGGCGATCCAGAAGTCGCTGGCCCAGGCGCGCGTCGAGATGAAGCCCGTCAAGCTGAAGCGCGGCACGCTGCACTACGCGATGACCGGGCGCCACGGCGCCACCAAGGTCTACATGCAGCCGGCCGCCGAAGGCACCGGCATCATCGCCGGCGGCGCCATGCGCGCCGTCTTCGAATGTTGCGGCGTGCGCAACGTGCTGGCCAAGTCGTACGGCTCGCGCAACCCGATCAACGTCGTGCGCGCCACCGTGCGGGCGCTGCACGAGGCCCGTTCGCCCGGCCAGGTCGCCCGCACCCGCGGCAAGTCCGTCAAGGAGATCGTCGCGTAATGGCCAAGGCCGACAAGCAAGTGCGGATCACGCTCAGGCGCAGCCTGCATGGGCGCTTGCGCAAGCACCAGGCCTGCGTGCGCGGCCTGGGCTTGAGGCGCATACGCCAGACCGTGACCGTGCCCGCCACGCCCGAGAACCTCGGCATGGCGCGCAAGGTCGCGTACATGCTCGACATCGAGGAGCTCGGCTGATGCTGAACTCGCTCAAGCAACCCGGCGGGCGCAGGCAGCGCAAGCGCGTGGGTCGCGGCGCGTCCGCCGGCGGCGGCAAGACCGCCGGCCGCGGCCACAAGGGCCAGGGCTCGCGCTCGGGCTCCGGCGTCATGCGCGGATTCGAGGGCGGCCAGATGCCGCTGCAGCGGCGCCTGCCGAAGGTGGGCTTCGCCTCGCGCACCGCGCGTTACACCGCCCGCGTGCGCACCGGCGAGATCGCCGCCCTGGGCGAGAAGACCGTTGACCTGGCGCTGCTCAAGGAGCGCGGCCTGGCGCGCTTCGACACGCGCGCCGCGAAAGTGTTCCTGAGCGGCGAAGTCAAAAAGCCGGTGAAGCTGGTGGGCATTGCGGTTACCGCCGGCGCGCGCAAGGCCATCGAAGACGCCGGGGGGTCGGTCGAGGCTCCTGGGAGCGAGGGCGTCTCGCCCTCGAAGAAAGGCTGATGGCGCGGCGCGGACAGGCCGGCACGTTCAACCCTGCCGCCGCGCTCGGCGAAGCCACGCGCTTCGGCGATCTGCGCAAGCGTCTGCTGTTCCTGGCGGGCGCGCTGGTCGTCTATCGCATCGGCGCCTTCATCCCCGTGCCCGGCGTCGATCCCGAAGCGCTGGCCCTGTTCTTCCAGCAGCAGGAAGGCACCATCCTGAGCATGATGAACATGTTCTCCGGCGGCGCGCTGGAGCGCTTGTCGATCTTTGCGCTCGGCATCATGCCCTACATCTCCGCCTCGATCATCATGCAGCTTGCCGGCGTTGTCGTGCCCACGCTGGCCCAGCTCCGCAAGGAAGGCGAGTCCGGCCGCCGGCAGATCGTCAAGTACACCCGCTATTTCACCGTGATCCTGGCCGCCTTCCAGTCCATCGCGATGTCGGTGGCGCTGCAGGGGCAGGGCGTGGTCATCAATCCCGGCCCCGGCTTTATCCTGACCGCGGCGATCACGCTCACCACCGGCACCGTGTTCCTGATGTGGCTGGGCGAGCAGATCACCGAGCGCGGCATCGGCAACGGCATTTCCATGATCATCCTGGCCAGCATCCTGGCCGGGCTGCCGTCGGCCTTCGGCGGCACCCTGCAACTGGTCAGCACCGGCGAGCTGAACGGCGCCTTCGCGCTGATCCTGATGCTGCTGATCCTGGCCGTGACCGCCTTCGTCGTGTTCGTGGAGCGCGCCCAGCGGCGCATCCCGGTCAACTACGCCAAGCGCATGCAGGGCCGGCGCATGTATGCCGGCCAGTCCAGCCACCTGCCGTTCAAGCTCAACATGTCGGGCGTGATCCCGCCGATCTTCGCCAGCAGCATCATCCTGTTCCCGGCCACGCTGGCCTCCTGGTTCGGGCAGGCCGAGGGCTTCAGCTGGCTGCAGACCCTGGGCGCGCGGCTGGCACCGGGTCAGCCCATCTACGTGATGATGTACGGCGCGCTGATCATGTTCTTCGCGTTCTTCTACACCGCGCTGGTGTTCAACGCGCGCGACACCGCCGAAAACCTGCAGCGCTCGGGGGCCTTCATTCCCGGCATCCGCCCCGGCCAGCAGACCGCCAACTACATCGACCGGGTGCTGACCCGCATCACGCTGTGGGGCGGCATCTACATCACCGGCGTGTGCCTGATGCCCGAGTTCCTGATCATGCAGTGGCAGGTGCCGTTCTATTTCGGCGGTACCTCGCTGCTCATCATGGTGGTGGTCACGATGGATTTCCTGGCCCAGTTGCAGGCGCACATGATGTCGCACCAGTACGAGGGCCTGATGAAGAAAGCCAATCTCGGCTCGTACGGGCGCAGGGGCCTGCGCTGAGGGCCGGGCTGACGGTTTGAAGGAGATGCAACGATGAAAGTACGCGCATCCGTAAAGAAGATCTGCCGCAACTGCAAGATCGTGCGGCGCAAGGGCGTGCTCCGGGTCCTGTGCACGGACCCGCGGCACAAGCAAAGGCAGGGCTGAGCATGGCGCGCATAGCCGGCATCAATGTGCCCGTCTACAAGCACGTGCGGGTGGCGCTCACGCACATCTTCGGCATCGGCCCCGCCCGAGCCCTGGAGATCTGCCAGCTCTCGAACGTCCAGCCCGACGTGCAGGTCAAGGACCTGGACGAGCCCGCGATCGAGCGTATCCGCTCCAGCGTGGCCCGCTACCAGCTCGAAGGCGACCTCAGGCGCGAGAACTCCATGAACGTCAAGCGGCTGATGGACCTGGGCTGCTACCGCGGGCTGCGCCACCGGCGCGGGCTGCCGGTGCGCGGCCAGCGCAGCCGCACCAACGCGCGCACCCGCAAGGGGCCGCGCCGGCCCATCCGCAAATAAGGGGTTATCGAGATGGCAAAACCCAAACCCCGGAAGAAAGCGGCCAGGCGCCACGTCGTGGACGGCGTTGCGCACATCCACGCGTCGTTCAACAACACCATCATCACCATCACCGACCCGCAGGGCAACGCGCTGTCCTGGGCCACGTCCGGCGGCTCGGGCTTCCGCGGTTCGCGCAAGTCCACGCCGTTCGCCGCCCAGGTGGCCGCCGAGCGGGCCGCCAACCGGGCCCGCGAGATGGGCATGGCCAACCTGCAGGTCAAGGTGCGCGGCCCCGGCCCCGGGCGCGAGTCCGCGGTCCGGGCGCTCAACGCCGCCGGTTTCCGCATCACCCACATCGAGGATGTCACCCCCATCCCGCACAACGGCTGCCGCGCGCCCAAGCGGCGCCGCGTATAGGGAGGCTCAGCATGGCCCGTTACACAGGACCCGTATGCAAGCTCTCGCGGCGCGAGGGCACCGACCTGCTGCTCAAGAGCCGGGTCCGCTCGCTCGAAGAGAAGTGCCGCCACGACCGCGTGCCCGGCGCGCGCAGCACCCAGCGCCCGGGGCGCATCTCCGACTACGGCCTTCAGCTTCGCGAGAAGCAGAAATTAAGGCGCATGTACGGCGTGCTGGAGCGGCAGTTCCGCAACTACTACAAGCGCGCCGCGCGCCAGAAGGGCTCCACCGGCGAGAACCTGCTGAAGCTGCTGGAAGGCCGCCTGGACAACATCGTCTATCGCCTGGGTTTCGGCGCCACGCGGCCCGAGGCCCGGCAGCTCGTCACGCACCGCGGAATACAGGTCAACGGCCGCGCGGTCAACATCCCCTCCTACCAGGTCAAGGCGGGCGACGTCGTTGCCGTGCATCCGCGCGCCAGGGAGCAGCTCAGGATTCAGAACGCCCTGGAGATCGCCCGCCAGCTCGGTTTCCCCGAGTGGCTGGAGGTGGACCAGAAAACGCTGTCGGGCACGGTCAAGAGCCTGCCGGAGCGCGAGGAGATTCTGCCCGACATTAACGAAAGCCTGGTTGTCGAGCTTTATTCCAAGTAGAGGAGTGCAAGCGCCATGGACCAATCAGTACATACCTTCCTGAAGCCCCGCATCGTTCGCGTGGAGGAGCGCGGCCACCCGAACCGCGCCCGCATCACGATAGAACCGCTGGAGCGCGGCTTCGGCCACACGCTGGGAAACGCGCTGCGCCGTTTGCTGCTGTCGAGCATGCCGGGCGCCGCCATCGTCGAGGCCGAGATCCAGAACGAGGTGCTGCATGAATACAGCTCCATCGAGGGGGTCAAGGAAGACGTGGTGGAGATCCTGCTGAACCTCAAGGACGTCGCGGTGCGCATGCACGCGCGCGCCAGCGCCGAACTGATGCTGGTGAAGAAGGGGCCGGGACAGGTCACCGCCGGCGACATCGCCACCGACCATGACGTCGAGGTGGTCAACCCGGACCAGCACGTCGCCACGCTCACTTCGGGCGTGGAGCTGAGCATGCGCCTGACCGTGGCCACCGGCCGCGGCTATCGCCCGGCGACGCGCATGGCCGAGGTCACCGAGGGCACGGTCACGATGGGCCGGCTGCAGCTCGACGCATCGTTCAGCCCGGTCAGGCGCGTCAGCTACGACGTGGAGGCCGCCCGCGTGGAGCGCCGCACCGACCTCGACCGCCTGATCGTGGAGCTGGAGACCAACGGCGCCATCGATCCGGGCGACGCCGTGCGCCGCGCCGGCGAAATCCTGAGCGACCAGCTCACCGTGTTCGTGGAGCTGGCGCCGAGCGAGAACGTCGGCCTGATGGGCATCGACCCGCAACTGCGCCAGCTCTACATGTCGCCGATCGAGGACCTGCAGCTCAACGCCCGCTCGGTGAACTGTTTGAAGGCCGAAAACATCCACTTCGTGGGCGACCTGGTGCAGAAGACCGACGCCGAGTTGCTGCGCACGCCCAACCTCGGCAAGCGCTCCCTGACGGAAATCCAGGAGAAGCTGGGCGAGCGCGGCCTGGAGCTGGGTTCCGAGCTGCCCGAGTGGCCGCCGGCCGGGCTCAAGACCGCCGCCTAGGCCTTCGCCCGCCCGGGAGATTCCTCATGCGCCATCGCAAATCCGGCCGCAGCCTGGGTCGCACCAGCGACCAACGGCGCGCCATGTTCCGCAACATGGCGGCCTCGCTGATCGAGCACGAGAGCATCACCACCACCGTACCCAAGGCCAAGGAATTGCGCCGCGTGGTGGAACCCCTGATCACGCTGGCCGGCGAAGACGGCGTGGCCCGCCGGCGCCTGGCGTTCAGCCGCCTGCGCAACAAGAAGGCCGTCGGCAAGCTGTTCGACGAACTGGGCCCGCGCTTCAAGGAGCGCCCCGGCGGCTACCTGAGCATTCTCAAGAAAGGCCACCGCCCCGGCGACGCCGCCCCCATGGCCATCGTCCGCCTGGTCGAGGACGCAACCCCCGAATAGTCTCCCTGGCGGGAGGCCGTCCCCCTGGGAGGGAGGTCGTCCCGACCTCCCCTGGGAAGGAAGTCGTCCCGCCCTCCCCTGGGAAGGAGGGCGTCCCGCCCTCTCCTGGGACCGAGGGCGTCCCGCCCTCAACAACCCCCAGATACCTGTCACCCCCAAGACCGCCCCCGCACCGCTCGCGCGCTGCTCCATCTCCAATCCGACGCGGCCTTGCATAACCCCGCCTTCACCGGATTCTGATGAATGTAGTAGACCGTCGCCCGATAGTGCCGTTCGTCTCGCACAAACCTGTCGAAGTAATCCGGCTGCCAAAACCGGCCTTCCCGGCTCAATATTTCATTGGCCCGCCGAACCGTATAGGACTTCCACGAGTGCAGAACGCTTGACAGGGTGGCATTGCCCATCAGCGTCACCAGCACATGCACGTGATTCGGCATGACCACCCACACATGCAGCCGGTAGCGGCTGCCGTCAAAGTAATGCAGCGCCTGGGCCACGGCACGCGCTATTTCCGGATGCCGCAGCCAACAAGCGCCAAGACCCTTGTCCAGCGTTGATTCGATACGGCGACGTTTCTCCTCGTCGCGCTCCGACTTCGGCAGAACGCGCAATGCCTCCTCCCATCGTTGCAAGAGCACCCGAGGAAGGCTGTCCGCCAGCCTGAAGCAAACGTGCTGGGGAACTTCGCCGGCTTCAAAGTGCGGCAGTCTGGTTCGATGAAATCGGCTGGCGGGAGCAACTCCGTAGCCTGGGAGGGAGGGCGTCCCGCCCTCCCCAAGATCGTTGTGAACAGGCTCCGAAGTATCGGGGTGAACTTCCAGGTTCTTCATGAACTTGCATCCTTGCAATTGAGTGAGGTGGGGCTAGATCATAACGCCTTCTTTTGAGGGCGAGACGCCCTCGTTCCCAGGAGAGGGCCGTTCCCCGGGAGGGAAGGCGTCTCGCCTTCCCGGA
Organism: uncultured Gammaproteobacteria bacterium; assembly: GCA_964392625.1. Taxonomy (GTDB): domain Bacteria; phylum Pseudomonadota; class Gammaproteobacteria; order Steroidobacterales; family Foliamicaceae; genus Foliamicus. Next base: position 7,268 of record CAYMQG010000103.1, on the reverse strand, counting down.
GGTCGGGACGACCTCCCACCCAACTCAGCCGAAGAGGGCGTTGTACATGATGATGAGGATGGCGGCGGGGGCGACGACGCGCAGCAGCCACAGCCAGACGGTGAAAAGCGCGCCGGTTTGCCAGCCGAGCTCGCCGAGCAGTAGCGCGCGATTCATGCGCCAGCCGGCGAACAGCGCCATCAGCGCGCCGCCCAGCGGCATCATGATCGTGGCCGTGAGGTAGTCGATCAGTTCGAACGGGTTCATGCCGGCAACGACGTTCCACTCGGCGCCGGAGCCGAACGACAGCACCGTCAGCCAGCCCAGCCCCCACAGCGTGACGCCCACCGACAGGGTCGCCGCCCACCGGCCGATCTTCAGGCGCTCCTGCACCAGCGTCACCGCCGCTTCCATCAGCGCGATGGCCGACGTAAGCGCCGCGAACGCCAGCAGCAGGAAGAAGATCGAGCCGAAGAAGGTCCCGCCGGGCATGCCGCCGAAGGCGATGGGCAGCGTCAGGAACACCAGCGAGGGGCCGGAGCCGGGCTCCAGCCCGTTGGCGAACACCAGCGGGAAGATCGCGATGCCCGCCAGCACCGCCACGCCGGTGTCGGCGATGGTGATCCCCACGCAGGTCTGCGGAAGCGAGACCTCGCGCGGCGCGAAGGCCCCGTACATCATCATCAGCCCCATGGCCACGCCGATCGAGAAGAAGGCGTGGCTGATGGCCTCCAGCGCGGAAGCGGCGGTGAGCTGGCCGAAGCGGAAATCGAACATGAAGTTGAGGCCTGCGGCCGCGTCTCCTTCGATCAGCGCATAGGCGATCACCGCCAGCAGGAGGAGGAAAAGCAACGGCATCAGGAGCCGCACCGCCGCCTCGATGCCGCGGCGCACGTTTCGGCCCACGATCATGCAGCTCGCGGCCATGAACAGCGTGTGCCAGGCGCCCAGGCGCAGCGGGCTGTCGTTGAGCCCGGCGTTCAGCGCCTCGGCGGATTCCCGGGTCAGCCCCTTGAAGGCGCCGCCCGCCGCCAGGAACAGATAGTCGATGGTGCTGCCGGCGATGACGCTGTAGAAGCTCATGATCAGGTAGCCGGTCAGAAGGCCCATGCCGCCCACCAGCCCCCAGGCGGCCCAGCGGCCGCTCTCGGTGGACACCGCGGCCATGGCGGTAAAGGGACTGGCGCGGCCGTGGCGGCCGATCGCGACTTCCACCGACAGGATGGGCACCGCCACCAGGAAAGCGGCGACCAGATAGACGAAGACGAAGGCGCCGCCGCCGTTCTCCCCCATGATGTAGGGAAAACGCCAGATGTTCCCCAGCCCGATGGCGCCGCCGACGGAGGCGAGCAGAAAAGTGCGCCCCGAACTCCAGCGCCGCGCCGAAGTGTTTTGTTTCATGCGCTACTCGTTACTTCTGAAAGCAGCGAGCATCATGCCACACAGGTTTAGCCTGGGAGCGAAGGCGTCTCGCCTTCGCGGGGAGGGCGGGACGCCCTCCCTCCCAGGGACGCAGTGCTGTCTGGGAGCGAAGGCGTCTCGCCTTCGTGGAGGGCGGGACGCCCTCCCTCCCAGGGCTATTGCTGGGCGGCGAGGCGTTTGGCCGCCTGGCGACGGTGGTAGCCGATCCAGCTTCGGGCGTTGAAGTTCTTTTCGTTGCGGCCGAGCTCGGTCAGCAGCGAAACGCGAACGGCAAGGGCGCCCGGATGGTTCGGGTCCACGGCCAGCGCCGCGTCGGCCATGTTCAGGCTCAGTATCAGGTCGCCTTCATCTTCCAGCTCCTCGGCGCGCGCCACGACCGCGTCCACGCCGCCGGACATCTCCACCAGCTCACGGATCTTCACGTCGGGCGATTCCGACAGCAGGGTGGCCGGCTCGCCGTCGAACCAGCCCGCGTAGCCGTGGTATATGCCGCGCACGCTCCAGGCCACGCCGCCGTAGGACTCGTCGATCTCGAACCGCTCCGGCAGCTTCACCTCGTTCATCACGGTGAAGACGCCCTTGCCCTCGTTGAGCCCGCGCACGGTCGCGTCATGTACATACTCGATCGCGTCGCGATAATCGCCCAGCTTCGACTGGATCTCTTCCTTGCCCACCAGCGGCGGCGCGTGCGCCACCAGCACCAGGTCCGGGTCCAGCGCGAGCACGATGTCGATGGAATTGACGTAGTCCAGCGCGAAGCGCGGCGGTGCGCCTCTCAGCGCGGCGATGTTCGGGAAACTGCTGTAGTAGTTGTCGCCGATGAACGCCGCCTTCAACTCGGGAATCCAAACGGTCGAGTGGTCGTAGGTTTCTCCGGGCGTGTGCATCATCCTGAACGTCAGCCCGCCGAACTCGAACTCGTACTTGTCGTCGAACAGGATCGTCGTCGGAATCTCCGCGGCGAAATTGCCCTTCGACTTCACCTCCCTCGGCGGGGCGAGGAACTGGCCTTCGTTCCGGTACTGGAAGAAGCCCGCCAGCCGTTCGCGATAGTGCATGTATTCCACGAACCGCCGCTGGGCGATGACCTCGGTTCCTTCCTCCTTCCACAGGTGCACGCCGCCCACGTGGTCCTCGTGCGCGTGCGTAAGAAGGATGTACTTCACGGGCGCCGAACTCATCCCCCGCAGCACTTCGTAGTGGCGCGGCGCGGAATCGCGCGTGGTCGTGTCGATGACCACGTTCCCGTCCGGGGTGACGACCAGAAAGGTGCGGCTCATGTCGGTGGCCATGTAGATCTGGTCGGTGACCTTGACGCCCTTGACGGTGCGGGCCATGGCGTCGCCGCCGGCCAGAACGAAAAGCGCCAGCATGAGACCACCGCAAAGCTTCAGCAACGGTGTGTTCATGGTGTGTCCTCCGGTTCGCTCCAGGGGTTCTATCGTATAGTAAGATGTAGGGATGGAGGGATGAGGGCAGGATGCCCTCGGTCCCGGGAGGGGAAGGTGTCCGGTTTCGGCGGGGCGCTACAATGGGAGGGCTAAATCCGCTTGCGCGGACACTCCGAATTGCTTCCTCACACCATGTCACTTCCCCGGTCCCCATCCGCCGCCCGACTCAGCGCCGCCACCGGTGGCCTCGCGCTGCTGGCGGTACTTGTCGCCGGCTGCGGGCGGGAAGAGGCGAACAACATGGCGCGTTTCGGCGGCGGCCCGCCGCCGGTGGTCACCGAAGCCGTCCTGCTGGGCGACATCACCGACAACTACACGGCGCTGGCCACCGCCCGCGCCAACGAAGCCATCGACGTCACGCCGCGCATTTCCAGCGTGGTGTCCGCCATCCACTTCGAGGAAGGCGAGGCCGTGGCCGAGGGCGAAGTGCTGGTGGAACTCGACAGCCGCGAGATCCGCGCCGAACTCGACCTGGCCGAGGCCAACCTGAAGGAGCGGCGCAGCCGCTACGGGCGCCTGGAGACGCTGGCCGCCAGCCAGGTGGTGTCCGAAGTGGAACTGGAGGAAATCCAGGCGCAGCTCCAGGTGGCCGAGGCCCAGGTGAACTCGGCCCGGGCCCGCCTTGAGGACACCGTCATCCGCGCGCCGTTTTCCGGCGAGGTGGGCCTGAGAAGGATCAGCGTGGGCGGCCTGGTGCAGCCCAACACCCTCATCACCACGCTCGACGACACCGCCGTGATGAAGCTCGAGTTTTCGGTGCCCGAGGAATACCTCTCGGTGATGCGGGAAGACCTCGGAATCCAGGCGACCGCGGCGGCCTGGCCGGACCGCGCCTTCACCGGCATGGTGACGAGCGTGGACAGCCGCGTGGACCCCATGACCCGCTCGCTGGCGGTGGTGGCCCTGATACCCAATGAAGACGGGGCGCTCAAGCCCGGCATGTTCCTGCAGGTGGACATTTCCCGGCGCCGCGAGAACGTGGTGCTGGCCCCGGAGGGGGCGCTGGTGCCGCGCCAGGGCCGCCAGTTCGTTTACGTGGTGGACGAGGGCCGCGCCGAGGAGCGCCAGGTGTCGCTGGGCTCGCGCCGCCCCGGCCAGGTGGAAATCGTGGACGGCCTCGAGCCCGGCGAGCAGATCGTCACGCAGGGCGTGCAGCGGATACGCGACGGCCTTCCGGTGCGCATGGCCGGCGCCCCGGCCGGACCGCCCTCCGGGGGCAGCGCCGCCGGCGCGCGCACCCCCGCCGGACCGCGGCAATGACGACCACTTCAAGCCGGGAGCGAGGGCGTCTCGCCCTCGTGGAAGGCGGGACGCCTACCCTCCCAGGCAGAGGGCGGGACGCCCTCCATCCCGGAGGTAGCTTATGCTGATTTCCGACATTTCCGTGCGCCGCCCGGTGCTGGCCGCCGTGATCAGCCTGGTGCTGCTGATCGTCGGCCTGCTGGCGGGCAGCACGCTGTCGGTGCGCGAATACCCCGACGTGCAGCCGCCCGTGGTGTCCATCGACACGCGCTACACCGGCGCGTCCGGCGACGTGATCGAACGCCGCATCACCCAGGTGATCGAAGACGAGGTGTCCGGCCTGGAGGGCGTGGTGAAGATGACCTCGCGCAGCCAGGACGAGCGCTCCACCATCACGATGGAATTCGACCTCGACCGCGATATCGACGGCGCCGCCAACGACGTGCGCGAGCGCGTTTCGCGGGTGCTGCGCGCCCTGCCCGAGGAAGCCGATCCTCCGCAGATCAGCAAGCAGGACAACATGATGGACGCGACCATGTACGTGGACGTGTCCAGCGACACCCGCTCGGTGATGGACGTGACCGACTACGCCGAGCGCAATCTCGTGGACCGGCTCAGCGTGATGGACGGCGTGGCCGCGATCCGCGTGAGCGGCGGCCGCCGCCCCGCCATGCGCGTGTGGCTGGACCGCGACGCCCTGGCCGCCCGCGGCCTCACCGTGGGGGACGTGGAGAACACGCTGCGCCGCGAGAACGTGGAGCTGCCCGCCGGCCGCATCGAGTCGGTGGACCGCGAATTCACGCTGCGCGCGGTGACCCGCCTGGACACGCCGGAGGATTTCGGCGCACTGGTGATCGGGCGCGGCGCCTCGGGCCGCTTCGTGCGCCTCAACGAAGTCGCCGACGTGCGCCTGGAGCCCGAGGACACCCGTTCCATCGCCCGCTCCAACAAGCAGGCCGGCGTGAGCCTGGGGATCGTGCCGCAGGCCCAGGCCAATATCGTGGCCGTCAACCGCGCCGTCACCGAAGAGGTGGACCGGCTGCAGTCGACGCTGCCCGACGACATCAGCCTGGACGTGAACGTGGACTTCTCCGAGTTCGTGGGCAAGTCCATGATCGAAGTGATCAAGGCGCTGTTCATCGCCCTGGGCGTGGTGCTGATGGTGATGCTGCTGTTCCTCAACTCCTGGCGCGCCACCATCATTCCCGGGCTCACCATCCCGGTGTCCATCATCGCCGCGGCGATGGTGATGGCGGTGCTGGGCTACACCATCAACACGCTCACCCTGCTGGCGGCCGTGCTGGCCATCGGCCTGGTAGTGGACGACGCCATCGTGGTGCTGGAGAACATCGTGCGCCATCGCGAGCAGGGGAGCCCGCCGCTGCTGGCGGCCATCGACGGCAGCCGCCAGATCGGCTTCGCCGTGATCGCCACCACGGTGGTGCTGGTGTCCGTGTTCCTGCCGGTGGCCCTGGCGCCGGGACGCATCGGAGTGCTGTTCGGCGAATTCGGCATCGCGCTGGCGTCGGCGGTGGTCTTTTCCTCGCTGGTGGCGCTCACCCTGGTGCCCATGATGTGCTCGCGCATGATGCGCTCCCAGAAGCAGGTCACCTCGTCCGAACGCGGCCGCAAGCGCGGTCAGGCCTTCCGCGCCCTGGCCGGCGCCTACCGCTCCGGAATGACCCGCGCCCTGCGTGCGCCGTGGATGGCGCTGGTGCTGGTGGCGGCGGTGTCCGCGGGCGGCTATTTCCTGTTCGACCAGTTGCCCCAGGAATACGCGCCCGTGGAAGACCGCGGCATGATGATCGTGATGGTGCAGGGCCCCGAAGGCGCCAGCTTCGACTACATGGACGACCAGATCTCGCAGATCGAGGACATCGCCGTACGCCAGGTGGAAGCCGGCGAGGCGCGCCGCGCCATCATCCGCACCGGAGGCTGGGGCGCCGGCAGCGACATCACCGCCGCCTTCATGTACATGCCGCTGGAGTCGCACGACGAGCGCCGCTACACCGCGATGGAGATCGCCGGGCAGATGCGCAGGCCGCTGTCCGAGATGCCGGGCGTGCGGGCCATGGTTTTTCTGCCGCCCAGCCTGAACATGGGCGGCGGCCGCGAGCTGCAGGTGGTGCTGCGCGGCAACGAATACGAGCAGATCGCCCAATGGCGCGACCGGGTGCTGGACCGGGTGCGCGAGAACCCGCGCATCCTGGGCATGACTTCGGACTACTACGAGGCCCAGCCGCAGATCAAGGTGGGCGTGGACCGCGCCCGCGCCACCGACCTGGGCGTGTCGCTGCGCGAGGTGGGCGAGACGCTGCAGACCATGCTGGGTTCGCGCCGCGTCACCACCTTCATCGACCGCGGCGAGGAATACAACGTGGTGCTGCAGGCCTCCGAGGAGGACCGGGTCACGCCGCAGGACCTCAACAACATCTACGTGCGCGCGGTCTCCGGCGACCTGGTGCCCCTGGCCAGCCTGGTGCGGCTGGAGGAAAGCTCCGGTCCGCGCCAGTTCCAGCGTTTCAACCGCCAGCGTTCCATCAAGCTGTCCGCCAATATCGAGCCCGGCTACTCGCTGGGCGAGGCCCTGGACTACATGAACACGGTCATCGCCGAGGAAGTGCAGGACGAATCCCTGAGCATCGATTACGACGGCGAGTCGCGCGAGTACGTGGAATCCGGCGGCCAGATCTACTTCAGTTTCCTGCTGGCGCTGCTGATCTGCTTTCTGGTGCTGGCGGCGCAGTTCGAGAGCTTCATCCACCCGTTCATCATCCTGCTCACCGTGCCCCTGGCGCTGGCCGGCGGCATGCTGGGCCTGAACGTGGCCGGAGGCACGCTGAACGTGTTCAGCCTCACCGGCTGCATCATGCTGATCGGGCTGGCGGCCAAGAACGGCATCCTGATCGTGGAGTTCTCCAACCAGCTCCGCGACCGCGGCCTGCCGGTGGTTCAGGCGGTGCTGGAAGGCGCCACGACCCGGCTGCGCCCGGTGCTGATGACCAGCATGTGCACGGTGGGCGGCACCATCCCGCTGATCATCAGCGACGGCCCCGGTTCCGCGGCCCGGCGGACGCTGGGCGTGGTGGTGCTGGGCGGCGTGCTGGTTTCGGTGGTGCTTACCTTGTACATAGTGCCCTGCGTTTACGCCATGCTGGCCGGCCGCACCCGCCC
>CAYMQG010000102.1:0-7765 GCA_964392625.1 uncultured Gammaproteobacteria bacterium | reverse complement strand
GGAATGGCGGCTCAAGGTGGAAGAGCACGACAGGGAACGCCGCCAGTTGCTGATGGCGGAACGGACCGTGGCCGGCACGCCCGCCGCCGACCAGGTGCGCCCCGGAGACCTGCTGCTGACGATCAACGGCCGGATGGCCACTCGGCCGCACGAAGTCGAGCAGGCGATCGCGGGCGCGGAGCGGGCCGAATTGCTGGTCTGGCGCAATGGCCAAGAGCTGGCGTTGGATTTCGACACGGTGGAACTGGGTTGGGAGGGCCTGCAGGAGGTCCTGTTCTGGGCCGGTGCGCTGATTCAGGACCCGCAGCGCGGAATGGCGGCCCAGCTCGCGATCAGGCCGCAGGGCGTCACGATCCAGCACTACACCTACGGATCGCCGGCCCACCGCTACCTGCTGCCGATCCGCTTCCTGCAGATCACCGGGCTTGACGGCCAGCCGGTCGCCAGCCTTGGCGAGTTCGCCGGCGCGCTTCAGAAGGCGGGCAACAAGCCCATTATTCGCGTCGAGGGCATCACGCCCACGGGCGCAACCAAGGTGGCCACGGTCAAGCTCGACACCGGCTACTGGCCGAGTTCGCGCCTGCGCCTCGCCGACGGCGAGTGGGAGCGCACAACCCTGAGTAACTGATCAGCGCATCGCGCGCGCCGCCAGAGCGCGCTTGAGCGGCGGCACCCGGTCCACCGCGCCCATTCCCAGGGCCGCCAGCGGCGCGAACGCACCCTCGAAAGCCGCGTTGATCGCGTGAATCCCGAATGACATTTCCTGTCCGTAGCGGGCCCGCTCGCGCGCGAAGCGGCCAAGAACCCGGGCGTCGCCGATCAGCGCATCGCCCTGGTCCGCGCAAACGCGCGCCAGCGCTTCCGCGTCACCCAGTCCCAGGTTGAGCCCCTGGCCGGCGAGGGGATGCACGGTGCGCGCCGCTTCCCCCAGCAGTGCATAGCGTTCCCCGCAGGCTTGCGCCGCCTCGCCGCGGCGCAACGGGAACGAGGCCACCGGCGTAGCGGGAACGAGCTCTCCGGCCACGCCCGCGCCGGCTTCGTTCAGCTCGGCCGCGAGGCCCTCCTTGTCGAGTTGCTTGAGTCGTTCCGCCCGCTCGTCGGGCAGGCTCCAGACGATGGTCATCCGGCTCTCTCTCAACGGCAGCAGGGCCAGCACGCCGTCGTCGGCAAAGCGTTGCCAGGCCGTGTCCCCACCCGGCTCGCCGCAATCCGCCTCGAATACCAGCCCGGTCTGGCCATACCCGGTAGAACGGAATTCGATTCCCAGCTCCGAACGCAGCTTCGACTGCGCGCCGTCGGCGCCGATCAGGAGTTCGGCGCCGATCTCGTCGCCATTGTCGAGATCGAGGTAGCCGCAATCCTCTTCGATCCGCACGGACGCCAGCGCCGCCCCGGAGTAGACGCGAATCCCCGACGACTTCTCCGCCAGGTCCCAGAGCGCGCGCCGCAACGGGGCTTCGTGGGCCACGCAGCCCAGCGCCTTGACGCCCAGCTCGGCCGCGTCGAAGGTGATGGAGTTCCCGGGCGCCGGTCCGCCCTCCCCCCGCCAGACCACCATCCGCGAAAACGCATGCGCCGGGAACGAAGGCGTCCCCGCCTTCGTGGAGGGCGGGACGGCCGAGAGGGCGGTGCCCTCTCTCCCAGCCCCACATTCGTTGAGCACTTCCACGGCGCCGGGCGAGAGCGTAAGCGCGCGCTGCGGTTCATTGCCTTGCTTGCCCCGGGGCGGTGAAGGCTCGACCAGCGCGACTTCCCAGTCGCAGCGGCGTTCGAGCAGCAGCGCGCAGGCCAGGCCCACGGCGCCGCCACCGGCGACCGCGGCCTGAAAGCCGGGACTCACAGCGGCAGTCCGCGCGCCAGCCGCGACATGCGCCCGCCCTGGCCCAGCGCGAAACGCGCCAGCAGCGGCTTGGCCTGAGGCAGGACGTCGAACGCCTGCATGCCCAGTCCGCGCAGGGGGCGCAGCCAGGCGCTCCGGCTCAGCCGCGCAAGGCCGTCGGTAAAGCGGACCACGTTGGCCTGGTCCCGGCGCCGCCATGACGCATAGCGCGCCAGCAGGACCGGATCGCCGGGATCGGACGGCGGACGGCCGTCGGCGGCAAGCGTTTCCGACAGCGCCGCGACATCGCGCAGCGCCAGGTTGAATCCCTGGGCCACCAGCGGATGGACGCTGTTGGCCGCCGCGCCCACCAGCACCGAACGCGGCGCCGTGACGCGCTCCGCCCGGTCCAGCGCCAGCGGATATACCGCGCGCGGCCCCACGGCGACGAACTCCCCGGCGCGATAACCCATGAGTTCCTGCAATCGGGCGAGCAGGTCCGAATCGTCCAGTTCCGCGAATTTCTCCGCGCCCTGGTTCGATACGACCACGAACCCGTAGCGGCGCCCGCCCGCGGGCAGCAGCGCCAGCGGACCGTCGGCGGTAAAACGCTCCCAGGCGGTGTCCGGCCGGACCACCCTGCGGACCTCGGCCAGACCCGTCAGCGCGACCTGCGGATATTCCCTGTGCTCGGCCGCAATTCCGAACTGTTCGCGCAACGGCGAGCGCGCTCCTTCGGCCACCGCCAGCAAACGGGCCGTGACCGTCTTCGGCTTTCCGGACGCGGCCCTGACGGCGACGCTCACCCGGTCCGAATCCACCTTCACCGAATTCACGGTGGCCGGGCAAAAAATGTCGACGCATTCCGACTCGCGCAGCTTCTCCCACAGCGCCTGTCCCAGCACGCGGTTGCGGACCACGTTGCCCAGGCTGTCCAGCCCCTGCGATTCGGCGTCGATCCGGGCGCCGCCGAAGCAGCCGCGCTCGGATATCTCCACGGCCCGGATCGGGCTCGGCGTCTCGGCAAGCCGCGGCCAGACGTCCAGGTTCTCGAGGATCCGGACGCCGGTGCGCGCGATCGCGCTGGTGCGGTCATCGAGGCTGGGCTGGCCCGGGTCCTCCGGCGGAACCGCCTCGACCACGGCGACCTTGAGCCCCAGGTCCGCCAGCGCGACCGCAAGACTGGCGCCCGTCAGCCCGCCGCCGGCCACCAGGACCGCGTACATCAGCCGGAGCCGACCAGCGCTTCGATTTCGTCCGGGTCCTTGGTCAGCGCGCCCGTCAGCACCTCGTGCCCGGATTCGGTCACCGCCACGTCGTCCTCGATCCGGATCCCGATTCCGCGGAACCCCTTGGGCACGTCGCGGTTCTCCGCGGCGATATAGATGCCCGGTTCGACCGTGCAGCACATGCCGGGTTCCAGCTTTCTCGGCTCGCCGTCGGCCTCGTAGTCGCCCACGTCGTGCACGTCCATCCCCAGCCAGTGCGAGGTGCGGTGCATGAAGAACTCGCGATAGGCCCCGTCGCGCACCAGCTCGGACACCTTGCCCTTGAGCAGTCCGATCCGCTTGAGCCCGCGCGTGATCACGTCGATGGCGGCGTGGTGCGGGTCAAGGATGGCCACGCCGGGTTCCATCGTATCGATCGCTGCCCGCTGGGCCTCCAGCACGATCTCGTAGACGGCGCGCTGCTCGGGCGAATATGTCCCGCCCACCGGCCAGGTGCGGGTAATGTCGGACGCGTAGCCTTCGAGTTCGCAGCCCGCGTCGACCAGCAGCAGGTCCCCGTCGCGCATGCGGCTCGTGTTTTCGTTGTAATGCAGGATGCAGGCGTTGGCGCCGGAGGCGACGATCGAAGGATACGACTCGGTCGCTCCGCTCTGATTGAAGCGGTATACGATCTCCGCTTCCACCTCGTACTCGTACATGTCCGGACGGGTGCGCCGCATCCCCCGCTTGTGGGCGTCCACCGCAACCGCCGCGGAACTGCGCATGCATTCCAGCTCCGTTTCGTGCTTGCACAGTCGCATTTCGTGCAGGTAAAAGTCCAGCGCGGCAACCTGCACCGGCGCCTTGTTGCGCTCCTTGGACCCGTCGCGCATCTTCTTCAGCCATCGGCCCAGCCGCGCCTCGAAAGCGGGGTTGCTACCGAGGTCGTAGTGCACCGTGTCGCAGCCCTTGAGCAAGCCGGGCATGACCTCGTCGAGCGCGTCGATGGGATAGGCGCTATCCGCGCCGAATTGCTCCTTCGCCCCGTCGGGACCGGCGCGCTTGCCGTCCCAGAGCTCGCGCTGCGGATCGCGGTCGCGGCAGAACAGGACGAACTCGCCGTCAGAGCGGCCGGGCACCAGCACGGCCACCGCTTCGGGTTCGCGGAAACCGGTCAGGTACAGCAGGTTGGTGTCCGGGCGATAGGGGTAGTCGACGTCGCGGCTGCGCACCCTCACCGGGCTCGCGGGCACGATGGCCGCGCAGCCCGGACCGAGCGCGCCGAGAAGGGCGCGGCGACGGCGGGCGAAATCTTTTGCCTGGAGCATTTGCCGATTTTAGCCGGGACCGTGCTATATTCGTGCGTCATGGCACAGGAACAAAACCTGCACAACGAGATCGAATTGCTGTCGGAGCGGGTCGACGAACTGCTCGACCTGAACGATCAGTTGCGCCGCGAGAATGCCGCGCTGCTCACCCAGTGCGAGAAGCTGCAGGGCGAGCGCTCGCGGCTGTTCAACACCCGGGAGGAAGCTCGCCAGCGGGTCGCCGAGATGGTTCAGCGGCTGCGCAGCATGGAACGCAGCGTGTGACCGACAAGTTCGAGACCGTCAGGCTTCGAATCCTGGGCGAGGATCACACAATCGCCTGCGAACCCGGGGACCGCGAGGTGCTGAAGAGCGCGGCTTCCCTGCTCGACGAGCAGATCGAGAACGTGCAGCACGCGGACCCCCTGCTCGACACGACCAACGTATTCATGCTGGCGGCCCTGAGGCTTGCCACCAATCTGCTGCAATCGCAGCGCGCGACCGACAGCAGCGCCACGGAAACCATCGACAGCGTGCGCAGCGTCCGCCGTCGCGTCGAACGGCGCCTGGAGAAAGCCGCTGCAACCGACGGCGCCAAGGCGCAAGCCGCAGGCTGATCCCGCCCGAACGAGGCTACCCTGGGAAAGAGCGCGCCCCCGCCTGGGAAAGAGGGCGTCCCGCCCTCAACAGCAAAACCACAACATGCCGCTTGACGACCTGCGCTCCTCTCTGCGCAAGAAACGCGCGATCCTGAGCGCCTCCCAGCGCGACGAAGCCTCCGAGCAATGCGCACAACTGGCACGCACGCGTCCGGCGCTGCAACACGCACGCTGCATCGCGGCCTACGTGGCCCATCGCGGCGAAATGTCCTGCGAGCCGATCATCGAATGGGCGCTGGGGCGGGGCGTGGACGTGCTGCTGCCCGTGGTCGTCGGACGGCACATGCGGTTCGCGCCGTTCGATCCCGGCGAGGCGCTGGCGCCGAACCGGTGGGGAATACTCGAGCCGGAATGGCGCCCCGGGAGCTGGGTGAGCGCCAGAAGGCCGAACGTGGTTCTCCTGCCGCTGGTGGCGTTCGATTCCGGCGGCAACCGGCTCGGGCAAGGCGGCGGCTACTACGATCGGGCGTTCGCGTTTCGCAATACGGCGAGGAGTTGGCGGCGGCCCTTGCTGGTGGGTCTGGGCTACGACTTCCAGCAGGTGGGGCAGCTTGAGGCCAAGCCGACCGACGTGCCGGTGGATGCGGTGATCACCGAGCGGCAGATCCACGAGTTTCGGCGGTGATTGAGGACGGGACGCCCTCGCTCCCAGGCAAGTTCTCGCTCCATATAATGGCGGTGGCCGGCGAACTGCGAGGCCGTTTCTCTCCACCGCCACGGTAAATCCGATTGCGATCGAAAAAGACCGATAAAGAGGCAGCGCTGGCAGCCAAGCGCCATGCCGCACGGGGCGCGATCGAGCACATCCGCCACGACTGCCGCCTGGGCGTAGGCACGGGCAGCACCACCAACGAGTTCATCGCCCTGCTCCCGGAAGTCCGCGACCGGATCACGGCCGTCGCCTCCAGTTCTCAGGCGACCACCGATCTGCTGAGCGACCTCGGGTTCGAGGTGTCCCCCTTGAGTCAATGCGGGACGCTGGACCTCTACGTGGACGGCGCCGACGAGACCGACGATCACCGCCGGCTGATCAAGGGCGGCGGCGCAGCGCTGACCGGCGAGAAGATCCTGGTGGCGTCCTCGCGCCGGTTCGTCTGCGTCGTGGACGAAAGCAAGCGGGTCAAACTCCTCGGCAAGTTCCCGCTTCCCGTGGAGGTCATCCCGATGGCGCGCTCGTCGGTGGCCCGCAAGATGGTCGAAATCGGCGGCCAACCGCAGTATCGCGAAGGCGTGGTCACCGACTACGGCAACGAGATCCTCGACGTGCACAACCTGAAGATCCTCGATCCGGTGGAAATGGAAACCGAAATCAACCAGGTCCCCGGCGTCGTCACCGTGGGACTGTTCGCCCACCACCGCCCCGAAGTCGTGATCGTGGGCACAGCGGAAGGCACCTACTCCCTATAATCCGGCTATGTTGCGGGGGTACGTAACGCCGACGGGTTTCGCGCTCGCGCCCGCGCTGGCGCTCGCCACGGCGCTGGCCGCTCCGAGCACCGCGGCGCAAAGCAATCAAACCGACCAGTCAGACACGATCGAGGAGATCGTCGTCATGGCCAGGACCGGAAGCCGGATCAGCCGGCAGAGCGATTCGCCGTCGCCGCTCACGATCCACGAAGGGCCGGACCTGACGGACGCGGGGCTCAGGGACATTCGCGACATGGTGGGCGTCCTCTCGATCAACGCGGGCTCGGAGAACAATTCCGACAACCTGTCGCAGAACTACACGGTGGGCACGGCCAACGTCAATCTGCGCGGACTGGGCGTCGCCTCCACGCTGGTGCTGGTCAACGGCAGGAGACAAGTGCTTTCCTCGGCGCAGACCGACGACGGTTTCAGTTTCGTGGACCTGGCGGCGCTGGCGCCCATGCTCGCCGTGGAGCGCGTCGAGATCCTCAAGGACGGCGCCGCCGCGATTTACGGTTCCGAGGCGGTGGCCGGTGTCGTCAACTTCATCACCCGCAGCGGCTACAACGGGTTCGAGCTTCAAACCGAGTACCGCTCGCGCACCAGCGAGGGTTCCCAGGAAGACCTGACCGTCGATGCGGTCTCTGGAGGCGACTTCGCCCGGGGCGACGGCGGGTTCCTGGTCGCCGCCAGCTACCTGAACCGCACCAGCCTGCTGCTGGCAGAGGTCGACTGGCTGGCGCCCTCCACCAGCGGTTTCGGCAATCCGGCCAGCTTCAACGTGCCGTCCCTGGGACAAACGGTGGCCGATCCGGGTTGCGCACGCTACGAGGGCCTCCTGCAGCAGCTTACCGGGGGCGGCGAAATCTGCCGTTTCGATTACGCCCCGCAAATCACGACCGTGCCCGACGAAAGCCGCCTGCAACTCTGGGGCCAGGGCGACTGGAACCGGGGCGGGAGAACAGCCCTCTGGGCCGAATTCGGCTACGCCAAGAATGACATCAGCCGCGGCGTGTCGCCGAGCTTTCCGGTGTTGAACACGCCCGTGGTGCCGGCGTATCACCCGGCCAATCCCTACGGCGAGGACGTGTTCTTCCAGGGACGGCCGTACGGTTACGCGCATCCGCCGGAGACCAACTACTACGAGCACGAAACCCTGAGGATCGCCGGCGGCCTCGAGGGCGAGCTCACGGATTCCGCATCCTGGAACGTCTCGGTGGTATATGGCGCCAACGACGCCCTGCAAAACCCGCGCGACGTGCACGTGGAGAACTTCCAGGCCGCGCTGAATGGCTTCGGCGGCAGCAACTGCGCGCCCGGCCCGGACCGGACGCCCGGACAGGGCGGCTGCCTGTTCTTCAACCC
>CAYMQG010000101.1:0-38199 GCA_964392625.1 uncultured Gammaproteobacteria bacterium | reverse complement strand
GCCTGACCCCGGCCTCGCGGCGCGCATCGTCAGCTTCGTGCGCACGCTGCGCGCGGCGGGACTGCCGCTGGGCGTGGGCCGGAGCGCGCTGGCGCTCGAGGCCGCGAAGCGCATCGACATCGGCAATCGCGCCGAGTTTTCCGCGGCGCTGCGCTCGGTCCTGACCGCCGGTCCCGCCGAGGGCGTGCTGTTCGACTGCGCCTTCCCGATGTTCTTCGGCAACGCCGCGGCCTTTGCCCGGCTGGGGGACCTGCATGAGCTGGGCCTGCGTTCCATGGGCGAGGCCAGGCCTCCGCCCGGCGCATTGCGGCTGCTGCGGGCCATGGACAGCGCATCCAGCCTGATCGCCGCGCCCGGCGCCCAGCGGGCCATCGCCGGCGCCGGCTATTCGCCGCAGGAGCGGCTCGCCTCCACGGACTTCGCCCAGATGACGCCGGAGGAACAGGCCCAGGCCCGCGAACTGCTGCGCCGCGGCGTGCTCTGCCCGAAACGCATCGGCCGGCGTTACAAGGGCGCCGCGCACGGACCGCGGATCGACCTGCAGGCCACGCTGCGGGCGGGCCTTGCATCCGGCGGCGAGCTGGTGCGGCTGAAGCGCAAGGCGCGCCGCGCCGAACCGATGTCGCTGGTGCTGCTGTTCGACGTCTCCGGTTCCATGACGACCTATGCGCGCATGGCGATCCATTTCGCCCACGCGCTGTGCAGCGCCCGCCGCAACGTCGAGGTATTCGTTTTCGCCACCCGCCTGACGCGGGTGACGCGCGAACTGCGGGGGCGGGACGCGGACGTGGCGACCGCCGCGGCGCTCAAGGCCGCTCCCGACTGGGAAGGGGGCACGCGCATCGCGTCGGCGCTCGGCCAGTTCAACCGGCAGTGGTCCCGGCGGGTGCTGGCCCGGCCCGGCATGGTGCTGCTGTTCAGCGACGGCCTGGAGCGTGCCTACGTGGAAGAACTGCGGGTCGAGGCCGCGCGCCTGCGGCGATCCTGCAAGCGCCTGGTCTGGCTGAACCCGCTGCTGGGCTACAGGGACTTCGAGCCCCGCGCGCGCGGCGTGCGGGCGCTGCTGCCCGCCGTGCACGAGCATCGCCCGGGCCACAACGTCGACAGCCTGCTCGGGCTCGCCGACGCGCTGGAATAGCCAACGCGCGATCTGAACGCTGTTGCTATCATCGGTCGTTGCCCGGTCACGGTCCGGCTGCCGCAACGAGGACAAGCAATTGGCTACGAAAGCTCTCACCCACCTGGATACGAATGTCATGCCCTGGGAGGACAATCCGTGGATTCCCGGCTTCAAACGCCGGCTCCTCGTCCATGACGACTCGAAGGGGTCCGAGATTCGAATCGACTACGTGCCGCCCGGCTGCATTCCAGACGTGCTCGAACTACCGCACCGCCACTTCCACAACACCGTAACGGAACGGGCCTACACTTTGTACGGCGACTTTCCTCACTGGGAGTTCAGCGAGGCCGAGGACCTTGAAGGCGACATGATTGTGTTTCGCCGCCATCTGTTCATGGACCGGCCGCCGAAGACCATTCATGGGCTGATGCCCGAACCGCTGTCCGAGACCGGGTGCGTGCTCCTTTACTGGAACACCGGTCCGGGCACGGGTGTGGCCGAGCCGGAAGCGCCCGTCGAATCGGTCGATATCCCTTTCGACGACAGTTTCGACGTTGATTACCCCGAATTCGGCGACGCCCGGCTCTTCGATACCGGCGAGGTTGCCTGGCAACGGCATTCCGTCGTGCCGGGCTGGAAAGTCAAGCCATTGGCCGACGCCCATGAAAACTCCGGGGCGGTCAGTCTCGTGCACATCCCCGCCGACTGGACCGCGCCGCGAGATGGATTGGCGGTGTCCGGGGACGAGCCGGCGCCCTGGCTGTTCGTCATTTCCGGCGACCTTGGAGTTCAGGTTGCGGAGAACGGAGCGCGACTCGACATCGGGTTGCAGGAAGGGGCGTTTCTGATGTGGCGGACCGGAGCATCGCTGCGCATGCCGCGCAAGCCCGCCACCGATGGCGGATGCACGGTGCTATGCGTCGGGCACGACCTCGCCGGGGCCTAGGCAGGCGGCGTTCAGGTCGGCGCGCGTGGGCAGCGTTTCCGCCGACTGACCGCTGATCGAGTCCACGGCCCGCGTGAACATGTTCGGCAGCAGCGAATCGTCCCACTCGGGGCCGTCCTTGCCGGTGCGCAGGATCACCAGTTCCCGCGAAGGAATCATGTACAGCCGCTGATCGCCGGCGCCATCGAGGAAGAACACGTCATCGGCCACGAACGGCTCGGAGTGCAGGTTGCCCATGAACTCGATGCTCGGATCGTACTTGCGCAGGCTCTCGTGCGAGGTCCCCAGCCAGAGCTGCATGCCGTAGTTCTCGTTGGCCGCCGAGGGCGTTGTCATTTCATCCACCCAGCCTTCCGGAATGACCTGCGTTCCCGCGTGGCAGCCGTCCTGCATCAGGGCCTGGCCGATCCGCGCCCAGTCCTCGATCGCGGTCCACATGCAGCAGTCCGTGTGCACCATGCCGCCTTCCCGGTCCAGCAGCAGCCAGCCGTCGCGCAGTCCCAGCGGGGCCCATAGCTTCTCGGACAGATAATCGGCAAAGCGCTTGGCCGTGGCGCGCTCCACGACGATTCCCGCCACCTGGCTGTTGGGGTTGGCGTGCGAGAAGGCCGTGCCCGGCGGCGCGTAGATTCCCACGTCGAGGTTGGCGGTCACGATGTCCGTTCCCATCGTGCGGGCCAGTCGCGCCGAGCCCGGATAGAAGGCGAACGTCTCCTCAAGACCTCCCGACATGTTCAGGAGATCGCGCACGGTAATGTCGCGGCGTTCGTCCGTGTCCCATTCCGGGAGGTAGTCCGACGCCGGCTGATCGACCGACTGCATGTAGCCGTCGGCGATCGCGTGTCCCGCCAGTATCGAAGTCAGGACCTTGGTGAGCGAGTGGGTGCTGAACTCCGAATCGGCGGTCTGGTCGTTGAAGTAACTGGCATGCGCCAGCCGCCCCTTGTACAGCACCACAAGTGAATCGCTTCTCTGCTGCTCGGCCCACGATGCGGCTTCCTGATATACGGCAGGATCGATCGGGTTTTCGCCCTCCGGCCAGGCCTCCAGCGGGACCACTTCGCTGCCGGCCACCAGTTCCTGCGGGTCATACCAGGCTTTTGAGGGGCTCATGGGATTGCCGGACAGCGATATGACGTAGCGCTTGGCGTAGATGCCGTACCAGCCTAGCCGCGAAGGCAGATAGACCAGCACGCCGATCACGGCGATTACGATGAGCGTCCACTTGCCGGTCCTGGCAAGTCCTCTGAGTATGCGCTTCAGCATGGGTTCTCCTTTTTGTTTCCGCGCCGCGCGCTTATTCGGGCGCGGCTGTCTCCGCGTCGTCCGTGGGCCGGCCGGGAAGAATTCCGCCGTAGAGCACCGCTCCGCCGTACATCGGCGATTGCCACAATTGCTCGGAGAAGCGCGGTATGGCCATGGCCGCGACCGGGAAGCACTGGACGAAGTAATTCGGCCTTATGGGCAGCCCCTGCAGGGCGTAGCAGAAGAAATCGCGGTCGTCGATGTGCCAGAACCCGTCGACGCCCTCCATGTTGGAACTGACCGAGCCGTCCTTGTTGTAGTAGGCGTCGAAGACGAATTCCTGCTCGTCGTCCACCCAGCGGTAGCGGGTGGTGTTGTGCATCAGGTGGTTCCAGAAGCTCGGAAAGCGCTCGGCCGGCGACTCGCCCCGGGGGGTTTCGAGGGCCGCGATGTCGATTTCCGGGCGCGGCCAGTCGGCGCCGCCGGTTTCCATCATCATGAACGAGATCATGGCCAGGCGGTCGCGGTCGGGCACCGGTTCGGGAATCAGCATCGTATTGCCCGGCAGATAGTCGTCGGGATTGGCGAGCCAGTCGTCCACCCGGTCCGGCGTCCAGGCGAATTCGGCCTCCCTGAGCGTTTCGGAATAGCTGAATTCTTCCCGGGAGCCGGCGGTCCGCCCGATCACCTCCCACAAGTTGGGGCCGGCCAGGTGCAGGGCGTCTTCGGCCAGCGTGTGGCAGGCGCTGCAGCGCTGCTGAAAGGCCAGCCGGCCTCTCACGTAGTCGGCCCCTGCCAGCGTCTGGCGGGTCAAACGCTCCTGCGCGTCCGCCGGCGCGGCCGGCAGGCACCAGGCGATGGCGGCAAGAACGAGGGCTGCTGATGAGCGTTTCAGTTCACCGCGATCCATCTACAGAATTCCGCGAATGATCAGATTGGGGATGAAGGCTTCGTCGAAACCCATGTCGCGGGGCGGCGTATAGCCCATTCTGAGCACGATCAGGTCCAGCTTCGGGCTGATCCATACGCGTACCTTGCCGCCGCCGTCCAGGTAGAACAGATCGTCCACCGCAAAGGGCTCCGAATGGTAGTTCCCGAACTGCGGGGGCATGCTCGGGAAGTACGGCCGCCGCTCCACGTAGACCGTGTCGGACCAGATCTGGAAGCCGTAATTGGGGTTGGGCTCCGAACCGGCGAGCATCTCGTCCACCCAGCCCTCCGGCAGCAGTTGCGAGCCGTCGGGCAGCCGTCCATCGTTCATCAGCAGATGAGCGACGCGGATCCAGTCCGAAGGGGCCGCGAGAAAGCAGCAATACGAGATGACATTGCCGTCAACACCGTCCAGGCGCATTGCGCCGCGCTGGCCTCCCATGGGCCGCCAGAGCTTCTCGCCCAGGTAGTGCGCGAAGTTCCTGCCCGTGGCCCGGTGGATGATCATGCCGGCAAGCTGCGTATTGGGGTTGTTGTGGGCAAAGGTCGTGCCCGGTTCCTCGGCCAGTCCAAACGACAGCACCGTGCCGTAGATATCGGTCCCTTCCACAAGCTGCATCATTTTCGAATATGGCTGCGGTCCCCCACGGCGATCGCCGAAGGGCAGTTCCAGCCCGGTGGTGTTGTGAAGAACCTGTCGAACGGTGATCTTCCCGCGGGGATCGTCCTTCCACTCTTCGATGTATTTCTCGACCGGGTCGTCGAGACTTCCGATATCGCCGTCGGCCACGGCAAACCCTGCGAGGATTCCGTGCAGGGTCTTGACCCAGGAATGGGAGCTGATGGGCGAGCTTTCGTGAAATCCGTCCATGTACTCGGCATGACGGATCTTGCCGCGGTGATAGACCATGAAGGCCTGGGTGTCGCGCTCCATGGCGTAGGCGGCGGCAGCGGCGACCGCTTCGGGATCGATGGTGGCCGGTTCCCCCGGGTCGGCACTGGGGAAGAAGGGCTGCGAGATGCCGCCGTCCACCAGGATCATGGGGTTGTACCAGGTCTGGGGCTGGCGGAAGCCGGACTGTTCCGGCTGGTCGCGCCAGCGCCGCCAGAATTGGAAGTCCTGCGACTCCACCTCGTTGACCCAATCCAGCTTCGCCTGGATTTCCTCGGGCGTCATTTGCGTGTTCGGCTGCTCCTGGGCGGCCGTTGCGCCCGCGGCCAGGATGATTGCAACCGCAATCCAGTGTCCTTTATTCATAATGCGTTCTCCTTTCAGCGAAGCCCGCCCAACAAGACGTTGGGGAGACGGGCGTCGTCCCAGTCGGTGGCCAGCGAACCGGTTCGCACGATCACCATGTCGGCGCTGGGAATGATATAGACGCGCTGGCCGCCGAAGCCGTCGAAATAGGCCACGTCGTCGGCGGCGAACGGTTCCGAGTGGTAGCCGCGCAGCGAGGCCCGCGAGTTATAGACACGCAGATCCACGTGCTCCGTGCCCAGCCAGGTCAGGAAGCCGTAGTTCGGATTGTTGGGCCCGGGCGTGCGGATGGCCGCGATCCACTCCTCGGGCACGATCTGGCGGCCGTTGGCCCGGCCGTTGTCCAGGTGCAGCAACCCCAGCCGCAGCCAGCCGCGCGCCGGGATGTCCAGGCAGCAGTAGCTTCGGGCCATGCCGCCTTCGCTGTCCATCTGCACCCAGGCGTCGCCGGCGCCCAGGGGCTTCCACAGGGCCTCGGAGAGGTACTCGGCATAGGGCCGGCCCGTTGCGTTCTCGATGGCCAGGCCCACCACCAGCGGATTGATGCTGTTGTATTCGAAATTCGTAGCCGGCGGCTCCACCGCCTGTTGTTCGAACGTGATCGGGCGCATGTCCTGGCCGATCAGCAATCCCATCATGGGCCCCAGGCTGCCGAAGGCGAAGGTCGGGAAATCGATGCCGCTGCTCTGCCACAGCGCCTGGCGAATCGTGATTTCGGCGCGCTCGTCGCCGGCCCACTCGGGCAGGTACAGGCTGACCGGGTCGTCCGCCGAGGCGATGTGCCCCTCGGCGATCGCAACGCCCACCAGCAGGGCGACCACCGACTTGTGCATGGACTGGGTTGACGTGAGTGTGTTTTCGTCGGCGCCTTCGTAATAGTGCTCGAGCTGAATGCGGCCGCCGCGCCAGACGATCAGCGCGTCGGACCCGGTCTCGGCGCCGTAGTCCATGGCCGCCTGCAGGCTTTCGACGCTCAGGGCGCGCTCGCCGATGGAGGCCTTGGGGAGAGGCTGCTCCGGAGTGCCCGCCACCCGCTCCATGTGGCCGGGCCTTTCGCCGGCGAACTGACCGAATAACCGAACCGTTTCGGTCGGTTTTGCAACGAGAAAACCGAGCACGATAAGAAGCGCCAGTCCGACGACTCCGCCCACCGCCCAGGCGATGGTCAATCCGAAGATGCGCAGTAATCTTTTCACGAACCGGTCCGCGAGCCCCAATCGAGCGGGTAATCATATCCGGGGAACGGGCGGCGGCTAGAATTCGGGCTTTACGTGAATCCGCACGAGACGATGACGGGCAGTTCATACGCCAACAACCCCGACGCACTGCGCGCCCTGGTGCGGCCCGACGCCGTGCATCGCGACCTGTACATATCCGAGGAACTCTACGAGCTGGAACTGGAGCGCCTGTGGCGCAACACCTGGATCTACATGGGCCATGACAGTCAGGTCCCGAAGCCGGGCGACTTCTATACGGCGGAAATCGCCGGTTCGCCGCTGGTGATGCTGCGGGGCCGCGACGGGGAGGTGCGGGTTTTCCTGAACCGGTGCGCGCACAAGGGCACGCGGGTGGTAAGCGCGGTGCAAGGCAACTGCGGCAGCACCCTGCGTTGTCCGTACCACGGCTGGACCTATCGCCTCGACGGCAGCCTCAGGACGGTTCCGCTGAAGGGCGGCTACGAAGGAACGCGGATTTCCGAATCGGCCCATTTCAGGGGACTGGCGCCCGTTCCGAACGTGGCGACGTACCGCGGCTTCGTGTTCGTGCGCCTCAGCAACGATGGGCCGGATTTTCACGACTATTTCGGCGATTCACTGAGTTCGATCGACAACATGGCCGACCGCTCGCCCGAGGGCCGGCTGGAGATCGCCGGCGGCGTACTGCGCTACTACCACGACTGCAACTGGAAGATGTTCGTCGAGAACCTGAACGACGCGATGCATCCGATGGTGGCGCATCAGTCGTCGGCCGGCATCGCCAAGCGGCTGTGGGAGGAAGAGGGCGACGGCGGGGAACCGCCGATGGTGGTTCAGCAGTTCGCGCCTTTCGTCAACGATTACGACTTCTTCGACGGGATGGGCGTGAAGATCTACGAGAACGGCCACTCCTACACCGGCGTGAAGTTCTCGATTCACTCGAAGTATTCCGCCGAGCCCGAATATGAGCAGCGGCTGATCGCAGCCTACGGCGAGGAGCGCGCGCATGCGATTCTCGGCGAGAACCGGCACAACACGGTCTATTTTCCGAGCCTCACGATCAAGGGCGCTATCCAGGCGATCCGCGTGGCGCGGCCGCTGGCGGCGAACAGGACGGTGCTGGAGAGCTGGACATTCCGCCTGGCGGGCGCTCCGGAGGAGTTGCTCAAGCGCACGATGACGTATTCGCGGCTGATCAACGCGCCCACTTCGGTGGTGGGGCACGACGACCTGCACTGCTACAGCGAGATCCAGAAGGGGCTGCATGCCCAGGGCAACGAGTGGGTGAGCCTGCACCGCAACTACGACGCGGCGGAGCGGGAGAGCATCGCCGGCGTCTATAACGGGACCAGCGAAGTTTCGATGCGCGGGCAGTTCCGGGCCTGGCTCAAGTACATGCTTCCCCATGGCTAGAAAGGGTCCGGGGAAGGGGGAGTTGGCGCGGTTCGTGTATCGCGAGGCGCGGCTGATCGACGAGAAGCGGCTGGACGAGTGGTACGGGCTTTTTACGGAGGACGCGCTGTACTGGATGCCGCTGGTGCGGGGCCAGACGGACCCGCACAGCCACACTTCGCTGTTCTGCGAGGACAAGTTCCTGCTCAAGGTGCGCATCGAGCGGCTGAAGGCCCCGCTGTCGCATTCGCAGCAGCAGCCGAGCTTCTGCCAGCACGTGCTGCAGCGCCCCGAAGTCGTCGGGCGGGACGACGAGGCGCGCGAATACGCGATGCGAACGCCCTTTGTCTATCTGGAAACGCGGCTGGACGAGCAGATCGTGCTGGGCGGCGTGGCGCACCACGATCTGCGCTGGGACGACGGACGCCTGAAGATTGCCGTCAAGCGCATCGAATTGCTGAACCGCGACGCGGCCCTGCCGTCCATACAGCTTTTCCTGTGAGCGTCGCGGCCCCCGGCACCGTGGCGCGCGTGCTGGAGGACGCCGCGCGGCGGCACGGCGGAAAGCCGTTTCTGCGCATTACGCGGGACACGGCCGAGCGGTCGGGCATCGAAGCGGGCGACTTGAGTTACGCTGAAGCCTGGGAACGCACGCGGGCGCTGATCGGGGAGTTCCAGGGACTCGCCGACGGGGCTCCGCAACGGGTGGCGCTGCTGCTGGAGAACCGCCCGGAGATGTTCCTGCACTGGCTGGCGCTGAACGCGCTGGGCATATCGGCCGCGCCGCTGAACCCGGCCTGGCGCTCGGCGGAGCTTGGCTACGCGCTGGCGCACAGCGAAGCGCGTCTGGTGATCGCGCTTCCGGACCGGGTGGCCGAGTTGCAGGCGGTGGTGCGACAGGAAGGCCTGGATGTGCCGGCGTGCGCGCCCGGCGAGGACCTTCCGGAACTGCCGACGCGGTCCGGGGGCGGGCAACAGCCCGAGGACCCCGCCGACCGCGAGTGCGCCCTGCTGTACACCTCGGGGACCACCGGCAAGCCGAAGGGCTGCATGCTCAGCAACCGCTATTTCACGATGATCGGCGACTGGTACACGGCGCTGGGCGGCTTGTGCGCGCTGGACAGCGATGGAGATTGCGTGATCACGCCGCTGCCGATGCACCATATGAACGCGATGGCCTGCTCGACCATGGTCATGCTCGTGAACGGCGGCTGCATCGTTCCGCTGGACCGGTTCCACCCGCGAAGCTGGTGGCGGGAAGTCAGCGAATCCGGCGCAACCATCGTCCACTACCTGGGCGTGATGCCGGCGATCCTGCTCAAGCTGGACGAGGACCCGGCCGAGCGCCGTCATGGCGTGCGTTTCGGGTTCGGCGCCGGAGTCGGCAGCCGCCAGCATGTGCCGTTCGAGGAGCGCTTCGGGTTCCCGCTGGTGGAGGCCTGGGCGATGACCGAGACCGGAGCCAGCGCCGCGATGATCGCCAACCACGAGCCGCGCAAGCGCGGCACGGCGTGCTTCGGTCGGCCGCTGCCGGCGGTGGGCGTGCGCATCGTCGACGACCAGGCAAACGACGTGGACGCGGACCAGCCGGGCGAGTTGTGGGTCCGCCATGCGGGCGGCGATCCCCGTCTGGGATTTTTCTCGGCCTATTTCAAGGATGCCGAGGCGACCGATGCCGCCTGGGAGGGCGGCTGGTTCCATACCGGCGACATCGTCGCGCGCGACGCCGACGGCGACATGCATTTCATCGACCGCAAGAGCAACATGATCCGGCGCAGCGGCGAAAACATCGCCGCCGTGGAGGTCGAAGGGGTCCTGGCCGACCACGAGGACGTCGCCGAAGCGGGCGTCGTGGCGGCGCCCGACGAGATCCGCGGAGACGAGGTGTTTGCCTGCATAAGGCCGAAGGGCGGGAGCGTGGACCCCGGCGACGCGCAATCGCTGGCGGAAGACCTGGTGCGCTACTGCCTCGAGCGGCTCGCCTACTTCAAGGCGCCCGGCTACGTCGCGTTCGTGGATGCCTTGCCGCACACCACGACCGAGAAGCTCGACCGGGCGGCGCTGAAGGTATTGGCCGCGGAACTGACGGACCGCGCCGACTGCGTGGACACGCGCAAGCTGAAACGGCCCGTGCCGTCGCAAGCGGCATGAGCCGGCAGAGTTATGAAGGCGTTGCGCTGGCCGCGCCGGTGACGGTTCCTTACCGGCGCTATTCGACGCGCGACGCGCACTGGTGGATCGCCCGGGCGCTGGCGGCGCTGCTGAAGGAAACGGGCCTCGGGAAAGACGACATCGACGGCCTGGGGATATCCAGCTTCACGCTCGGGCCCGACACCGCCGTGGGCCTGACGCAGCACCTGGGGATGTCCGTTCGCTGGCTGGACCACGTGCCCATGGGCGGCGCTTCCGGCGTCGTCTGCCTGCGGCGGGCGGCCCGCGCGGTGCAGGCGGGCGATGCCGAAATCGTCGCCTGCATTGCCGGCGACACGAATCATGTCGATACCTTCCGGCGCACGCTCTCGACCTTCAGCCGTTTCGCCCAGGATGCCGTCTATCCGTATGGGTCGGGCGGCCCCAACGCCAGCTTCGCCTTCATCACCGACTGGTGGATGCGGCAGTACGGCGTCGAGCGGGAGGATTTCGGCAAGCTGTGCGTGGCCCAGCGGCGCAACGCCATGGACAATCCCCATGCGCTGCTGCGCAAACCGCTCGATCTGGAGGCGTATCTGGGCGCGCGGGTGATCGCCGAGCCGCTGCACCTGTTCGACTGCGTCATGCCCTGCGCCGGTGCGGACGGCTACCTGGTAATGACCGCGGAGCGCGCCGCGGCCCTGGGGCTGGAATCCGTCCAAGTGCTGGGCGCGATCGAACGGCATAACGCCTTTCCCGACGACCCGGTGCAGATGCGCGGGGGCTGGGAGCTGGACCGCGACGAACTCTGGGCGCAGGCGGGCGTGGGCCCGTCCGACATGGACTTCTTCCAGGCCTACGACGACTACCCGGTGATCAGCCTGATGCAGATCGAGGAGCTGGGCTTCTGCCCGTCCGGCGAAGGCGCGGCCTTCATCCGCGAGCATGAATTCGCTTATGACGGCGACTGTCCGCTGAACACCTGTGGCGGCCAGTTGTCGATGGGCCAGGCTGGAGCCGCCGGCGGGTTCCTGGGGCTGGTGGAGGCATTGCGCCAGCTCCTGCGCCGCCCGCTGGGCAGGCAGGTCGCGGACGCCACGCATGGCGCCGTGTCCGGTTTCGGCATGATCAACTACGACCGCGGGCTGTGCAGCGCCGCCGCCGTCCTGGCACGGTCCTGAGACATGCGCGCCAGGCCCCGCCTCAAGAACCCCATGCTGCGCACGCGGCAGCCGCTGACGCCGCCGATGCCGCGCAGCCGCACCGCGCTGGGCCTGACGGCGCAGGCGGCGGAAGGGCGGTTCTCGCTGCAGCGTTGCGAGTCCTGCGGGCAGGTGCAGTACCCGCCGGCCGACAGCTGCCGGGCATGCCTTTCCGAGGAGTTGCCCTGGACGCCGATGTCGGGCCGCGGCGAGCTGCTGGCGCACACGACCCTGCACCACAGCAACGATCCTTTCTATCGCGAGCGCCTGCCCTGGCGCCTGGGATTGACCCGTCTCGAGGAAGGGCCGGTGGTCGTGGCGCACCTGCACCGCGATTGCCCTCAGCCGCCCGCCGCCGTTCGCGTTACGGCTAAACTGGACAAGGCGGGCCGAGGCGTGCTGGTGGCGCTTCCCGCGGACGAACTGGGAGACATGAGCACGGATCCACGCCACGGCGAATTCTCTTGCGACCCCGAACACCGAAAGGTGCTGGTGACCGACGGCAAGAGCCGGGTCGGCCAGGCGCTGGTTCGGGAACTGGCGGAGGCCGGCGCGGCCGTCATCTGGGCGGGCCAGGCCGAGCCGTGGAAGAAATACGCGGGCCAGGATGACGTCGAGAAGCTGGATCAGGTCACCGTCATACCGCTGGACCTGACCGACGAGCGCGGGGTCAAACGCATCGGCGCTGAGATCGGCGGGCGGGTGGACATTCTCATCAACAATGCCGAAGTGCACCGCACCCGGGGCATTTCCGGCAGCGGCGGGGCGGAACTGGCCCGGCGGGAAATGGAGGTGAACTACCTGGGCCTGCTGCGCCTGGCGCAGGCCTTCGGCCCGGCGATGCGCGCGCGCGGCGCCGACGGCGGCGCCTCGGCGACGGCCTGGGTCAACGTGCTGAGCGTCTACGCACTGAGCAACTACCCGCCGCAGGGCACGTACTCGGCTTCCAAGGCCGCGGCGCTTTCGCTCTCGCAGTGCCTGCGCGCGGAGATGCAGGACGCCGGAATCCGGGTCGTGAACGTGTTCCCCGGCCCCATCGACGAGGAATGGAACCAGCCGCTGCCGCCGCCCAAGCTGGCGCCGGAACGGCTGGCCCGGGATATCGTCCAGGGTTTGCGCGACGGCGTCGAGGACCTGTTCCCGGGGGACGTGGCGAAGGAATGGCTTGAGCGATGGAAGGACAACCCCAAGGTGCTGGAGCGCGAACTGGCGCTGGAGTCGCAGACCGCATGAGCGGGGACCGGGTCTGGCTGACGGGCGCGAGTTCCGGCATCGGCGCGCGCCTGGTGGAAATGCTGACGGAGCAGGGCAGCGAAGTGATCTGCTTCTCGCGCCGGCCCGCGGCGACCGATTCCGCCTCGGTGAAATCGATCGCGGTGGACCTTACGGACCCGCAAGCGACCCGGCAGGCGTTCGAGGAAGCAGCGGGGAACGTGCCGGCAAACAGGCTGGTGCACAACGCCGGCGTGATCCGCGAGAGGCCGCTGCCGGAGGTCACGCAGGAAGACATGGACGCGCTGGCGCGCCTGCACATGGGCGCCGCGGTGGCGATGGTCCAGGCCAGTCTCGATTGCATGCGCGAGGCCGGCTGGGGGCGCATCGTGCTGATGTCCAGCCGCGCGGTCGTGGGTCTGGCCAAACGCACCGCCTACGCGTCCACCAAGGCGGGCATGCTGGGCCTGGCGCGCACCTGGGCGCTGGAACTGGCGCCGCTGAAGGTCACCGCGAACGTCATCCTGCCGGGCCCGATAGCCGAGACCGAAATGTTCGACGACGTCGTTCCTCCAGGCAGCGAACGCGCCGCGCGACTGGCATCCTCGATTCCGATCGGGCGCCTGGGCCGTCCCGGGGACGTGGCCCGCGCGGCCCTGTTCTTCCTGGACCGCGGCAACGGCTTCGTGACCGGGCAGACGCTGTACGTTTGCGGCGGCACCTCCGTGGGCTCACTGACGCTGTGACCGGCGTGCTCCAGGACCTGTTGGCGGGGATCGCCGCCGACAAGCTCAAGGTCGTGGACCTGACGCACACGCTGGGCCCGTCGTTTCCGCAGCTCAGCCTGCCGCCGGAACTGGGCCAGGCCCTGCCTTACCGAAGCGAGGAGATTTCCCGCTACGACGGCCGCGGCCCCGCCTGGTACTGGAACAATTTCACGCTGTGCGAACACACCGGCACGCACTTCGATGCGCCGATCCACTGGGTGTCCGGACGCGAGCTGCCGAACAATTCGGTCGATACCATTCCGCCCGAGCACATGATCGCGCCGGCCTGCGTGGTCGATTGCACCGAGGACGCCGAGCGCGACGCGGACTTCCTGCTGACCCGCGGGCGCCTGGAGGAATGGGAGGCCGAGCACGGCCGGATTCCCGCGGGTTCCTGGGTGCTGATGCGCACCGGCTGGGCGCGGCGGGTCAACGATCCGGTGGCGTTCCAGAACTACGACGAGATCGGACAGCACACGCCGGGGCCGGACGTGGATTGCGTCCGCTTCCTGGTGGAGGAGCGCGACGTGCTGGGTTTCGGCACCGAGACCATCGGTACCGACAGCGGCCAGGCGCAGCGCCTGAACCCCCCGTACCCCTGCCACTACTACATGCACGGCGCCGGCAAGTACGGCCTGCAGTGCCTGAACAACCTCGACCGGCTGCCGCCCACCGGCGCGGTCCTGTTCACGGCCCCGCTCAAGCTGGAAGAGGGCTCCGGCAGCCCGCTGCGCGTCCTCGCCCTCACCCCCTCTCCCGCATAATTCGCGGCTTGCGCCGCCAGCTCGACCTCAGGAGGAAACCCTGTCCATGCGTATTCACTTCTCAAGCGGACTCGTTTTCATTGCGCTTCTTGCGGCGCCCGTTGCCGCCCCGGCCCAGGTGGAAGTCATCGAGCCCGAAGATCGCTCGCCGGGCATCGTCAAGATTGCCCGGGGCACCACCGAATGCCGCGAGCCGTCCAGGGACAACGCCCGCTGCGCCACCGAATACTGGACCCTGTATTTCCATGCGGACGGCAGCCGCTATCTGCACGTGGTCTCCGACAACATGCGCTTCGGCCAGGCCCGCCACGCCATGGTCTGGGTCGATCCCAAGGGCGACACGCGGGAGGCTTATCTCAACACCTGGACGACAGACGGCGTCATCGGTTCGGCCTATGTGTTGAAGCGGGAAGACAGCGTGGACGTAGCGGCCTCCGATCTCGGGTTCGAGCGGGCCGGCGAGGGCATGATCCGCGAAGAAGTGAATGCACTCGCTCGGCTGGATTCCATCGGCGTCGGGCCGGCCTCGGCCGACGGGCTTCATTTCCTCCACTACGACTTCGATGCACCGGGCAAGCAGCCTCACGGCATCTACTGGATGGGCGGCACCCTGCACGGGACGATGGTCGGCGTGATCGCCCTGTCTCAATACACATATCTCGGCGAAGAGGAGATCACCATCGCCGACGGCAAGACCTTTCTGGCCGACAAGTTCGAGATGGTCAGCGGCACCAGGGTGTGGCTGACCAAAGAGGACCGCATCCTGCTGCGCATGGATCTCGTTTTCGGCGCGGCCTACGGCTCGATCTTCGAAACGGTCAGCCTGGACATTACAGAGGCGGGGTCCTGAACCATGGTTTCACGGCGGGATGCGACGGCGTTGATCGCCGCCATGGGATTGGCGCCCGCGGCTCCGCACTGGAGGGAGGCCCGTGCCGGCGAACATGCACCGGAGTTGCCGACGGACCCGGCCGAACAGAACGCCGCCAAAGTGCGCATCCTGGGGCGTACCGACGAGGGGGAGAGTTTCTGGCAGGGGGCCAGCCGCATATTCGCCCTGACGCCGGACGGCGTGACGCCGCTGCTCGAAAGCCGCGGCGGTCAGAGGTCCTGGTGGCGGCCCGACGGCGCGGGGATCTACCACTGCTATCCCTCGTCCATCAATTTCTTCATCGATCCCGATACCGGCGTTTTCATCGACGCCTTTGAAAATCCGCTGACGGGTCGTACCGTGCAGCTTGAGCCGACCGTTCAACGGCGCCAGGACGGCGAAGTGTTCACCCCCAACGGCAGCTACTTTCCGCTCAGCCGGGAGCGATTTCCGGACATGTACGACGACCAGCCACTGGACCTGCAATGGCGGGTGGACAACGGCTCGATCCGCCTGTTCGAAATTGACAAGTTTGCGCCGCTCGCGCCACAGCCCATTTTCGAAACCCACACGTACTTCGCCCCGGCCGATATAGCGCTGGACGACAGCGCCGTTCAGTCCCCGGCCGTTCGCGCCGGCTGGTTCGTCGGCGGCTTCAGCCGCTGGCTCGACATGGCCGACGTGGAGGGCTACATGGTCTGGCACTTCGAGAGCACCAAGGTGTTCGCGCTGGAAGACCTCGGCGAGGACTACATCGCCCACGCCCGGGCGAGGAGCGCCCTGTTCGACGTCTCGCCCGAGTTCGACGAAGGGCCGGGCTATCTCGATACGGTGGAAGAGCGCCGCATCACGGAAGACTGACCGGCGCCCGTTTCAGCGCGAACGCAACCGTCTCGCGGTTTGCGGCATCCATAAAGCGACAGAGGCCGTTACGGCCATGACCTGAAGAAGGGAGACAGACCGATGAGGAAGATTCTGACCACGTCCGCCGCCGTGTTCCTGGCGCTTGGCGCTACCGCGGCCCAGGCGCACGACCCGGCCGCCCAGCGCACCGATCGGCTCGCCGAGAGGCTGGAGCTTACCGATGAGCAGAAGGAGCAGGTGAACGAGATCTTCTCCCAGGCGCAGGAGCAGCGCAAAGCCCTGAGGGAGCAGGCCAGGGAAGAACGGAAGGCCGCGCTTGAGCAACGCCGGGCCCGGTGGCAGCAGGCCAAGTCGCTCAACGAATCGACCCGGGAACGGCTGTCCGCGGTGCTCACCGAAGAACAGAACGTCCGGCTCTCCGATATGCGTGAGGGCATGATCGATCGCGCGATCATGCGGCGCGGCGCCGAGCGCAGAGGCTGGGGCCGCGGCATGGACCGTGGTCGCGGCATGGAGCGCAGAAGGGACATGGCCCGGCGCATGATGCGGCAACGTCACAAGCAGGAAGAATCCGAAAACCCCGCCGCCGACGAATAGATAGACCCCTCCCTCCCCCCTGAAGCGGCGGGGGATCCCGGGGCCCCATGACGCAGGGGCCCGAGCGAGCGCCGGCGCAGCCAAAGGAACGAGCTGCGCCGGCGCATCTCCATCCGGATGCCGCACCGGCGTACAATCGCCGGATGCCCGAAATAACCCTCCCCGACGGCAGCCGCCGCTCCTACGACGAGCCTCCCAGCGTGGCCGACGTGGCCGCCGATATCGGCCCCGGCCTGGCGCGCGCGGCGCTGGCCGGAAGGGTGGGCGGGCAGCTCGTGGACACCGATTTCCGCATCGAAAACGATGCCGATGTCGCGATCGTGACCGCCCGGGACGCCGACGGCCTGGAGATACTGCGCCACTCCACCGCGCACCTGCTCGCGCAGGCCGTCCAGGAGCTTTTTCCCGGCGCCCAGGTCACCATCGGGCCCGTGATCGAGGACGGCTTCTACTACGACTTTTCCTACGAGCGCGGCTTCACTCCGGAGGACCTCGAGCGCATCGAAAAGCGCATGAAGGAGCTGGCGAAAGCCGACCTGCCCGTGTCCCGCGAGACCGTGGCCCGCGATGACGCCGTGGACTATTTCCGGTCCATCGGCGAGCACTACAAGGCCGAAATCATCGCCGGCATTCCCGAGGACGAGGCCATCACGCTGTACGGCCAGGGCGAATGGAAGGACCTCTGCCGCGGCCCTCACGTACCCTCCACCGGGCACCTCAAGACCTTCAAGCTGACCCGCACCGCCGGCGCCTACTGGCGGGGGGACTCGTCCAACGAGCAGTTGCGGCGCATCTACGGCACCGCCTGGGCCGATTCGAAGTCGCTCAAGGCCTACCTCAGGCGGCTGGAAGAAGCGGCCAAGCGCGACCATCGGCGCATCGGCGCCGATCTGAACCTGTTCAGCATCCAGGAGGACGCCGGCGGCGGCCTGGTCTTCTGGCATCCGAAGGGCGCCCGCATACGGCGGGTGATCGAGGACTTCTGGCGCGAACGGCACGAGCGGGCCGGCTACGAGTTGCTGTTCACCCCGCATATCGCGCTGGAGGACCTCTGGGACCGCTCCGGCCACACCGACTTCTACCGCGAGTCGATGTATTCGCCGGTGGAGGAGGAGGGCAGGGGCTACCAGTTACGGCCCATGAACTGCCCTTTCCATATCCTCATCTACCGCAACCGGCTGCGTTCGCACCGCGAACTGCCGATGCGCTGGGCGGAACTCGGGACCGTGTACCGGCGCGAGATGTCCGGCGCGCTGCATGGACTGATGCGGGTGCGCGGATTCACCCAGGACGACGCCCACGTTTTCTGCACCGAGGACCAGATACAGGACGAGATCCTGCGGATCCTGGACCTGGCGCTGGAACTGTTCGGGGCCTTCGGCTTCGAGGAACTCAACACCGTGCTGGCGACCCGGCCCGAAAAGGCCGTCGGCACGCCGGAAATCTGGGACCGGGCCACCGCCGCGCTGGAGTCGGCGCTCAACGAAAAGCGGATGAGCTACGAGGTCGATCCGGGCGGGGGCGCCTTCTACGGGCCCAAGATCGACATCAAGATCCGCGACGCCATAGGCCGCGAGTGGCAGTGCTCGACGGTGCAGCTCGACTTCAATCTGCCGGAGCGCTTCGAGCTGGAATATGTCGCCGCCGATGGGGCGCGGCGCAGGCCGATCATGATTCACCGGGCCCTCCTGGGGTCGCTGGAGCGCTTCTTCGGCATCCTGATCGAGCACTACGCGGGCAAGTTTCCGTTCTGGCTGGCGCCGGTGCAGACCGTCGTGCTGGCCATTACCGAGCGCCAGGAGGCCTATGCCCGGCAGGTCCTGAATGCCTTGCAGGACGCGGGATTGCGCGCCGATGCCGACTTGAGAAGCGAAACGATAGGCTATAAAATCCGCGACCACACTTTGCAGGGTGTTCCCTACCTCCTGGTGATCGGTGATCGTGAGGCCGAGGAGGGCACCGTAGCCGTGCGGTCTCGCGAGGCCGGTGATCTCGGCGCCATGTCTCTGGACGATTTCATGGCCAGGACAGCGGCCTGAGGATCGGGCGCTCCGCAAAGCGTTGATGAGAACTTAGCTGCCCGGAGGATATCAATATCGCTCAAAAGAAGCGGATTCTTCGCAACGAGGAGATCGAAGCCTACGAGCTTCGCGTGATCGGCGAAGATTCCAAGCAGATCGGCGTCATGAATCGCGAGGATGCGCTTCGTACCGCCCAGGAACGAGGTCTCGACCTCGTGGAAGTGGACCCCAACGCCACCCCTCCCGTTTGCAAGATACTGGACTACGGTCGCTACGTATTCGAGCAGAACAAGCGGGCGCACGCGGCAAGGAAGCGGCAGAAGCAGATTCAGGTCAAGGAGATCAAGCTGCGGCCCGGCACGGACAAGGGTGATTACGACGTCAAGTTGCGCAACGTGTTGCGGTTTCTGGAGCACGGCGACAAGACCAAGATCACCTTGCGTTTCCGCGGACGGGAGATGGCGCACCAGGATCTGGGCGCGAAGTTGCTGGACCGGGTGCGCGAGGACCTGAGCGAAGTCGCGCTGGTGGAGCAGGAGCCGAAACTGGAAGGGCGGCAGCTGACCATGGTTATGGCGCCGCGCAAGAAAAATTGAGCCGATAGAGAGCCTGAAAGACGATATGCCAAAGCAGAAAACCAATCGCGGCGCGGCCAAGCGCCTGAGGCGCACCGGGGGCGGCTCGTTCAAGCGCGCCCGCTCGCACCTCAACCACATCCTCACCAAGAAGAGCAGCAAGCGCAAGCGCAAGCTGGGCTCTCCCGCCACGGTAGCGAAGGCGGACGTGGAGAACGCCAGGCGGCTTCTCCCCTACGCCTAGACCGGAGGAATTCACTATGGCCAGGGTCAAACGTGGCGTCACGACGCATGCAAGGCACAAGAAAGTCCTGAAGAAGGCCAAGGGCTACCAGGGCGCGCGCAGCCGCTCCTACCGGGTGGCGCGCCAGGCCGTCATCAAGGCCGGCCAGTACGCGTACCGCGACCGGCGTCAGCGCAAACGCAATTTCCGCGCGCTGTGGATCATGCGCATCAACGCGGCGGCGCGGCAGCACGGCATGTCGTACAGCCGCTTCATGAACGGATTGCGCAAGGCCGGAATCGAACTGGACCGAAAGGTCCTGGCCCATATCGCCGTGCATTACCGGGAGGCGTTTGCCGATTTGGCGAAGCGCGCGGCGGCGGCCTGATCCGCGCCTAGTGTCCGGATAGCCGTTGGGCACGGCAGTCATGGAGGATCTTCAGAGAGCGGCGCGCGAGGCGCTGGCGGAGATCGAATCCGCCCCCACGCCGGACGCGCTGGAAAAGCTCCGGGTCCGCCTGCTGGGGCGCAAGGGCGAGATTACGGCGCAACTGAAGGCGCTGGGCTCCCTGCCGCCAGGGGAGCGTCCCGCGGCAGGCAAGGCGGTCAACGAAGCCAAGAATGCGATAGCCGCCGCGATCGCGGCGCGCAAGCAGGCCCTGAGCGACCGGCGGCTGGACGAGGAACTGAGCGCAGGCGGCATCGACGTGACGCTGCCGGGCCGCGGCATACTCCCGGGCGCCCGGCATCCGGTCACGCGCACGATCCGGAGGATGCGCGACATCCTCACCGGCGCCGGCTTCTCCGCCCGGTCGGGGCCGGAGGTGGAAGACGAGTTCCACAATTTCACGGCGCTGAACATGCCCGAGGACCATCCGGCCCGGGCCATGCACGACACTTTCTACCTGCCGTCCGGCATGCTGCTGCGCACGCACACCTCGCCGGTGCAGATACGTTCCATGCTGGCCGAAGGCGCGCCGCTGAAGGTCATCTCGCTGGGACGGGTGTTCCGGCGCGACTCGGACCAGACGCATACGCCGGTCTTCCACCAGGTCGAGGGCCTCGCGGTCGATGAGAACGTGAGCCTGGCGAACCTGAAGTCGCTGCTGCACGAATTCGCCGAGCGCTTCTTCGAGCGCAAGGTCGAAGTGCGGTTCCGCGCCTCGTACTTTCCCTTCACGGAGCCTTCCGCCGAGATGGACGTGCGCTGGGGCGACGGCGGCTGGCTGGAGATCCTGGGCTGCGGAATGGTGCACCCGGAAGTGTTGCGGCACGGCGGCGTGGACCCCGAGCGCCATACCGGTTATGCCTTCGGCATGGGCGTGGAGCGGATGGCCATGCTGCGCTACGGCGTCGGGGACATCCGCCGCTTCTTCGAGAACGATATCCGGTTCCTGGGACAGTTCTCGCCATGAAGATCGATATTGCATGGCTGCGCGAGTGGTGCGACCCGGGAGTCGACGACGAGGCCCTGGCGCACCAGCTCACGATGGCCGGCGTGGAAGTCGACGAACTGGTTTCCGGTCCCGACGGCTCCGGCGTGCTGGAGCTGGCGCTGACGCCCAACCGGGCCGACTGCTTCTCGGTCCGCGGCGTGGCGCGCGAAGTTTCGGCGTTGTTTTCCGCGCCGCTGTCGGCGCGGGACGTGGCGGAGACGCCGGCCGCGGTCGAGGCGCGCAGGGAACTGGGGCTGGTCGCGCCGGAGGCCTGCCCGCGGTTTGCCGGCCGCGTGATCGAGGGCCTCGATCCCGCCGCCGAGACGCCCGAATTCATCCGGAAGCGCCTGGCCGCCGCCGGCGAACGGCCGCAGCACCTGCTCGTGGACGTCACCAACTACGTCATGCTCGAGCTGGGTCAACCGATGCATGCCTACGACCTCGACCGGTTGAACGGCGGCCTGTGCGCGCGCTGGGCGGAACCGGGCGAATCGCTGACTCTGCTGGACGGGACCGAGCTGAAACTGGATTCCGACGTGCTGGTGATCGCCGACGAGAAGCACGCGGTGGCCGCCGCCGGGATCATGGGCGGGCTCGGCAGCGCGGTGGACGATCGGACCTCCAGCGTGCTGCTGGAGTCGGCGTTCTTCGCTCCCGGCGCCGTGGCGGGCAAGGCCCGGAGGCTGGGTCTGCAGACGGAAGCCTCCCTGCGTTTCGAACGCGGCGTGGACCCGTCCGGCCAGGTGGAGGCCATCGAGCGGGCGACCGCACTGATCGTTGCGGCGGGCGGGGGGAAGCCGGGCCCCGTGATCGATTCGCTCTCCGGGAAACACCTGCCGCAACGCGAGGCAATCGCGCTGAGGCGCCAGCGGCTGGCTTCGCTGCTCGGCGTGGCGTTGCCGGACGGGGACGTGGCCGCCATGCTGGGGCGGCTGGCCATGACCGTGGAGGACAACGAAGCGGGCTGGCAGGTCACTCCGCCGTCGTTCCGGTTCGACCTGGCCGAGGAGGCGGACCTGGTGGAGGAAATCGCGCGAGTTCACGGCTACGAGAACATTCCCGAAACGCCGGCGAACTGGAGCGCGCATCCCTCCGCCTCCACCGAACGGCAGGTCGAT
This sequence comes from uncultured Gammaproteobacteria bacterium, assembly GCA_964392625.1. Taxonomy (GTDB): domain Bacteria; phylum Pseudomonadota; class Gammaproteobacteria; order Steroidobacterales; family Foliamicaceae; genus Foliamicus. The sequence continues at coordinate 16,332 of CAYMQG010000101.1, read as the reverse complement.
TCCGACCGGGTGCGCGCGTTGCTGGTCGATCGCGGCTACTACGAGTGCCTGAACTACAGCTTCCTCGACGAGCAATCGCACCGGCCGTTTCATTCCGGCGGACAGGAACTGGAGTTGGCCAATCCGCTGTCCGGAGAGCTCTCGGTATTGCGCCGGTCGCTGTGGCCGGGGCTGCTGCGCAACTACCGGACCAATCGCGACCGGGGGACGACGGACGCGCGCCTGTTCGAAATCGGCGTTTGCTTTTCCGGCACGCCCGACGACATCCGCGAGGAAACCTGGCTGGCGGGGTTGCTGGCCGGCGGCGCGATGCCGGAACAGTGGGGAGCGCTCCGGCGCGACGCGGACTTTTTCGACGCCCGCGGCGATGTCGAGGCTATCCTCGCGCTGGACGGCCCGAGGCGCGAGTTTGATTTCCGGGCCGGCGAACATCCCGCCCTTCGACCCGGACGTTCGGTCAGGATTTTTCGCGGCGAGGACGAGGTGGGCTGCCTGGGCGAGTTGCACCCGGAACTTGCCGACGGGGGCCCGGCCCCGCAACTGTATGCGCTGCGCCTGAATGCGGCGCTCGAAACCCGCGCGGCGCGGGTGGCCGAGGTTTCCCGCTTCCCCGCCGTGCGCCGCGATCTTTCCCTGGTCGCGCCGTCGTCGGTGCAAGTGGGCGATCTGCTCGGCGCCATCCGTTCCCAGGTCGGCGATCTGTTGCGCGAAGTGATCGTTTTCGACGTGTACGAGGACCGCAAGACTTTGAACTCTGATGCAAGAAGCGTGGGTTTAGGCTTGATTTTTCAGTCAATTTCACGCACACTTACGGACGCGGAAGTGGATCGGGCCGTTGCGGGCGCCGTTTCCCTTCTGGTGGAGAAGTTTGGGGTCAGCGTTCGGCAATGAAACGAAACATGCTTACCCGGGCCGGGATCGTCAGCTCGCTGCACGCCAATATCGGCATGAGCAAGCAGGAAAGCGCGATGGTCGTCAATGCGGTTTTCGAGAGCATCAGCGATGCGCTGGTGGGCGGCAGCCGCGTGAAGATCTCGGGTTTCGGCAACTTCGATCTGCGCGACAAGGGCGAGCGGCCGGGGCGCAATCCGCGCACCGGGGAAAGCATTCCGATCAGCGTACGCAGGGTAGTGACCTTTTCCGCGGGCCAGAAACTGAGGCAACTGGTGGAAGCGGGTGCTGGACCAGATTGACCGGGACCTGAAGTTACCGCCGATTCCGGCGAAACGCCTCTTCACCATTGGCGAGGCCAGCGCGCTTTGCCAGGTGGAACAACATGTGCTGCGTTACTGGGAAAAGGAATTTCCGCAACTCAACCCCACCAAGCGCCGCGGCGGACGCCGCTACTACCAGCCGCAGGACATCATGCTGATCCGCCAGATCCGCCATCTGCTGCAGGTTGAAGGCTATACGCTGGCCGGCGCCCGGCAGCGCCTGGAAGGCGAGGATTCGCGCCAGGACCAGAGTCACATGAAGCAATTCGTTCGCCAGATGCGGGTCGAACTGGAGGAATTGCACCGTTTGCTGCGCTAGCGCGGCCTCCTCCGGCTGAGCGCCGACAGGATGTCCGTCGTCATTCCCATACTGCTCGTGCTTGCGCTGCTGTGGGTGCTGCTGGCGGTCGTGGCGGTCCAGCCCGAACCGTCCGTCCCCAACTCGCTGCCGCACCCGAACATTGACGGAATGATGGCGGGAAGCGACGGGCTGGCGCGCCTGGCGGAGATCGGCTTGCCCGCTTTTTCGCTGCAGGCGGCAACCCTGATCCTGGTCGTGCTGATGATCGCCCTGGGCGTTTCCAGGCGCTATCGGACCTTGCCTTTCTGGTTGGGCCTGGCCGCCACGGCCATCCTGTTCCTGTTCGTGTGGTCGCGAATTTTCCTGGGACATCAGCTCTTTCTGAATACGGGAGAGGTCCACTACGTGCTGGGGTTTCCGGCGCCCACGGCGTGGGTGGGTTACGGCATCTGGACTTCCGGCCTGGCGCTCCTGGTGCTCTATGTCGCGGGCTTCAGGAAGTTCATCTACACGCACGAAGACGAGGCCGAGTTCGAGCGCCTCGTGGAAGAACTCCGGGAGGGCGGGCGTCCCGCCCTCCCGGACGGCGAGTGATGGAAGCGCTACGTTCCGAGATCATTCTCGGCTTCGTTGCCGCCTACCTGGCGTTCTGCGTTGCGGTCGGGCTGTGGGCCATGCGGCGCACGCATTCGGCCAGCGATTTCTTCGTGGCCGGCCGCAGCCTGGGGGCGTTCGTGGTCGCAATGGCGATTTTCTCCAGCACCCTGAGCGGCTTCGGATTCGTGGGCGGCCCCGGGCTGGTGTACGCAACCGGCGTAAGTTCGCTGTGGATGGTGGCGGTGTCGGCGATCGGCTACGGAGTCGGCTTCTGGCTGGTGGCCAAGCGCATCCGCATGGTTACCGAGGTTCGCCGCTGCCTGTCGCTGCCGGACGTCGTCGCGGCCCGCTACAACAGCGAGGGTGCGCGTTTTCTGACTGCGCTGACCATCCTCCTCGGCGTAATGGGTTACCTGGCTACGCAGATCCTGGCTCTGGCCCTGGTCATGCAATCCGTCCTGCAGGGGACCGAGGCCTTCGCCGGCGTCAGCCTGGTCAGTTGCGTCCTGTTCGCCACCGCCATCCTGGTCTTCTACAGCGTCACCGGCGGCATCATCGCCTCGGTCTATACGGACCTCGTGCAGGGCGCGGTCATGATCGTGGCCGGCCTGCTGATCGTGATCGTCGCCGCCAACGTTTTCGACGGCGGCATCGAGCAGGCCTCGGCGATCGTGCTGGCGGACAATTCCGAAGCGATGATGCCCTTCGGCACGGCAGGAATCATTGCCTGTCTGAGCTGGTTCTTCATTTTCGGGTTCGGACTGGCGGGCCAGCCGCACCTCATCACCAAGATGATGATGAACAGGCGGATTGCGGACAACCGCACGATCTATCCGATGTCGGTCTTCGGCTACATCATGGCCGCGCTGCTGTGGGTCTCGGTGGGCATCGTCATGCGCGCCGTGGTCCTGGACGGCGGCCACGATCCGCTGGCGGCGCCGGACGCGGCGGCGCCCGCGTTCCTTTCCGCGTTCACGCACCCGCTGCTGGCCGGGGTGGTGTTCGCCGCCCTGCTTGCGGCCATCATGTCCACGTCGGACGCGTTCCTGAACATCGGCACGGCGGCGGTCATCCATGACATTCCGATCGCCATCCGGGGCCGGTCGCTGGACCGCGAGCTTCTCTGGGCGCGTGTATTCACGATCGTGATTGCAGCGGTCGCGGCCGGCTTCGCGCTGTTTTCCTTCTACCAGAACGAGCGCCTCGTCGCGATATTGGGGGCCTTCGGCTGGAGCACCTTCGCCGCCGCCATCGTTCCGGTGGTCGTGATCGGACTGAACTGGAAGCGGGGCACGGCCAGGGGGGCGGTCGTTGCGGTCCTTGCCAGCCTGCTGATCAATTTCGGTATCGAGATTTTCTCGATCTCGCTGCCGAAGGACATCAACGGCGGCTTTCTCGCCATGTTGACTTCCATCACCCTGTTCATCGGCGTATCGCTGCTCGACAAGCGCCCGAAGCACGCTCCGGAAATGGCCAGGATCATGGAGATCTGAAACAATTCGTGCGCCGGCACAGCCGCCACGCGATAGAATCTGCACCCGGTCCGGGGCGTGGCGCAGTCTGGTAGCGCACCTGCATGGGGTGCAGGTGGTCGGAGGTTCAAATCCTCTCGCCCCGACCATTTTCGTTTGCCGACCCGATTTCAGTCATGGGCCAGACCCTTCAGCGTAGTTCCCTGTTAGTGCTGGTCGCCGCGGTCACCGCGGCGTTCATCCTGCTGCTCGCCGACCTCCTGCTGGCGGTCTTCTGGGCGGTGGTGCTGGCGATTCTCTTTCACGGCCTGTACCGGCGCCTGGTCCCGCGGCTCTGGAACAGGCAGTCGCTGGCGGCGGCTGCCGTGCTCCTCGTCGTGCTGGCGGGCGTGGTGGCGCCGGTGCTGCTGCTGGGATGGGCGGTGGTGGGCGACGCCAGCGAGTTCTACGCCGCCGTCGAAAGGGGCGCGCTGGATCCGGGTGAGGCGCTGGATGCGCTTGGCGCCTGGCTGCCCTGGGTGCGGGAAATCCTGGACAACTTCGGGCTGGATTTCGAGCAGATGCGTTCGGGGCTGACTTCGATGGTCGGCAACGCCGCGCGCTTCGCGGCGACCGGGCTGGTCGCCGCCGGACAGGGTGCGCTAAGGCTGATGCTGCAGTTGGTGGTGATGCTGTACCTGCTGTTCTTCTTCCTGCGCGACGGCGACAGGCTCGTCGACACGCTGGTCCGCATCCTGCCGCTGGGCGACGAGCGCGAATACGAACTGCTCGGTCAGTTCGCGACCGTGTCCCGGGTGAGCGTGACCTCCCTGGTCGTAATCGGCGCGGTGCAGGGCGGGCTTGGCGGCGTCACCCTGGCGCTGCTGGGCATCGGCAGCCCGGTCCTGCTCGGCGTGCTGATGGGCGTGCTGTCGGTCATTCCCGCCGTGGGCCCGGGGCTGGTGTGGGCGCCGATTGCAATCTGGCTGTTCGCATCCGGCATGTGGGTGCAGGGCCTGATCCTCGTGATAGTCGGCGTGTTGGTCGTAGGCTTGGCCGACAACCTGCTGCGGCCGATGCTGGTCGGCCGGACCGCGCGGCTGCCGGACTACGTCGTGCTGCTGGCCACCCTTGGCGGGCTCTCGGTGTTCGGGTTCTCCGGGCTGGTGATAGGGCCGGTCCTTGCGGCGCTGTTCTTTGTTTCCTGGCGATTGTTCGAAGAGGAATTCTCGCCGGCGGAAACCCGGGATGAGCCATGAACACGCGCTCCGTCCACCGCGAGCTTGCCTCGATTGTCGGCGAGCGGCATTGCGTTGCCGACGTCGCGCTGCTCGAGCCCTTTCTTGAGGAGCCGCGCGGGCGCTACCGCGGCGAGTCGCGGTTCCTGGTGGCCCCGTCCGATGCAGAGGAAACCGCCGCCGTCCTGGCCTGCTGCAACAGCCAGGGAGTCGGAGTGGTGCCGGTGGGCGGCCGCACCGGGCTGTGCGGCGGTACCCATTCGCAAGCCGACGAGATACTGCTGAGCCTGCATCGCCAGAGGCGGGTGCGCGATCTCGACGCCGGCTGCCTGACCGCCGAGGCCGGCTGCGTGCTGGCGACGCTGCAGGAACGCGCCGACGAGGCGGGCTACCTCTTTCCGCTTAGCCTGGGTTCGGAGGGCAGTTGCCAACTGGGCGGGGTGTTGTCCACCAACGCCGGCGGCATTCACGTGCTGCGCTACGGCATGGCGCGCGAGATGGTGCTGGGACTGGAAGTCGCGCTGCCGGACGGCCGGGTGCTGTCGGACCTCAAGCCGCTGGCCAAGGACAACACCGGCTACGACATCAAGCAACTGTTCATCGGCTCGGAAGGGACCCTGGGCGTCATCACCGCGGCCGCGCTGCGCCTGTACCCGCGACCGCAGGCATGGATTACCGCGCTTGTCGGCGTGGCCGGGGCCGATCAGGCGGTTTCGCTTTTCCGCCGCGCGCAGTCGGTGCTGGGCGAGGAGCTCAACGCCTTTGAGCTGATTTCGCGCGGGGCGGCGCAATTGTGCGGGGAGCAACTGGACGGGGTTCCGATTCCCGGGGACATCGATGCGCCCTGGCTGCTGTGCGTGGAGCTGGCCGGCGCCGGCTCGGAGTCCGTGTTGGCCGACCGCCTCACCGGGTTCCTGGAAGGCGCACGGGAGCGGGGCGAGTTGCTCGACGCGGTATGCGCGGCAAGCGAGGCGCAGCGCGAGACGATCTGGCGCCTGCGCCATGGCGTGCCCGAAGCGGTGCGCCTGTCCGGACCGGCCCTGCGCCACGACCTGGCCGTGCCGCCGGAACGCATCGCCGGGTTCCTCGATTCGGCGCTCGAGGTTTGCCGCAAATACTTTCCCGGCGCCGAGCCCATGCCGTTCGGACATGTGGGCGACGGCAATCTGCATTACTCCGTTCCGTGTCCGCCGGACATCGATCCGGACCGGTTCTCCGAGCAGGGCCGGCTGCTCGGCGCCGAGCTGCGTGAACTGGCATGGTCGATGGACGGCAGCTTCAGCGCCGAGCACGGCGTGGGCCTGCTGCTGAAGGACGAACTGGAGCGGCTTGGCGATCCCGTCAAGCTTGAATTGATGCGCGCGCTCAAGCGCGCCGTGGACCCGCGCGGGATCATGAATCCCGGCAAGGTATTGAGCGCATGAACGCGCCCTGGGTAGTACTGAAGTTCGGCGGCGCCAGCGTGGCCACGGCCGCCGGCTGGGACACGATCGCGCGGCTGGTGCGCCGCCGCCGCGAGCAGGGCGTGCGGCCCATCGTCGTGCACTCGGCCGTTGCCGGCGTCACCGACCAGCTGGAAACGCTGATCGAGCTGGCGCGTCGCGACGAGCACGCCGGCCTCGAGCGCGAGCTGGGCGACCGCCACCGCGAACTGGCCCGGGAAATGAATGTCGACGACCCGGACGGCTGCCTGGGCGCGGAACTGGAGAACCTGGCGCAATTGCTCCGCGGCATAGCCTTGACCGGCGAGGCCGGCTACCGGGCCCGGGTCAAGGTGCTGGCGCTGGGCGAGCGGCTTGCCGGGCGGCTGGGGGCCGCCGCGCTGGAACTCGACGGCATCGGGATTTCCCCGGTGAATCCCGCGAGGTTGCTGCGGGCGACGGCGCGGGACTGGGCCAGCGAACGCGACTCCATGCTGCACGCCGTCTGTGCGCACGATCCCGATCCCGATGCGGCCGCACTGCTCGAAAGCCTTCCGGGCGTGCCGCTGACACAGGGTTACATCGCCCGCAACGCGGACGGCGAGGAAGTGCTGCTGGGCCGGGGCGGTTCCGACGTGTCGGCGGCCGCGCTGGCCGCGTCCATCGGCGCTCGGCGGCTGGAAATCTGGACCGACGTGCCCGGGATATTCAGCGCCGATCCCAGGGAAATCAGCGGCGCCAGGCTGCTGCGCAGGCTCAGCTACGCCGAAGCGCAGGAGATCGCAACTTCCGGCGGCGGCGTGCTGCATCCTCTGTCGATCGCCCCGCTGCGCGACAGCCGCATCGGCATGACCGTGCGTTCGACGCTGCACCCCGAACTCCCCGGCACCGACGTGGGACCGGCCGAGGAGTCCGACAGCGCGCAGGTCAAGGCCGTCATGCTGCGCAGCGGCGTGCCGCTGGTCTCGCTGGAGACGCTCGGGATGTGGCGCCGGGTCGGTTTTCTCAAGGAGGTATTCACCTGCTTCGGCGACCTCGGGCTTTCCGTGGACCTCGTTTCCACCTCGGAGAGCAACGTGACGGTTACGCTGGACACCGATCCCGAAGTGCTGACACCCGCGCTGATGAACCGCCTGCGCTCGCAACTGGAGCGCATAGGCCAAGTGACCATCACGACCAATACCAGCGTCGTGACGCTGGTAGGGAGGCGCATCCGGGCGGTGTTGCACGAGGTCGGGCCGGCGCTGGAGGCGTTCCGCGAGCAGCCCATTCATCTTCTCAGCCAGGCGGCCAGCGACCTGAACATCAGCTTCGTGGTGGAGCCGGCGCAGGCCCGGCGGTTGGCGCAGAGCCTGCACGGGCGGCTGATCGTGCCCGACGACGGCGACGAACTGTTCGGTCCCGCCTGGGAGGAACTGACGCAAGCGGCGCCCGTTGCGCCCGCCGGCCCGGATGCGCCCTGGTGGGCCGAACGGCGCGGCGAATTGCTGAAGCTGGCCGGAGAGCGCGGCGCGACCTACGCCTACAGCCTCGACCGCGTGGCGGAGCAGGCGAAGCGGCTCAGGGAACTGGAATCGATAGACCGGGTCTATTACGCGATCAAGGCCAACTCGAACCCCGGCGTGCTCGGGCGCGTCCGCGACAGCGGGCTGGAGTTCGAGTGCGTATCGCCCGGCGAGATCGGGCTGCTGCGCGAGCTGTTCCCGGAGCACGAGCCCGCGCGCATTCTGTTCACCCCGAATTTCGCGGCCCGGTCCGAGTACGGCGAAGCGCTGGAGGCCGGCGTGCAGTTGACCGTGGACAACCTCGGCGTGCTGCGCGAGTGGCCGGAGCTGTTCGCCGGGAAGGAACTGTTCCTGCGCCTGGACCCCGGGGTGGGGCGCGGGCTGCACCGGCATGTGCGCACCGCCGGCGTGCATTCCAAGTTCGGCGTGCCGCTGTTTGAAGTTGAGCGGGCCGCCGAGGCCGCCGCCGCCGCGGGTGCACGGATTACCGGACTGCACGCCCACATGGGAAGCGGCGTCATGGACTCGGGCGCCTGGGCCCCGATCGCCGAGACGCTGCTCGAGTGCCTGGAGCACTTTCCGGATGTCCGCGTGTTGAATCTCGGCGGCGGGCTGGGCGTGCCCCAGCACGGCGGCGAGCAGGGCCTGGACCTCGCGGAGCTGGACGCCAACCTGGCGCGCTGCCGCGAAAACGCGCCGCACGAACTGGAATTCTGGCTCGAACCCGGCCGCTTTGTCGTGGCCGAAGCGGGCGTGCTGCTGGCACGGGTCACGCAGGTCAAGGGCAAGAGCGGCGCCCGCTACGTGGGCGTGGAGACCGGGATGAACTCGCTGATACGCCCGGCGCTATATGGTTCGTACCATGAGGTGCACAACCTCACCAGGCTGGACGAGCCGGCGACGCGGCTGGTGAACGTGGTCGGGCCGATCTGCGAGAGCGGCGACGTGCTGGCCCGCGACCGCATGCTGCCCGAATGCCGCGAAGGCGACGTGCTGCTGTTCGCCAACGCCGGCGCCTACGGCCGTGTGATGGCCTCGAACTACAACCTGAGGGAACCCGCCGCGGAGGAGGTGATCGAGTGAGCAGTGAAGGCAACGGCGCTTCGGCGGATTTCCTGCTGGAGCTGGAGGCGGTCATCCGATCGCGCGCCGAGGTCGCGCCGCAGGAAAGCTACACCGCCAGGCTGCTGGGCGAGGGCATTCAGCGGGTGGCGCAGAAGTTCGGCGAGGAATCGGTGGAACTGGCGTTGGCGGCGGCCGCCGGCGACCCGCGGGCGGTGCGCGCCGAGGCGGCCGACGTGATCTATCACCTGCTGGTCCTGCTGGAAGGGGCCGGCGTTTCGCTGGCCGAAGTCCTGGAGGAACTGCGCTCCCGCCGCTGAATGCCGGGAGCGAGGGCGTCAGTCGCGCACGGATACGTTGCGGGCGGCCAGGTATTCCTTGAGGTCGGGGATCGCGATCTGTCCCGAGTGAAACACGGTCGCGGCCAGCGCGCCGTCCACCCGAGCGCGGCGAAAGACTTCGACGAAGTGTTCCGGCGCGCCCGCGCCGCCCGAGGCGATCAGCGGAACCCGGCAGCAGTCGCGCACCGCGCAAAGCTGTTCGATGTCGTACCCCTGGCGTACGCCGTCCATGTTCATGCAGTTGAGCACGATCTCGCCGGCGCCGCGCTCCTGCACTTCACGGACCCAGTCCAGCGTGTCGCGCCCCGCTTCGCGGCTCAGCGAGGGGTCGCCGGTCAGCTCGTGCACCCGCCAGCGGCCGTCGCCGCCGCTGCTGTCGATTCCCACCACCACGCACTGTGAGCCGAACCGCCGGGCCAGCTCGCCGATCAGGTCGGGGTCGGCCAACGCCGGGCTGTTGACGGAAATCTTGTCGGCGCCGTTCATCAGCACTTCCTCGGCGCCCGCGACATCGCGAATGCCGCCGGCCACGCAGAACGGAATGTCCAGGACATCGGCCACGCGCAGGATCCAGCTCCGGTCCACCGAACGGCCGTGCGGGCTCGCGGTGATGTCGTAGAACACCACCTCGTCGGCGTGTTCCTCCCGGTAGCGGCGCGCCAGGTCCATGATCTCTCCCATGACGCGGTGCTCGCGGAAACGCACGCCCTTGACCACCTGGCCGTCGCGCACGTCGAGACAGGGGATTATCCGCCGCGCCAGCACTTCTCCGCTTCCCCGGCGCTGATGCGCCCTTCCAGCAACGCCTTGCCCGAGACCGCCGCCGCCACCCCGGTGTCGGCCAGCGCCTGAAGGTCGTCCGCGCGCGATACGCCGCCGGAGGCGATGAACGAGGCCCCGGGCGCCCTCCGTACGCACTCCGCGTAGAGGTCCGTGTTGGGACCGCTCAGCATGCCGTCGCGATCGACGTCGGTGCACAGAAACCACCGGTAGCCCTGGTCCAGGAGCAGGTCCAGCAGTTCCCACAGGGAGCGGCCGCTCTCCCGCACCCAGCCCCGGGTCAGCACCTCCGGCTCGCTGCCGATGCGCACATCGAGCGCCGCCACCAGCCGATCAGGCCCGTATCGTTCCACCCAGCGGCCGGCCCGCGCCGGATCTTCCGCCAGCGCACTGCCGCTTACCGCCCGTTCCGCGCCGCTGGCGTAGACCGCCTCGAGGGATTCGTCGTCGCGGATGCCTCCGCCGACCTGAACGGCGAGCGGCGTCGCTTCCACGACGCGGGCAATGGTGTCGGCATTTACCCGCCGGCCGGAGCGGGCCCCGTCCAGATCGACCACGTGCAGGCTGCGCGCGCCCAGGCCGGCCCAGGTCCGGGCCAGCTCCAGGGCGTCTTCGGAATAGAACACCGCGTCGTCGAAGCGGCCGCGATGCAGGCGCACGACCTGGCCGCCCATCAGGTCGATGGAAGGTATCAGTTCCACGGAAGTTCGAGAAAATTCTTCAGCAGGCGCTGGCCGTGCCGTCCCGACCGCTCCGGGTGGAACTGCACGCCGAAGAAATTGTCCTTGTTCACGACCGATGCGAAGCGGCGGCCGTGTTCGGTGTCGCCGATGCAGTGATTGCCGGGCGGGGCGGCATAGCTGTGCACGAAGTAGAACCAGGAGCCGTCCGGGATACCGTCGAACAGGCGCGATTCCGCGCGCCGTTCCACCTGGTTCCATCCCATGTGCGGGATCGTGTGCTCGGGGGAGGCTTCGAGCAGGTCCACCTGTCCGGGAATTACGCCAAGGCAGGGGGTGTCGTCCTCGCTGGACACCTCGTAGAGCAACTGCATGCCCAGGCAGATGCCCAGCACGGGTTGCGTCAGCCGGGGTATGAGCTCGAGAAGGTCCGCGTCGGCCAGCCTTCCCATGCCGGCCCCGGCGGCGCCGACGCCCGGCAGGAGGACCCGTTCCGCGGCTTCGATCCGCTCGGCATTCCGCGTGAAGTGCGCTTCCACTCCCAGGCGCTGAAGGGCGTAACGCAACGATGCGATGTTGGCCCCGCCGCAGTCCACCAGGGCCACGTCCGTGTTCACAGGACGCCCTTGGTGCTGGGAATGTCGCCCCCTTCGCGCGCGATCGCCTGGCGCAGGGCCCTCCCCACGCCCTTGAAGCAGGACTCCACCATGTGGTGGCTGTTCTCGCCGCGCACGCGGATATGCAGCGTTGCGCCGCTGGCTTCCGCCAGCGACCGGAAGAAATGTTCGACCAGTTCGGTCGGCAGCCCGCCGACGCGTTCGCGCGCGAATCTGCCCTTGAACTTGAGCCACGGGCGCCCGGACAGGTCCAGCAGCACCTTGACGTCGGCTTCGTCCATGGGCAGCTCGAAGGCGAACCGGCCGATCCCGCGGCGGTCGCCGAGCGCTTCCTTCAGCGCCGCGCCCAGCGCCAGCGCGCAATCCTCCACGGTGTGATGCTCGTCCACCTCCAGGTCGCCTTCGCAGCTGAGCTTGAGCCCGAAGCCGCCGTGCTTGGCCAGCTGCTCCAGCATGTGGTCGAAGAAGCCGATCCCGGTGGCGACCTCGGCGCCCGGCGGCGCGTCCAGATCGACTTCCACGTTCAGGTCGGTCTCCCGCGTCTTGCGGCGCGCGCGGCCGATCCGCGGCGCATCGACGATTTCCCTTACGATCTTCTCCCAGCTCTCCGGCTGTCCGGCATCGACCCGGAAGCCCCGCACGCCCAGGTTCTCGGCGAACTGCAGATCGGTCTCGCGGTCGCCGATCATGACGCTTGCGGAACGGTCCACGGGCCGCTCGCGCATGAACGCGTTGACCAGACCGGTTCGGGGCTTGCGGCAATCGCAGCCGTCCTCGTCCCGGTGCGGACACACGAACACTTCGGCGAACGCGATGCCCTGCGAGGCCAGCAGCGTCATCAGGAATTCGTGCGGCTCGTCGAAGTCCTCTTGCGGGAAGCTGTCGGTTCCCAGTCCGTCCTGGTTGCTGACCATGACCAGCTCGAAGCCGGCCTCCTGCAATCGCCGCAGCGCAGGCACGACGCCCTGCGCCAGCCTGAGCTTGGCGATGCTGTCGACCTGGCAGTCGGACGGCTCCTCGATCAGGGTGCCGTCGCGGTCGAGGAAGGCGACCCGAGCGCTCATGCCGCCGCCCTCAGGGTGGCCAGCAGGCCGTCGTTCTGCTCCGGCGTGCCCAGCGTTATGCGCACGCAGGATTCAAGCGCCGCTTCATCGGGAATTCTGCGCAGCAGGTAGCCGCCGTCCCGCGCCACTGCGGTGAAGCCGTCGGCATCGGCGACTTGCAGCAACACGAAGTTGGTGCGGCTGGGATACACGGTCCTTACCTGAGGGAGTTCCGCCAGAAGCTCGCTGACGCGTTCGCGCTCCTCGATGACAAGTGCTATGCGACCCCGCATCCCGGCCAGGCTTTCCGGTTTCATGGCCTCGAGCACGGTGTGTTCGCACAGCGCGGAAAAGCTGTAGGGAGATTGTACGCGGCGCATCAGCCCGATGATCTCCTCGCAGGCGAGCAAGGCGCCGCAGCGAACGCCCGCCAACCCCAGGGCCTTCGATACCGTGCGCAGGACAACCACGTGCGGGTGCGCCGTGATCCACTCGGCGCCCGGGTTCTGGTCCGCGAACTCGGCGTAGGCCGCATCCAGCACCACCACGGTTTTTCCGTACGCGTATTCCACCAGCTCCAGCAGATCGTCCGGGTCCATCAGGTTGCCGGTGGGGTTGTTCGGCGAACACAGGATCAGCAGCTTGACGTCGTCGGACCAGGCAGCCTTGATGGCCGGCACGTCGAGCGAGAAGCCGTGATCGGCACGCAACGGAATTTCGACGACCCGCGCGCCCTGCAAACGGCCGTACCAGCGAAACATCTCGAACGACGGGGGACAGAAGATCGCACTGTCGCGCCCGGATTCGCAGAAGGCCCGGTAGAGGCAGTCTATGCCCTCGCTGCTGCCGCGCGTTACGGAAATTTCCTCCGGCCGCACGCGGTAGTGTTCGGCCATGCGTTCGGTCAGCTCCGCGGGGTAAAGGAGCGGGTAAAAGTTGAGCTTGCCGGGCGCCGGGTCGTAATCGGGCGCCCAGGGCAACTCGTTGGCGTGCAGCCGGGCCAGGGTCGGCGTTGTGGGCGCCTTGTAGGCCCGGCCTTTCTGCACCGCTTCCCGCGCCAATGACGTGATCCAGCTCATGGCTCAGTCCGTGCGGATGATGCGGCCGCCCAGCATCACGAACTTGACATTTTCAAGTATTGAGATGTCTGCCACGGGATCGCCGGGGACGGCGATGATGTCGGCCTGTTTGCCGGTCGCGATGCTGCCGATTTCGTCCTCGAGGTCCATCAGCGTGGCGCCGTTGAGCGTTCCCATGACGATGGCGTCCATCGGCGTTACGCCCAGTCTTACCAGCGCGGCGAACTCCCTGGCGGAGTGGCGGTGAGGGAACACCTGGTCGGAGCCCACCGCCATTCTCACGCCCGACTTATACGCTTTTCTGAAACTGTCGTCCCTGATCTTCGCGACTTCGCGGGCCTTGGCCATGATTTCCGGCGTCATCCGGCGGGATTGCGTGCTTCCCAGGATGTAATCGAGCACGTACACGGTCGGCACCAGCCAGGTTTCCGACTCGACCATCATCTCGATGGCCTCGTCATCCATCAGCGTGCCGTGCTCGATGCTGTCGAAGCCGGCCCGGACCGCGGACTTGACCGCGCCCGCGCCATGTATGTGCGCGGTGATCTTCTTGCCGTGGCGATGGGTTTCGTCGGAGAAGGCTGCGAGCTCCGCGTCGGTGAACGACTGTACCCAAGGGTCGTCGCCCACGGACATGATGCCGCCCGTGGCATGTACCTTGATCCAGTCCGCTCCGTACTTGAGTTCGCGGCGCACCGCCTCGCGGGCCGCATCCTCGCCGGCCGCGATGACATGGGGCGCCGTCGGCACGCCGCTGTCGGGAGCAATGGCGTTTCTGTCGCAATGCCCGCCGAGCGGGCAGAGAAAGTGCGGCGCCACCTGCATTCGAGGGCCGGTGAACAGCCCACTGGCTATCGCGTCGCGCAGGGCGATGGATCCGAAACCGACGTCGCCGTCGCCTGGTATGCGCAGGGTCGTATAGCCATGCCGCAGCATCGTTTGCGCGTTCCTTAGGGCGACCAGCGTCTTCTCCGCGCTGGAGGAGTTCAGGCCCGGCCCGCCGACCATCAGGTGGGTGTGCGCGTCGATCAGGCCGGGCAGGCAGTAATGTCCGGTGAGATCGATGACGGAGGCGCCGTCCGGCGCGGCGATCCCCGATCCGACGGCTGCTATGACGCCGTCGGCAACGAGGATGTCCTGCTGCCGGACCAGTTGTTCCCGCTCGACATCGATCAGGGTCCCGCAGCGCAGCAAGGTGGAGTCGGCCGTCGCCCCGGTGGAGAGCAAACCAAGCAACAGGGCAATCGGCAATCGGCGCATCAGGCTGCAGCCGCCGCCGGGGATTTCCCGGATTTTCATCGGTCCGACCTCCGGCGCACTTCCGCGGCGCGCGCGTGGGCTTCCAGCCCCTCGGTTCGGGCCAGCGTGGCGATCGGTCCGGCAATGCTTCCCAGGCCTTCCCGCGACAGTTCCTGCACGCTGATCCGCTTGTAGAAATCCACCAGGCCCAGGCCGCTGGCCCAGCGCGCGCTGCCGTAGGTGGGCAGCACGTGATTGGCGCCGTTGCAGTAATCGCCGCTGGATTCCGGCGACCAGGGCCCGAGGAACACGGCGCCCGCGTTGCGGATTTCGGCCAGCAGCGAGCGCGGGTCCGCGACCTGCAGCAGCAGGTGCTCGGGAGCGTAGCGGTTGGCCACTTCGGCGGCGTCCTCCAGCGAGTCCACGACCAGCAGGGAGCCTGCCGACAGCGATTTCTCCAGCACGTCCGTGCGCGGCAGCGTGCGCAACTGCTCGGCGATCTCTTCCTGGACCGCCGTCGCCAACTGTTCGTCCAGGCAAAGCAGCAGTACGTGCGCGTCCTCGCCGTGTTCGGCCTGGCTGAGCAGGTCCAGGGCCACGAACTGCGCGTTTGCGGTCTCGTCGGCGATCACCATCGCCTCGGTCGGACCCGCGGGCAGGTCCTGTGCCGGTCCGCCCGGTTCCATGGCCGCAAGCTGCTTGGCGGCGGCGACCCAGCGGCTGCCGGGTCCGAATATCTTGTCGACCCGGGGCACGCTTTCGGTGCCGTAGGCCATCGCGGCCACCGCCTGGGCCCCGCCCAGCTTGAACACGCGATGTACCTCGCACAGTCCGGCCACGTAGAGAATCGCCGGGTTGATGCTGCCGTCGGCGGCGGGCGGCGCGCATAGCACGCGCTGCGGGCAGCCCGCCAGTTGCGCGGGCGCCGCCAGCATCATCGCCGTGGACGGTAGCGGGGCGCCCCCGGCCGGCACGTACAGCCCGACCGCCTCGAGGGGGCGGTATCGCTGCTCGCAAACCACGCCGGGTACCGGCTCCGTGCGGGAATCCGCGGGCCTCTGGGCCGCGTGGCAGGCACGAATGTTGTCCAGCGCCACGTGAATCGCCTCCCGCTGCTCTCCGCTCAGCAACTCGCCGGCTTCCGCGATTTCCCTTTCGCCGGCTTCGATTTCGTCGAGTTCCACGCCATCGAGCTCGGCTTCCAGCTGTCTGAGCGCGTCGTCGCCGCCGGCGCGCACCCGGTCCATGATGTCCTTCACGCGCGCCTCCAGCGCGGGGTCGGCCGGAGCGGCAAGCCGCTCGAGGACCGCCCGGCGCTGCCGTTCGGCCAGCGCGTTCCAGCGGTAGATGGGCGGGATCGGGCTCATTCCAGCATCTTCTCCACCGGCAGCACCAGCACGGAACTGGCGCCGGCATTCTTGAGGGCCTCCAGCGTCTCCCAGAATACGCTCTCGCGGCACACCGCATGGACGGCCACGCGGTCCTCGCGCCCGTCAAGCGGCATGATGGTGGGGGCCTCGGAGCCGGGCAACAGCTCCGCGATCACGGGCAGCGCGGCGCGCGGCGCGTGCAGCATGATGTACTTGGTTTCGCGGGCCTGCATGACGCCGTCCATGCGGCGCTTGAGCAGTTCCACCCAGTCCTTTCTCGCGGCAGGCAATTCGGCCGGGCTCAGGAGCAGCGTGGCCCGGCTTTCCAGCACCGTTTCGCCTTCCCTGAGCTGGTTGGCCGCCAGGGTCTTGCCGCTGGAGACCAGGTCGCAGA
>CAYMQG010000100.1:0-8383 GCA_964392625.1 uncultured Gammaproteobacteria bacterium | reverse complement strand
CTGAGGTCCGCGCAGCACTTCTATCCGTTCCACATCCGCAAGACGGACGTTGTTGCCGTTCAACCGGCCGATATAAACGTCGTCCACGTATACGCCGAACGGAGATTCCGCCACGGCCAGCGATGCATCCTGGACCAGGGAACCGCGCAGGGAGGCCGACAGATTTGTGGGCTGCGTTATGTTGTAAGTCATCTTCAGGCTTGGAACGTAGCGCTCAAGGTCCTGAGCTTCGACGATCTGCCGGTCTTCCAACTGTTCGACACCCAGGGCCGACACGGGAATAGGTACCGATTGCAACGACTCTTCCCGCTTCTGTGAAGTAACGACAATTTCTTCGAGCGTCACGCTTTGCGCTGCTGCAAAACCGGCTGACGACAAGACGCCCATAAGACACCACAAGAGGTATCGGTATTGCATGTTCATAATCCCCTACTTATGTTAAATAGCCTGCTGACACCAAACTGACGATTGTGTCAGCAGATTGACTTCTGATCCTAGCAGATCAAGTGCCGTAGTCAATTCGGTCGGATTGCGGGCTTACCCAGGACCATGAGGTTGCACCGTCAGCTATCGGGTTTCCCTTCGCCGTTTCCCGCGTTGCCGTCCGGCTTCGCCGCAAAAAGTTCGTCCAGACTCGACTCGTAGCTGTCGTAGCCGATCAGGTCGTATAGCTCTTCGCGGGATTGCATGGTATCGACCACGCTTCGCTGGGTGCCTTCCTCGCGGATCGTGGTATAGACGCGCAGCGCCGCCAGGCTCATCGCCCGGAAAGCGGACATCGGATACAAGGCCATTCTGACCCCAACGCTCCGTAACTCGGCCAGGGAATACAGGGGTGTGCTGCCGAACTCGGTGAGATTGGCCAGCACGGGCACGTCGACCCCCTCGGTTATGCGCCGGTACATGTCGAGGTCCGTCATCGCTTCCGCGAAGATCGCGTCGGCGCCCGCCTCGACGAATCGCGACACGCGCTCCACGACGGCATCGAGACCCGCCCCGGCCAAGGCATCGGTACGGGCCATCACGACGAACTGCCCATCGGTCTTCGCGTCCACTGCCGCCTTGATTCGCTCGCACATCTCGTCGGTCGAAACGATCACCTTGTTCGGACGTTGCCCACAGCGCTTCGGTGAAACCTGGTCCTCAATGTGAACCGCGCCGGCACCGGCACGGATCATGGCCTTGATCGTTCGCGCGATGTTGAAAGCACTGCCCCAGCCTGTATCGATATCCACCAACAGCGGTTTTTCCGTTACAGCGGTAATTCGGCCAACGTCCTCGAGAACATCATTCATTGACGTCATTCCCAGGTCGGGCAAGCCGTACGAAGCGTTGGAGACGCCGGCACCGCTCAGGTACAGCGCGCGGTAGCCCACCCGTTCCGCCATGATTGCCGCGTAGGCATTGATCACTCCGACGACCTGGAGTGGATTCTCTTCGCGCAAGGCCTTGCGGAACCGGGCGCCGGACGAGGTCATGGATTCACCTCAACAGAGGCTTGCTAGGCTAGATGCCTTCTATGGCATTTACGAAATCGTCGCCAATATCGTCAGCCACCATATACGCCAGGATCAGCGCGCCGACGGCCGCGCCTGCGACGACGCCAAGCGCGATATTGCGGACGCTGCCGTCGGATGCCTCATCGCCGTTTTCTTCCCCGTCCTCATCAGCGTAAAGCGCGCGCTTGCCGATTGGCAGGCCGTTAAGGCGCAGGTCCTCAAGCTGCCGTCGCGGCGTCGACAGGGGTGCGCTCACTTCGACGAAGGGGCGGTAGGCTAGCGGCCGCAGAGAATGCGGCCTCCCAGCGAACCGCTTTTCGGATGCGCCGAGCCCGAGGCTCAGCCGGGGTTCGCCGGCGCCGAAAGAGAAGCGCAGTTGCGCCGCGATGGCCGGTTCGGTCGCCGCAGCGCCGGGGGCCAGGCTAATGGCGAGGACAGCCAGCGCGGCGAAAGGCAGTCGAATACGTCGAGTCATTTTGTGGTACTGCTGCTTTCTTCAAATTTTATCTCGTGGCGCACCAGCGTTCCGTATCGGGATCAGGGACGATGTAGAATGAAGCGACTTTTGGCAAATAAGCGAGGGGAACTATGGAAGACATGA
The DNA here is from genome assembly GCA_964392625.1 of uncultured Gammaproteobacteria bacterium. GTDB lineage: Bacteria > Pseudomonadota > Gammaproteobacteria > Steroidobacterales > Foliamicaceae > Foliamicus. The sequence continues at coordinate 6,283 of CAYMQG010000100.1, read as the reverse complement.
AGGTGCGAAAGCTCCGGGAGAAGCTGGGAATCTCCGACAGGGACCAGAAGGACGCGGCGGGCAAGGCGATCGGTCCGAATCTGCAAGCGAAAATCTCAAGCTATTCGGGGGCAGGCGGCAATTTCGTTTCTGCGCCGCCCGTGGACGATGCTGCGGTGGCAGGGACACATGCGGCGGCAGGCGGCAATTTTGTCTCGGCTCCGCCCGCGCCCGACGCCGCGATGGCAGGCGGTAATTTTGTTTCTGCTCCGCCCGCGCCCGACGCCTGAGTAGCGGGAATCCGTCTGTCCTGAGCCTGAGACCTGGCCCCGAAGCTCGGCAAGCTTAAGGGCATAAGGGCTTTATCCGACGAAGCGGCCGCTCGATGGCCGCGCGTTCGACCGACGCTTTGCGGAGGCCGGCAAACATTTGGCACGCACTCGAGATGACTCCAACAGCCGCAACGATGCAGGAAACGAGTGTGCCTGTGGCCACTGAAGGAAGAACCGTGAACTTCCGCGAGCTGAATACGCTGGAAGTCATATTGAAGATTACCGAACGATGCAATCTGAATTGCGACTATTGCTATTTCTTCAATGCGGGAGACGACAGCTACAAGGGGCACTCGGCGCTCATTTCGAATGACACGGTCGCACTGCTGGTGCAAAGGCTCAGGGAATTCTCCGAGGAGTACGAGCTTCAACGAATAGCGATTCACCTGCATGGCGGTGAACCGCTTCTGATGCCGAAAGCCCGGTTCGACCGTATCTGCGAAGAGATCAGATCCAATCTGGACCCCATCGTTGACGTATCGATGACGATCCAGACCAACGGAATGCTGATCGATATCGAGTGGATAGAGATTTTCAACCGGCATCGCGTTCAGGTGGGCGTGAGCCTGGACGGAGCAAAGGCGCACAACGACGCCCATCGCCTTGATCACAACGGCAGGTCGTCCTACCAGGCGACCGTGCGTGGCCTGGCCCTGTGTCAGGAACACCTGAATCAGCCTCCCGCGGTCCTGGCCGTGATCGGCGAGGACTTCGATGCCGGGGAAATCTACGACCACTTTCGGCGCGACCTGCATGTGCGCCAGCTCGACTTCCTGCTGCCCGACCTGAATCACGATAATTTTTCCGGCGACGCGGAAGCCTACGGCGATTTTCTGATCCAGGTTTTCGACAGGATGGCGAATGACGAGGAGTCCGTGGGCGTTCGGTTCGTCGATCATTTTCTGGCGCGGATTTACGGGCAGGGCAACTTTCTCTTCGGTGACGGGAAGGATGCCCCGGACCATCTTCTGATTACCGTGTCGTCCGATGGCGGAGTCGGGCCCGACGACACGCTGAGGTCCACCAAGTACTGGAACGGATACGACTACAGGGACCTGAAGAATGCCAGCATCGGGGAAATCATCCAGGACCCGCTGTTCCATGAATTCGAACACTTCAAGAAGACGCCTGCACCTGAATGCTCGGATTGCTGCTGGCGTGAAGTCTGTGGCGGCGGTCAGCCCGTACACCGGTATGCGAGCGGCAATGGGTTCGACAACCCCACGGTCTATTGCGAAGGACTGGACAAGTTCTACACCCACGTGGTGAGGCATCTGGCCCTGCACGGCGAGCCGCTGGAAAAGGTCGGCGCGGACTTGATCTGAGCAGGCGTCGGCCGGCGTTTTCGCGCCGGCGCCGCCCAATCTTCAATGAAAGTCTACATTGACGGAAGGCTGGGCGATGCGCACGACGTGATTTCGTTCAGCGAGACGCTGGTCTGCGCGCAGGAGTATTACCCGGACGCCGTCGACTATCGGCCTGACGCAAGATTGCCGGTCGACTTTCGAAGGCTGGACGAATTCGAGGTCAGCAAATACACCGCTTCTCTCGACGAGCTGTCGATCGAGGACGAACTGGACTTTGTCGCGATCTTCCCCTGCGACCTGAAGTCCGAGAGGGCGCTGGATTTCTCGCCATTTCTCAGCCTGTCGCCGGTAGCCGAACTCGACCCGTCCGTCGACGACGGCACTCTTCCTTCGATTACGGTGGATCGGTTATCGGGGCTGAGGTTGGGCTTGCACCTCGACTCGTGGGACGGACTCGACGTGCCTTCCCGATGGAAAAGCCGGAACCGGATCGTCGTGAACCGGGGCCCCGCCGACCGGTACGTCTATCTGGTGCCCGTGCCCATCGAAGAAATGGCGGAGTCCGTGGCGTCACCGGAACGCCTCCATCCCGGCGAAGTGGCCGACGCGTATATCCGGAGCACTCCGCGTGCCCCTTGTTTGCGGATGCTTCAGTCGGCGAACGTCGCGTATGTCTGCTGTACGGAGCGCCTGGTTCACGATGCCTGCGTGCGCGCAGGCGGCGTTCGAGCGGAAAGCCGCCATTACCTGGGGCACTTCGTCAGGAACTAGCCCGCGTCTCACCCTTGGGGGCTCCCTCCGGTTCGATGCGGATTGTGGCGATGTCCGTTCCGTGATATTGCTGATGCCGGACCGAAGTGGCGTAATGGCGCAGCAGGCGCAGCGGCACCTCGGACTCGTTGGGGAGCTCGGTGCCTCCCTCGCTCAGCATGGCGAGCTGGTCCTCCAGATTGATTTCCGAACCGCCGGCGATAAATTCCAGGTCCGTGGCCATACCGTCCGCCCGGGCAATCAGCAACAGATCGCGCTCGGCTTCCTCCGCCCGGTCATCGAGCAGGATATGCAGGACTTCTTCACCGACCGCGCGAAGCCGGAACGTGGTCCGCTCATCGAGACGCGCCTTTTCGGCGAATTCGTGCAGAAACACATCGATTGCCGGAACCGCCGCGATGGATAGCGTTGTCTGCAGGCGACGTGGTCTGGACCGGGTCAGGTCCACGAAACCCGAAAGGAGAATGACGGTGATGCCGCCGGCCGTCATGCCCTGACCGAGAATCTCACCCCATGCTCCTTCCTGAAGAGCCGGATAGACCAGGTCGAACTGAAACATTATTCCCACCACGACGGCGAATCCGACGATCAGGCGCTTGCGGTAGTCGAATCCGTCGGCAATCACGATTCGCAAGCCGAGAACGAAAATAAGGGACAAGATAACGGCCAGATAGGCCCCCACGACCGGTCCCGGTATCGCGACCAACACAGCGACGATTTTCGGCAGGAAAGCCAGGACGGCAAAAATTGCGCCAACGCAGACGCCCACGCGGCGCGCGGCCACACCGGTAATTTCGACAACGGCGATGCAGTTGCCGTAAGTGGTGTTCGGTACCGTCCCGCCCAGACCGGACAGGAGGTTGCCGATGCCGTCGGCATAGATTGCGCCCTGGATCGAGCGGAAGTCTGTCGCGCGCGGTTTGCGCCATGACACGCGCTGGATGGCGATCGCGTCGCCCAGCGTGTCCAGGGCGCCGACCAGCGTGACCAGGATGAAACCCGGAAGCAGCGCCCAGAAAGTGGCGTCGAAGCTCAGGTCAAGCCCCGGATAGGCACTGAAATCCGGCAGCCCTGCCCAGGGCGCGGCCGCCACGCGCGCGGTGTCGTAGATTCCGAACGCCGCGCCCGCAAGGCTTCCGGACACCAGGCCGATGGCAGGAGCCCAGAGCCGCCAGATGCCGGACAATCTGAGCGCCAGGAGCACGGAGGCGGCAAGCGTCACCAGCGCCGTTACCGGCGCCGCGGCAGGGGCGGCTGCTGCCGGCACATCGATCAGCTTGCCGTAAATGATCGGCGCGATGCTTACGGGTATCAGCATCAGCACTGTGCCGGCAACCGTAGGCGTAAATACACGCCGCAACATGGCCATCTTCGAGCCGAGAATGAACTGTGTGAAGGCAGCCACGACAATCAGCGTGGCCATCAGCTCGGGGCCTCCGCTGCGGACGGCGCTGATGCCGACCGCGAGATAAGCCGCGGTGCTGCCCATCACCAGGATGTAACCGGCGCCGATACGGCCAAATCGAACGGCCTGAATGAACGTGGCCGTGCCGCTGACCACCAGCGCGGCGAACAGGGCCCAGTTGAGATAGGCATCGCCCGCACCGGCGGTTGTAATGAGGATTGTGGGAGTAAGCACGACGCTGGCCAGGGTCAGCGCCGTGTTCTGTAATCCCAGGCCTATAGTGAGGGGCAGGGAGGGCCGGTCGTCCGCTTCGAAGCGCAGCCCTTGATCGGCGCCTTTACGTTCCACGGGCAGTCCTCTTCGCGGGCGGTTCCACGCGGACGGTCACGATGTCCGTGTCGTGGTACTGCTGATGGCGGACCGAGGAGGCGAGGTGACGCAGCAGCCGTAGCGAGACGTCCTGCTCGATCATTGCTGCCGCGTTTGCCTCGCCCAGCAGCGCTATCCGGTCCTGTATGTTCTCTTCGCCTTTGGAAACAACGAACTCCAGCACCGCTCCGCCGTCCTCGCTGCGCGCCGTGAGGAGCAATTGCCGCCCGGCGTCCGCACCGTGCTCGTCCTGTTGCTGGAGAGTCAATATCGTTTCTTCGCAGACGGCATCCAGGCGGCCCGCCATCTGCGCATCCCAACGTCTTTGCGACGCGAATGCCCCGACAAACTCCCGAATCTCGTTCAGGGCGGAAGTATCGAACTTCAGATGAATTCGGCGCGCTCGTGGCTTCGTCAGCTCGACAAACAGGGTCATGAGGATCGCGACGATGCCTCCGGTCAGCATCCCGTTGTTCAACAGGGCGGCCGCAAACTCCGAGAAATACCCGGGGAATATCACGCCGCTCTGAAAGCCCGCACCGATCCAGAACGAGACGCCGGCAATCAGGCCCTTGCGAAAGTCGATTCCGTCCTGAAGGATTACCTTCATGCCTATGATGAAAATTGTCGCCATCGTGACGCCGACGAACGCGGTGATGACCGGGCCCGGTATTGCAAGGATCACGGCAAGCGCCTTGGGAACGAATGCCAGCACGATGAGCGCCGCACCGAGCGCAAGGCCGATACGGCGCGAGCTGATTCCGGTGATCTCCACCACGGACGCACCCGTCGGCCGGCAGCCGAGCGGCATGGTGCCTGCCAGGCCAGACAGCAGATTGCCCAATCCGTCGGCGGCCACGGCGCCCTGGACCGCGCGAAAATCCACGGCACGGCTCTCGGCCCATGACACGCGCTGGATCCCCACGGCGCCGCCGACGGTTTGCATGGTGCAGACCAGGGCAATGAACGCGAACGCGGGAAGCAGCGCCCAGAAGTCGGGAGTGAACCGCAGGTCCAGGCCGGCCCATTCGGACCTCGGAATACCGATCCATGCAGCAAGGGCGATGCGGTCAACGTCGTAAAGACCGAACACGCTTGCGATGATCGAACCCGCGACAATTCCTATGACAGGTCCCCACAGGCGCACCCGGCCTTTTACCGTCAGTGCGATTCCCACGATGACGACCAGGGTCGTCATCGCGCTGAGCGCCGCACCCATTGGCGGCGTGCCGCTTGGCACACTCTTCAGTTGGTCGAACATGATCGGCATGACCGTGACCGGTGTCAGCATCAGGACCGTCCCCGTTACGGTAGGCGTGAGGATGCGCCGGAACAACGACAGGCGTGCGGCGAAAACGAACTGGACAAGCCCGAGGACAACGACCACGGTTCCGAGTAACGCCGGCCCGCCTGCAGCGAGGGCGGCAATGCTGACCGCGATGGCGGCCCCCGATGTTCCGATCGCGAGGATGTAGCCTGCGCCGAACCGTCCAATCCGCCGTGCCTGGACTATCGAAGTAGCGCCGCAGATTGCGACGGAGGCGAACACGGCCCACAGCAGGACCTCCTCGGACTGGCCGGCGGCCCGGAACACGACCGTCGGGATCATCACCGCACCGGGCAGTACCAGGCAGACAATCTGCAAGGCGAGCCCCACGCTGAGCGGAAACGGGACCTTCGCGTCGGGATGAAGGCGGTCCCGGGAGCGTGCGCCGGATTCGTCGGGTCCCATGTCCTGATTCCTGTTCCTGAGGAGCGCGCGGGCGAATAATCGGGTACTGTATGGTGGCCGCCAGGGCTACCTGGCGACGCCTGCCCGCTGCTCGCCGAGGCATTTTCGCACACGCATTGGCTGCTTTACATTCAATGGCAAACGCACAAGCTCCGCAATCAGTTAACCGCCGCGAACGCCGGCTCAACCGCTGGTCGATCGGCTCAGCCGCCGCGGCACTGCTGTGCGCGTTCCTGAATTCCGCCGCTGCCGAACCGATCACGCTTCGGCTGCACACCTTCAATTCACCCAACGCCCTCTCCGTGCGTTCGTTTCTCGTTCCGTGGGCCGGAGAGATCGAGGAGCGCTCCGGGGGACGGGTTCGGGTTCAGGTGTTTCCGGCGATGCA
>CAYMQG010000099.1:0-8491 GCA_964392625.1 uncultured Gammaproteobacteria bacterium | reverse complement strand
GGCCGCGGCGTAGCGGGCGACCGACCGCTCAGCGCTCCACAGCGCCCTTCGGACTCCGTCCTTCAGGCGCTGTGGAGCGCTGCACCCAAACCGGACAGTTCATTTGTTCTAAAACCGGACACTTCTATTTGTTGCCAACATGGTGCCTGCCTCGCGAAAAAGTGTGCGGGAATCCTCCTCTTTTGGCTTGCAATGCGCGGCACTGTTTCGCATAATATGGTCATTCTGGTCAGATTTATCCGCGAAATGACAAAGAACTGGCAGGTTCAGGAAGCGAAGGCGCGATTCAGCGAGTTGGTGCGCAGCGCCGACTCCGGACCGCAAACGATTACAGTGCATGGACGCCGGGCAGCCGTCGTGCTATCGGCCGACGACTATGAACGGCTGAAAGACAAGCGGGGCAAGCCTTCCCTGACCGAGTTTCTGCGTGATTCTCCGCTTGCCGGCGTGGAACTGGACCTGGAGCGCGACCGCTCCGTGCCGCGAAAAACCCGGCTGTGAGCTTTCTGATCGATACCTGTGCGCTGTCGGAGCTGACGAGAAATCAACCGTCGCCGCTTGTGACGAAGTGGTTTGACGGCATGCCGGCGGAATCATTGCACGTAAGTGTTCTTTCCTTCGGTGAAATCCGAAATGGGGTGGAGCGTCTGCCGGACAGTCGCCGGCGGTCACGCATTTCGGCCTGGCTGGAGAACGAGTTGCCGGCGTGGTTCGAAAACCGCGTTCTGCCGATCGACGGCAGCGTCGCAGACGAATGGGGCAGGCTGACGGCGCGTTTGAAAAATCCGCTTCCCGCGATCGATGGGTTGATTGCCGCGACTGCCCTGTGTCACCGGTTAACCGTCGTGACCCGCAATGAGTCCGATTTCGCGCCCGCGGGTGTTGCGATTCTGAACCCCTGGTTCGAACGCTGAACAGCCGGAACGATATACTTTGCAGGCACACGGCAGTCGGGGTTTCGGGTATCGGAATCCTTCAACCGAAGCGCAGTGAACCATGGGTAAAGTCTACGTAATCGGCACCTTCGACACCAAGGAAGCGGAGCTTACGTACGCGGGCGAATGCGTGCGGTCAGCCGGAACGGTCGCACTGCTGGTTGACGTTTCGACGGTGTCCCCCTCGGAGGCCGCGGATGTTCCGGCCGGGGATGTCGCCGGGTGGCATTCCGGCGGCGTATCCGCGGTGCTGGGCCAGTCCGACCGGGGCACAGCCGTCGCGGCGATGGGTGAGGCATTGTCCAACTACCTGCTATCCCGCGACGACATCGGCGCCGTGCTCGGGCTTGGCGGTTCGGGCAATACCGCGATCGTCACCGCAGCCATGCGCGCGCTGCCCGTAGGGGTGCCGAAGATCATGGTTTCGACCATGGGTTCCGGCGATGTCTCCGCTTACGTCGGACCCAACGATATCGCGATGATGTATTCGGTCGTGGATATCGCAGGCCTGAACGCCATATCCCGGCAGGTCATCGCCAACGCGGCGCATGCCGCGGCCGGGATGGCGCTCAACAAGGCGGAACTTGGCGAATCCGCGCGACCCGCACTGGGTTTCACGATGTTCGGGGTCACGACGCCATGTATAACGGCTATTCGTTCCGCGCTGGAGAATGATTTCGAGTGCTTCGTCTTCCATGCCACGGGCACCGGCGGACAGTCGATGGAAAAGCTCGTCGATTCGGGCTTGCTGGGAGGCGTCTTCGACATCACCACCACTGAAGTGTGCGATTACCTGGTTGGCGGCGTTCTTCCCTGCACACCGGATCGCTTCGGCGCGATGATCCGCACCGGTGTCCCTTACGTGGGGTCGGTGGGCGCTGTCGATATGGTCAATTTCGGCGCCCGCGAGACGATCCCGGTGAAATTTCAATCGAGGCGCCTTCATGTTCACAATCCGCAGATCACCCTGATGCGCACGACCGCGGAGGAGAACGAGGCCATCGGCTCATGGATCGTGGAGAGGGTCAATCGGATGACAGGGCCCGTGCGTTTTCTGCTCCCGCTCAAGGGGGTTTCGGCCATCGACCAGGAGGGTCAGCCGTTCCATGACCCGGAGGCGGATAAGGCCTTGTTCAACGCGATACGCAAGGGCTGGATAAGCGCGCCGAACCGGGAGCTGGTCGAGGTGGACGCGCACATCAACGACGACGGGTTTACCCGGGAGGCGCTGCGCCAGTTTCGGTCCTTGGGATAAGAACTCTCGCCCGCGACAAGCAATGATCATTTCCGATGAGGTCTTCGCTGCGGGCTGGGCGGCCTTGAACGAGAAAATTCGCCGCTAGTGAAACTCGCTCGCCACCTTTGCGCCTGCCTGACGGCCCTGTCATTGACGGCCTGCACTGTTACGGGCGGCCAGGGGCCCTCGGTGCCGGAAGCCGGTAACGGCGCCATACCGGCCGCGGGTCTTCTGGTGGATCTGGACGCGGACCGGGATGTGACGCTGGAAACCCGGCCCGACCTGGCGGGCGAGGGTCACAGGGTGGGCGAGGTGTCCGCATGGGGCAATCAGGTGAAAGGCGGGAAGATTATTGATTTTCGCAATTTCCGGCCCGGCGGCAGGCCCGCGCTTCGCGGGCCCGTGGCGGAGCTCAACGGGCATCACGCCATCGTCTTCGACGAGGACGAACTGGTCAACAGCGCCGAGGACGCGCTGGATCATCTGACCACGGGCAGCGGGTTTACCTGGGCGGCGGTGATCGCCGGCCACCGGCAGGTGCCCACGCGCGCCCCCTACAAGGACGTCAACGCCTTTTTCGGCAACCTGAAGAACGGTCCCGAGTTTGAGGGCGTATGGGCGGGATTCGACGACGACAACACGGTAAGCATGAACCCGCGCAATTCCCGTTCGTTCGGAACGTGGAACCGGGACAACCCCAAGCTCACGGGGCCGAGGCTCGAGGAAGGCCGTTTCCACGTCGTGGCGGGCCGCCTGGGGGCGGGCAGGGGCGCGGTGATCGCGGAACTGTTCGTCGATCGGCCCACGGCCGTGGACAGGGACACGTTTGTGGTCGTGCCGGAAGCCGACCCGTCAAAACTGGCGATCGGACAGGAACGGGAGGCACTGGATCATCCCGGCAAGGAAGCGTTCAACGGCGAGATCGCGCGCATGCTGATCTGGGAAAGGCCCTTGTCCGATGCGGAGTTGGCATCCGTCATTCGGCATCTCAAGTCCACGTACGGTGTCGGGGACTGACCGGGACCTCCTGAATGCTCAGCGGCAGGATGCCCACGCCTTCAGGGAGATGCGTCGGTTGAATTCGCGTGCCGTGTCGTGCGCCGGCGGACGAACCGCTGCGCAATGTCCGGCTCCGTCTTGAGTTCCCGGACCGTGATGTCCTTGAATTGCACTGCCATGGCCATGTCCCGGTGTATCTGCAATGCAAAAGCGCCCTCCAGCGAGCGGCTGGCCTCGTCGTTGTCGATTGCCTCCAGCGTTACCATTCCATTGAGCGCGTGGATGAGGCGGTTGCCGTATGCGATCACGATGTGTTCGTTCCACTCGGGATAATGTCTTGCCGCGGCCATGATTTCGGCCTTTGAGTTCACTGTGCCGGTGACCCGTCGCTCGAAGGTTTCCCCTGACGGGTTCGCGGCGGCGAAGATTTCGACCGTTTCCCCGTATAGCGCAAGCAGTTCACGCGCCTCGTCCTCCCAAAGCATGGCAAAGGTCCGGTCTGCGTGCGTGGTCACGATGTTTGCCTGGTAGCCGCGAACGACAAACGGTTTTCCTTCTATCCCGCGGCCCCGGTATTGCAGGCCGGAATTGCCGATTTCGGTAAGAAAGCGGTACTTGAGCCGGGCTTCGAAATTGGCAAACGTCCCTTCCCGAATGAGATAGGTGTTTTCCTCAAGCGGGACATCCGTGCGGCCCGTAATCGCGCCGTCGATCACGGACCAGTACCGGCTGTCGCCCGACCAGCCATCGAGGGACTTGCCGTCGAACAGAGAGATTTCTCCCGGGGCCGCAGGTTCCTTCCGCGCCGATTCCGACTGGCCCGCCGCCGGCCAGGCCACGAGGATTGCCGCTAATAGCGCGCCTGGAAAAATCGCGATGGCGGCCAGCCCCAGCAGATCGACGGGGCGGGCACGCCGGCGGTCATCGTCCACGGTTATTCGCCGATGACTTCCCGCCACGCCGAGTCGAAGCTGATTGCGAGCACCGCCTTGGTGTCGCCGATGTTCGTTGCGTTGTGATAGACCCCCTTGGGAATGCTTACCGTGTCCCCGGCCTTCATCTCCACGGTGACGTCGTTCATCGTGTGCAGGATATGGCCCTCGACCACATGCAAGACTTCATCGCAATTGGGATGGTAGTGCCTGGGGTTGGACTTGCCGACATCGACAATCGCAATTCCGGTAGTGAGTACATCCGTATTGCCCATGGGTCCCGTGACGTGCCAGTCGATGCGGCCCCAATCGAGATGCATCACGGAATATTCCTCTGCCGTCATCACTCGGGACACCGAAAACGGGTTTTCTCCATACCGTGGATTGAGCAATTTGGCCGCAAGCACCGGGTCGGCCTGCGTGGACACACCGGTTTCCGGGATCTCGATGCGGCTGGCCCAGGCGATGGCGTTCAGCAGCAGCGTGCGAACCCCCGGTACATCAAAAGCGGACAGTTCGTTGCCGCCCGTAAAGGCAAACGAGCGTCCGCCATCGACCCGCTCGAAGGCCCATGCGGCCACTCCCTGCCGCGGCTCCGACGCCGCGGCGTTTCCCGCGCCTGAAAGGGGCATGATCTGCCCGGTCACGACCGGCCGTACGTGGCCGGATTCATGGTCGAAGTCCAGGGGTGAATAGGCTTCGTCCACGTACGCGATTTCCCCGACCCCGCGGCCCGCGGGATGGTCGTTTTCCGCCGTGCTTACGGAGAAAAACGCCTTTGACAGCTCGCCGTCGGGAGGCAGGGTGCCGCCGAACCAGCTCTTGAGCGAAGGACGCAGCACGTCGTCATCGGTGAAAGCCGCGTGATGGACGGCCACCAGCGACCCGCCATCGGACACGAAGCGGCCCACAGCGGAGCGGACAGCAGCGTCCTGAAGTGGATTTTCCTGCCGGCCGTCGAAATACATCACCAGCGTTGTCGCCCCGTCCAGCGACGTTTCCTCGGTCCACCCGAACGGAAAGGCCTCGATATCGGGTTCCGACCCCTCTTTGAACACGGCGGATTCCATGAGCATGGTTTCCAGGGCGCGCACGCCGGAGAAAAATTCATGTACGCCTTGCCCCTGGCTGGTTCTTGCTCCAACGATCACGATCCTCGTTTGCGCTTCTTCGGCAAATCCGGGAGCGGTGGGGACCAGCAACAACAGCGAGAGCGCGAAGATGAACTGCTTGATGAATGACATAGTCGTTTCCTTTGTTTTGTAGGATTGGGAAATCAATCGGCTAAAGGGAGATTCTTGAACGCTTCGACCTGGCCGGAGATGGCCCGCTCGGTCGGCAGCCTTTCAATGCTGGAAGCGCCGAAGAACCCATTGATTCCGGGGAGCATTCGCAGGGCGGCGCCGACGGCGTCAGGCTCGTCCAGCGGTCCCCCGTGAGCGATCACGATGACGTCTTCGCGCGCGCTTCGGCCGGCTTCCGCGATTTCCATCACTTTGCGGACGGAATCTTCCAGCGTACTCGCCACAGTGGCGCCGATGCTTCCCGCCGTCGTGAGCCCGAGATGGGCGACCAGTTGGTCTGCGCCCGCTTCGGTCATCGACCGGGCTTCATCGGCATTGAAAACGTACGGCGAAGTGAACAGGTCCAGGTCATGGGCCTGCGAGATCATTTCCACTTCCTTGTCATAGCCCATTCCGGTGCCTTCCAGGTTGGCCCGGAAGTTGCCGTCTATCAGCCCCACCGTGGGGAAGTTCTGAACGCCGGCAAACCCCATGTCCTTGAGCTGGCGCAGGAACAGCGGCATGTTCCTGAACGGGTCCGTGCCGCAGACGCCGGCCAGCACGGGCGTGTCCCGCACCACGGTAAGCACTTCGGCAGCCATTTCGACCACGATGGCGTTGGCGTCCCCATACGGCATCAGGCCCGCCAGAGAACCCCGGCCAGCCATGCGGTAGCGCCCGGAGTTGTAGATGATGATCAGATCGGCGCCGCCCGCCTCCGCAAACTTTGCCGAGATCCCCGTTCCGGCGCCGCAGCCGACAATCGGCCTACCGGCGCTGATCTGCCCTTGCAGCCTTGCGACAATTTCTTCACGCGCAATCGTCATATGCAATCCTCCTCCCCTGCCGCCTACAGAAACAGGTCGACGATTTCCGCATCCGGATTGTTACGGACCCCGCTGACATCGTCGAAAATCATGGTGGGTCTGGTAGCGGCGCTGTACTGCGGCCAATCGGGCAATCCCGGAGCATTCGGGTCGCCCCCCGCAGCGAATTGCGCCCAGTAACGGGTCATCAACTCGGACAGTGCGCGCGGCCGCTCGCCGCCGCCGGTCTGTTCCGCAACCATCTCCGTGTTGGCGAACACGAAGGCGATATCGCTGGTGTGGTAGGCGCGCGGGCGCCCGTCGAACAGGTCGGTGCGCCAGTCGAACAGGTAGTTGAATACCCTGCGGTTCCGTGCGGCGCTGGCGCGGTTGCAGTACTCGACGGCGGACAGCCGGAACCTGCGGGTCAAAAGCACCGACAGCACATCGACCGGTCGCCATTCGGTATCGGTCTTTCGCGCCGCCTCGATGGCGGCATCCGTCCGGCCGTGCAGTTCCGGTTCCAGCTCTTCCTTCAGTCCCGACCAGGACAATTCCTCAAGATGCGGATTGTTTCCGCTGGGCGAGATTTCGTTGCGCGTGCTGCCGCAGATGAGCGGAATGTTCGCGGCTTCGGACATGGCCGCGGTCGAGCCGGGCTGGTGAGGCAGAAACGGCGTCCCCGCGGTGGGCTGGTAGCGCCAGGAGCGCCCCGCCCAGCGGGACGTCTCGATCTCTTGCACCCGGACCGCGTCGCTTGCCGCCTTCGCCGCCCGCAGGAACTCTGCGACCGGCAGTTCCCTAAGCCTGCGCACCGATCCCGCGCCGGGCGGCAGATCGAGGACGCGCAGGATTTCCCGGGTGAGCCTGGAAGCGGTTTCCTGGTCGTGCACCTCAAGACGTGCGCCGCTTTGAATGACTGCCCGGTGAAACAATCCGGACGCCTCGGGCATGGCAAGCAGGACGCTGATCTTGTAACCGCCTCCGGACTGGCCGAAGAGGGTGATGTTGTCGGCGTCACCGCCAAATCTCTCGATGTTGGCGCGCAGCCATTTCAGCGCGTCAACCAGGTCCAGGATTCCGGCGGCCGGCGACTCGGAGAACGATTCACCCATATCGGTATGGAGATTCGTATATCCCAGCGCATCGATGCGGTGATTGAGGCTCACCACCACCACGTTCCTGCGCCTGGCGAGGTTTTCTCCGTCGCAACTCAGGAATTCCTGGCTGCTGCCCCTGCGAAAGCCCCCGGGGTGCAGCCACACCATCACGGGTTTTTTGGTTTCGCAGGCAACCGGGGCCCAGATGTTCAGGCGCAAACAGTCTTCCATCGCATCGCTGGGCTGTCCGTTCGGTGCGAGAAACCGGAACACGTCGTGGGCGCGGTCGCGGCTGTCCTCCGGGATCACGGGGCAAATCGGGCCGTAGTTCAAGGCCCGGCGGATCCCGGTCCAGGGTGTCAGGGCCGGGGCCCGGGCAAAGCGGAAATCGCCCACCGGCGGGTCCGCGTAGGACACGCCCTTGTAGATGGCCACGCCGCCGCTCTCGTATCCCCGGAGCTTTCCGGCGGTCGTCTCGACCGCGGCGGGATTGGTGCGGAGCGGCCCGGCGGCGCGATTCGGTGGATCGAAGGCGGCATCGGCGCCACCTGGTGCGGCCGTCGCGGCCAGCGGCGCCGCGGCGACGGCCGCAACGACTTCCCGGCGGCTGAAACCTGCGCCTTTGCTTTGCTGATGAGCCTGCCTGGGGGGCATCGCAATGGGGGATTAGTAGGGAACGCGCATCGGTGCGTCCGGGCGCTTGTCGAGAGGATCGAACAGGCGGACATTGCGTCCCAGGCGGTCGTAATCGCCCATGTCGGCGCGCGCCGACTCGGCGAAATCGAGCAGGTCCGCCACGATGTCCGGATGCTCCCGGGACAGGTCGTAACGCTCGCCGAAGTCGCTCCTGAGATCAAAAAGCATGGGGTTTTCGATCGCCGCCGCGTCTTCGGGGTCCACATGATCCGACGGCGTCAGCGGCGCCACCCAATCAGGGTCCCGGGGGCGCGGAAGATGGAGCTTCCACCTGCCTTGCCGTACGGCCTGGAGGTGGGTCCAGAGGAAGTAGGCAAAATCATTGCGAGGGCTGTTATCGGAATCGCCGTTGATGAATCCGCTGCTGTCCAGCCCGTCAATGACCCGGTCCGAGGGAATCGCCGCGTTCGCCAAGGCGGCGAAAGTGGGGAAGAAATCCTGCAACCCCATGATCTCGGAACTGGTTCGACCGGGTGCGATCCTGCCGGGGGCCCAGATTACGC
>CAYMQG010000098.1:0-27238 GCA_964392625.1 uncultured Gammaproteobacteria bacterium | reverse complement strand
CCCGCCCCCGGTGCCCGACCGCAGCCGCAAGCTGCTGCTGCACCGCAACCAGATCGACCGGCTGGCCGGAAAGGTCCAGCAGCGCGGGCTCACGATCATTCCGCTGGCCCTGTACTGGAGCGGGTCGAAAGTGAAGCTGCGCATCGGTCTGGGCAGGGGCCGCAAGCAGTACGACAAACGCCGGCTCGACCAGGAACGCGACTGGCAGCGGGAAAAGCAGCGTCTTGCGCGCCATTCAGCCAAGGGCCGGTCCTGACGCGCACCGGGCGTTTCCACGTTCGTTCCGGGCGGGGAGCGACGCTAGATGTTAGGCTACCGGCTTCCCTTCACGGGAGGAGCAATGGTTGCGGGGGAGCACCCATGCGTACGAGATCGATTTTCGGAGCCGCCGTCGCCCTTCTTGCGATCGGTAGCGTGGCCGGCGCGGCCGAGTCGGCGGGCGCCGCGGGGCCGGCACGGTCGGGATGGTATGTCGGCGCCGGCATCGGCGCGGGACAGGGATCGAACCTGGACCAGGAAGGCTGGACCCTCGATACGTTCTGCTACCCGGACGCCGCCTGCTTCGATCAGGAACCCGTTCCGCAGGGTACCGGATACCGCTGGCACTACGACATCGGCCTGGACAGCGGCG
Source organism: uncultured Gammaproteobacteria bacterium (assembly GCA_964392625.1). Classification (GTDB taxonomy): domain Bacteria; phylum Pseudomonadota; class Gammaproteobacteria; order Steroidobacterales; family Foliamicaceae; genus Foliamicus. The sequence continues at coordinate 26,607 of CAYMQG010000098.1, read as the reverse complement.
CCGCGTTCGAACTGTCCGCCGGGCGCTTTTTCGGCCGGACGCGGCTGGAGCTGGCGCTCGCACAGCACAGGAACGACACCGGCCAGATGTTCAGGGACATCGCCTACTATGACGGAACCGCCATCCGTCCGCGGCCGGGCGGCACGGTCGAGGCCAACGGACGCGCCATGATCGACCGCTTGCGCGTGCGTTCCCTTTCGCTGGATGCGTACTACGACTTCCCGGGCGCATGGGGCGCGATTACACCCTATGCGGGCGCGGGACTGGGGCTGGCCTCGGTGGAGTTTGCCAACGTGTTTTACGCCAGCGATTACCGGGACACCTCGGCCGCCGGCGAAACGTACGACCCGCCGCTTTCGTTCTACAACAGCGCCCAGAACAACGACCTCAATGACAGGGTCCTGGTCTGGCGCCTGCATGCCGGGGCCGACTACAACCCGGGAGACCAGGTGTGGCTGGGCCTGAAACTGACCTGGTCGGCCACCGGCGACTTTGAGGACATGGGTTACTACGAATTTCACCCCATGCACCAGCGGGACCCCGACCTTACCAACACCAACACATTCAGCGGAACGCGCAACTGGATGCTCATGCTGACGGTCAAGCGACCGATCGGTAACCGCTAGACGCACCCGATGAGCAACGCCACATGAACACTGGACAGACCCGCCGCGCCCCGCACTCAACCGGAGCAACATGATGGCTGATACGCCGGACACGGTCGCCAACGTGCGCTACGAGCCGAACGACAAGCTGCCCAAACCGCTGGCTTTCGGCCTGGGCCTGCAGTTCGCGGTGCTTTGCATTGCCGGCATCGTCCTGACCCCGGCGATCGTGATCCGGGCCGCGGGCGGCGGCGAGTCCTACCTCTCCTGGGCCGTGTTCGCCGCGGTTGCAATCAGCGGCGTCACGACCATTCTTCAGGCCGTTCGCCTCGGGCGCTTCGGATCGGGCTACGTGCTGGTCATGGGCACTTCGGCGACCTTCATCGCGGTCTGCATCGCCGCGATCTCCAAGGGCGGACCGGCCATGCTGGGCACGCTGGTCATCATTGCCTCCCTGTTCCAGTTCCTGCTGTCCGGGCGGCTTTCCCTGCTGCGCCGGGTGCTGACCCCAACCGTATCGGGCACCGTGATCATGCTGATTGCGGTGACCGTCATGCCGGTCGCCTTCGACATGCTGAAGGAACTCCCGGAGGGCGCGCCGTCCTTCGCCACCCCGCTTACCGTGGTCGTGACGCTGCTGATCATCGTGGCCATAGCCCTGCGGGGAAACGCCGTGCTGCGCTTGTGGGCGCCGTTGGTCGGTGTCGTGGCCGGATCGATTCTTGCGGGCTTCTACGGCCTCTACAACACGCAACTGGTTGCGCAGGCCGGTTGGATAGGACTCCCCGAAGGGAACTGGCCCGGACTGGATCTCGAGTTCGGCCCGGTCTTCTGGAGCCTGCTGCCCGCCTTCATCTTCGCCACCCTGGTGGGCGCGATCGAGACCATCGGCGACGGGCTAGCGATACAACGCGTTTCCTGGCGCAAGCCGCGCGCGCCGGACTTCCGGGCGGTCCAGGGCGCGGTGGCGGCGGACGGCGTCGGCAACCTGTTGTCCGGCCTGGCCGGAACGGTTCCCAACACCACCTACTCCAGCAGCGTTTCGGTGACCGAGCTGACCGGTGTCGGCGCGCGCAGAGTGGGGATCGCCGTGGGGGCGATCTTCCTGGCGGTCGCCTTTCTGCCCAAGGCGCTGGCCATGATCCTGGCCATACCCGGACCGGTGGTGGCGGCCTACGTCATCGTTCTGATGGCGATGCTGTTCATGGTCGGAATAAAGCTGGTGATCCAGGACGGAATGAACGCCCGCAACGGCCTCATCTGCGGCGTTTCCTTCTGGATCGGCACCGGTTTCCAGGCCGGCGTCATATTTCCGGAATTCTTCTCGCATTTTGCCGGCGGAATGATGGAGAACGGCATGACAGCCGGCGGACTCACGGCGGTGCTCATGACCCTCTTTCTGGAGCTGACGGCGCCGCGGCGGCGACGGCTTGAAGCGGAATTCGCCGTGTCCGCCCTGCCCCGTATCCAGGAGTTCCTGGAGTCGTTCACAAAGCGCAGCGGCTGGTCCGACGCCATGGCCGGCCGGCTTCAGGCCGCCAGCGAGGAAACCCTCCTGACCCTGCTCGACCACCAGGACGGCGAGCGGCAGGAAAAGCGCCGGCTGTTGCTGGTCGCGCACAAGGAAGGCGACGGCGCAGTGCTGGAACTCATCGCGGCTCCCGGCGAAGGCAACGTGGAGGACCGGATGGCGCTGCTGGTGGAACAGAGCTCCAGCCAGGCGCCGGAACATGAAGTCTCGCTGAGACTGCTGCGCGGCCTGGCCTCGTCGGTGCATCACCAGCAATACCACGATACCGACATCGTCACCGTGCGCGTGGACGCACCAAGATCCGCAGCGGGAGCCGCCGGATGAACTTCCTGGTCCTTTTGAGGCGCTATCTCGGTCCCTTGCTCATCGTGGCGGGAGGCTTCCTGCTGGCAATAGTCATCATTGCAACGGGTCCCAGGCCGGACCGCCAGGCGCGGCAACCGGTCGCGCCCTCGGTTCAGACAGTCGAGGCGATCAAGAGGACCGCGCAACTGACGGTCACCGCGCACGGAACGGTTGTCCCCAAGACCGAGAGCAACCTGGTCGCGGAAGTGGCGGGGCGGGTCGTCTCGGTTTCGCCGTCCATGGTTTCCGGCGGGTTTTTCTCGCAAGGCGACGTGCTGCTGGAGATCGAGCGCATCGACTACGAAGCCGCACTGGCGCAGGCGCGGGCGGCCCTGGCTGCCGCCGAGAGCGAACTCGCCAACGCCGAACTCACCTTCACACGGGCGGAGGAACTGGCTACGACCCAGGCGGTCAGCCAGGCCGATCTCGACCAGGCGCTGAACCAGCTCAACGTGGCCCGCGCGGGCTCGCGCCAGGCATCGGCTGCGCTTGCCCGGGCCGAGCGCGACCTGGAACGAACCCGCGTGACCGCACCGTATGACGGGCGGGTGCGCTCCGAGCAAGTCGACACCGGGCAGTTCGTATCGCGCGGCGAATCCATCGCCACCCTGTACTCCACCGATTACGCCGAGGTTCGCCTGCCGGTCAAGGACCAGGACCTCGCCTTTCTGCCCTTTTCCCTCGCGCGGACCGATCCGCCGGCCGCAGTGAAGACCAGGGCGATACTGCGAGCGGAATTTGCCGGCGGGATACATGCCTGGGAGGCCGATGTGGTCCGGACCGAAGGCGAACTGGATCCATTGAGCCGGGTGGTCAACGTCATTGCGCAGGTGGCGGATCCGTATGAACCGGAAGAAGGAGCGCCGCCGCTGACCGTCGGATTGTTCGTGGAAGCCGACATCATGGGCAAGCGCGTTGAAGATGTCGTCGTGGTCCCCAGCACCGCACTGCAGGCCGGCAACCGCCTCTACGTGGTGGACACGGGCAATCGGCTTTCCTTTCGTGACGCGGAAGTAGTGCGCCTGACCGCGGAAACCGCATACCTTCGGGTTGACGTCTCGGACGGGGAGCGGATCTGCGTAACGGCCCTGGACGACGCCGTCGAAGGCCAGAGCGTTCGCCCGGTGTCCGCCCCGCCCGATCCCGCTACGCCCGGATGAAGGCAATGATCGCCTGGTTCGCCACCAACAGCGTGGCGGCCAACCTCCTTATGGGATTTGCCGTTCTGGCCGGCCTTGCGTCGCTCGGCCAGATCCCGGTCAAGCTCTACCCCGACTTCGACCTGCCCGTCATTACCGTAACCGTTCCGTACCTGGGCGCCGCCCCGGAGGAGGTGGAGTCCGGAATCTGCACCCGGATCGAGGAGCAGATCGAGGGCATCAACGGCATCAAGGAAGTGCGCTCAACCGCGATGGAAGGTCGCTGCAACGTCGTGGTGGAGCTCTTCCATGACGCCGACCGGTTCCTGGTGCTGGATGACGTCGATGCGCAGATCAACGCCATCGACACGTTTCCACAGGAAGCGGAGAAGCCGATCATTCAGCTGGTCACGCCCTCCAGCGTGGTGATGGAGATTGCCGTTACCGGTCCTGCCGAGGAACGCGCGCTCAAGGAAATGGCGCGTCGCGTGCGCGACGACATCCTGAAACTTGACGGCGTCACCCACGCCGAAGTCACCAATGCGCGACCGTACGAGATTTCAGTCGAGATCTCGGAGCTGTCGCTGTCCCGAAACAACCTGACCTTCGACGACGTTGCCAACGCGCTGCGCAAGCGTTCGCTGGACCTGCCGGGCGGCACCGTGAAGACGCGCGAAGGCGAAGTTCTGCTGCGGACCAGCGGCCAGGCTTATTGGGGCCGTGAAATAGAGAACCTGCTGGTCACCACCCGTGACGACGGCACCCGGGTCCTGGTGAAAGATGTCGCCCGGGTCGTGGACGGCTTCGAGGACACCAGCCAGAGTCTCGCATTCAACGGCAAACCGGCCGCGCTGGTCCAGGTCAGCAGAATGGGCGAGCAGGACATTCGCCTGATCACCGAGACCGTCAAGGACTTCGTCGCCCGGTCCCCTTCCCGATATCCCGAAGGGGTGCAGGTGCTGGTCTGGAAGGACGAATCAATACTGGTTACCGGCCGCCTGGGGGCCCTCGTGGACAGCGGCGTCCAGGGCCTTCTTCTGGTGTTGCTTCTGCTGGCCCTGTTCCTCCGCCCCCACCTGGCGCTGTGGGTGGCGGCAGGCATTCCCATCGCCTTCCTCGGCGCTCTTTTCCTCATGTATACGCTCGGTTTTTCGATCGACTCCATCTCGGTGATCGGTTTCATCCTCGCTCTCGGGATGCTGGTGGACGATGCCGTCGTGGTCGGAGAGAGCACCTACGTCGCACACCGTCGGGGAACCGGTCAGCTCGCCGGAGCGATTCAGGGAACCCAGCAGGTCATGGTTCCGGTCACGTTCGGCGTCCTGACAACCGTGGCGGCCTTCACGCCGCTGTTGTTCTCCGTCGGCAGGCTCGGGCAGATATTCAGCGTGATCTCCGGCACCGTCATCTGCTGCCTTGCCTTCTCCCTGATCGAATGCCAGATGGTCCTCCCGGCGCATCTCGGACACCGCCGGACACGAATGCCCATGGGCGAGTTCGGGATGACTGTTCTGGCGGCCGTCGTGATTGGCGCGTTCGCCGTCACGCCCGATCTGCGTACCGCCATCGGCGTGGCCATCGGCGGCGTCTCGCTGGTGTACGCCGCCCACATAACCGGCGCGCTCGGCCGGCTGGGGGCCCGTTTCGCGCGCGTGCAGGTCATGTTCGAATCGGCGCTGGAGGCGCTTGTCGAGGGAAGTTTCCGCGACCTGGCTCGCGCCGCATACCGCAAGCGTGTCCTGACGCTGGCCATTTCGCTGGCGGCCCTGATCGTCTCGATCAGCATCGTTCTCAGTGGCCACCTGCCGTTTACGTTCTTCACGCCGATACAGGGAGACACGGTCACCGCCCGATTGCGGATGCCCCTGGGAACCAGCGAGGAGACCACGCTGGGGATCATCGAACAACTTGCGGATTCCGCCCGCGACCTCAAGGAGCAACTGGCCGACGAGCAGGGAAAGCCGGTAGTGCTGCACGTTCTCGAAGCCATGGGAGGGCACCCGTCCACGGCGCAGCCCGGCAGCGCCATTCCGGCTCCGTCCGGCGCGCATCTCGCTGAAGTCACAATGCAACTCAACCCGAGCGAGGAGCGCGACATCCGGACCGAGGAAGTCGGCAGGATGTGGCGCGACGTCGCCGGTTCCTTTGCCGCCTCGGACCAACTCAGCTTCATTACGGAGCGGATCGAAAGAGACCCGGAAATATGGATTCGGTTCGCGGGCGAGAACATCGGCGACCTCAGACGCATCGCCGACGAGTTTCGTGGCGAACTGCTGCAGTACCCGGGCGTGTACGGAATCGCCGATAACTTGCGCGACGGCAAGGCCGAACTGGAGCTTTCGGTGACCCCGGCCGGCGAGGCCCTGGGGATCACCCTTGCCGACCTGGGCCGCCAGGTGCGACAGGCGTTCTACGGCGAAGAGGCGCAGCGGATACAGCGCGGCCGGGACGACGTCCGCCTGATGGTGCGTTATCCCGAAGAGCAAAGGCGCTCGCTGGATTCACTTTACTCGCTGAGGATCCGGACGCCGGCTGGCGGCGAAGTGCCGTTCGCGGCGGTGGCTGAATTAAGCGGCGGGCGCGGACTGGCGGAGATCCAGCGCACCAACGGCTCGCGGACCGTTGATGTCTCGGCTGAAGTGGATCCCCGGATCACTTCCGCGGAAGCCGTCATGGCCGAACTGAACGCCGGGTTCCTGAGCCAGGTCCTGCGCCGCTACGACGGCATTTCCTTCACCGTCGAAAGCGCCCGCGAGCAGCAGGAAACGGTCGCTACGGTCGGACCGTTGTTTCTCATGGCCCTGTTCGCGATCTTCGCGCTGCTGGCCCTGCCCCTGCGCTCCTATTCGCAACCGATGATCATTATGGCGGTACTGCCTTTTGCTTTCGTGGGGGCGGTATGGGGGCACGTGATTCTGAAACTGTTCGGGCCCGTCGTGGGCCTTTCGATGGCTTCGGCATTCGGAATCGTGGCCGCGTCCGGCGTGGTCGTGAATTCGACTCTGGTCCTGATTCATGGCGTCAACCGCTTTCGGGCCGCGGGCGACGGCATGGAGGACGCTCTGCTGAATGCCGCCGTTTCCCGTTTTCGTCCGATACTGATCACTACGGTTACCACTTTTGCCGGCGTTGCGCCCCTGATGCTCAGCAATAGCGTTCCGGCGCAGCCGCTCGTGCCGATGGCTGCCTCGCTGGCCTTCGGCGTCCTGTTTTCCTCGGTCGCCGCGCTGTTGTTCGTCCCGGCCCTGTGGCTGGTCCTGCGGGACATTTCCGGCGGAACCCGGCGCGTCACGGACAGGGTCGTGGCCGGCGTAATCGGCGCATCGCCGCGGCTGTCCCAATGGATGGCGCGCTATCCCTACGTGCAGGAAAGCCTGAGGGCGCAGGAATTCACCGACCTCCAGCTGCCGGAAGACCTGGAACTCGACCCGGAGATGGAGAAGATCGCGCGCCAGGGCCTGGTGCGGGTGTATTACCAGCGCGAGTTCGACATCGGGGAAATGCGCTCGCAGCTCGGCGCCGTCGCCGCCAGGACGCCTGAAGTTAGCGAACTTGTCAATGAAGCCCGATCCTGGGCGGAAGAGCGAACCTTCCAGCTCGGCGCCCACATTGCCGGCGGGACGATGCCGCCCGTGGAGGCCGCCGGACCCCTGACCGACATCCTGGAAACCTGTCTGGCGTCGCTGTTGCCCGCGGCCAGGGCCGAATTCACCGCGCAGCACGGCGAAATTCCCGGCAGCCGCATAGCGCTGGTGGCGCTGGGTCCCGCGGGCCGGCGCGAGTTCGTGGCCGGAGGCCCCCTGGAGTTGCTGTTCATCTGCGACCGCGAAGACCGGAAATCAAGCACCGCAACACTCAACCCCACTGCCTGGCACGCACAATTCGTGCAGTTCTTCATGCGGCTCATTCGTGAACTCTCCGCCGAGGGCATTCTGCTCAGGCCCGTGCCCCCCTACGCCCTGCAAAGCGGGGGGCGTGAAACATTCGCACCGACACTCGGAGCAGCCGGGCAGCACTTCGACGAAATCGCGGATTCCGCCGACCTGCGCATGCTGGTCCACGCCCGAGTCTTTGAGGCCGAAGGCGACGTCGGCGACCGGTTCGAGGCGTTGCGGCATTCCGTGCTGACGCGCTCACATGACGCCGGCGCCATCGCCGCCGACATGGCCGCGGTCCGCAGAAGTCTGGCGCAACAGCATGAGGCCGGCGATACCTGGGAGATACGGCGCCGTACGGGCGGCCTTGCCGAAGTTGAACTGGCGGCCGAATTCCTGCAGCTCGCCCATGCCAGCCACACCCCGGAGGTTTTGGCGCATGGTCTCATTCCCACCTTCGAAGCTGCAGGCAGGCACGGTCTTATCGATGCGCGAACAGCCTCCGGGCTGATCGAGGCCGCGACGCTATGGCAAAACCTGGAAGGATATCTACAGATGACCGGCGGCGACGCTTTTAATCCCGAATCCGCCTCCGAGGATCAGAAAGCCGTGATCGCGGACATGTGCGGCGTGGGCCATTTTGATGAACTGGGCGATCTGATCGCGGAAATCGCCCTCGGGACCGCCCGTGTCCTGGATCGGACGTTCGACGAGTAAGGCGTGGCGCGCCGCCAACGCCCACAGCCATTGCGGTCGATGCTGATATTTGAAAGCAGTTGGTCGCGCATATAGAATCGACCGGCATCCAAGCGCGGGGGACTGGGCAATGAACGGCAACAGCAACACTACGGGCGGGCGTCGGCGCTTTGCGGGAATTGCGCAGATTGCCCTGGTGCTGGCGGTATTTGCCGTAGCCGTATATTTTGCCCGGGCTCCGGAAATGGGCGGGCAGCAGACATCCATCGCTCGCGCCCAGTTGCAGGATCCGGAGGTTGTAGTTGCGCATCCGGTCAAGGGGCAACATTCCCTCGGCGTTTCCCTGACCGGCGAAGTGCGGGCCCAGGGCAAAGTGGGACTGCGTTCCCAGGTTGCCGGTCGTGTGCTTTCCGTTTCCGACGCGTTGCGGGGAGGCGGTACCTTTCGCGCCGGACAGACGCTGCTGTCGAGACCGTCCAGTTTGAGGAAGCTCGAGTCGGCAGCCCCTTCGAATCCGGCGCGCACTCTCTCCAGAAAATCCGCGTCCTGCTCTTCCACGCTGCTCCATTTGCCGTCCCGCCGGAGTATCCGTTCGTGCGATACGTGGCTGGGTATGTCCAGGTAGACGGTCAGGTCCGGCTTCGGAACCCCGGGATTCAGCTCCCGCACAACCTCCCGGGCGACGCCGCGGGCGAAGAAGAACGCTTCGGCCGAGTAGTAATACCGATCGCAAAGCACCCACTTTCCCGCCGCAAGCGCGGGCTCCACGACGGTCCTCAGGTGATGCTGCCGATCCAGCGCCGAGAGCAGGACCAGGCTCTCCATGCCGCCCTCGGCGACGTTGGTCTCGAAGAAGTCTCTCGTTTTGGGGTGATTCCGATAAAAGGAGCTCGGCTGCCGGGTAACCAGCACGCGGTGCCCCGCGTTCTCCAGCCAGTCCCCGGCCCGTTCCAGTTGGGTGGTCTTGCCGCACCCGTCGATACCGCAGAACGCGACCAGGACCCCACGGCCAGTTGCCGTAGTCACGAGCAAATCACCCGACTCAGAAACACGGAATGAAGGATCGCATACTATTGGCCCGCTCTGAAATCAGCCGACCGGATTCGCCATGGCCGTTCTCTACCACAACCCGCGATGCTCCAAGTCACGCGCCGCTCTCGCGCTCCTCCAGGAGCGCGACCTTGACCTTGAAGTCGTGCGCTATCTCGAAACGCCACCCGACGAAGCCGCGCTGCGCGAGCTGCTGGACCAACTGGGCATGACGCCGCTGGAACTCATGCGCCGCGGCGAAGCCAGGTACCGCGAACTGGGACTCAAGGGCGCCGATATTTCCGACGACGACCGCATTCGGGCCATGGCCGAAAACCCCATCCTCATCGAGCGGCCCATATTCATCGCGGGCGGGAGAGCCATCGTCGGCAGGCCCCCGGAACGCGTGCTGGAACTCCTTTAGCGCACCGTCAAAACGTATAGTAGAACCTTGCGCCGAAGGCCCTTCCGCGCCGCGGGATAATCCCGAACTGGTAGGCGTTCTGCCGGTTCGCGAGCAGCGGCCCGAAGAAATCCGTAAAGCGGCCTACATTGATCGGCGTATCGTCATCGAGCAGATTGTCGGCGTACAGGGTCAGGTTCCAGCTGTCGGTTTCGATCCCCACGTTGGCGTTGACGATCAACGGGGCGCCCGTCTCCGTCAGATTGAAAGCCGACGTGTATACGCTGGAGTGGCAGTTGACGATCGTTCGGAAAAACCAGTCCGTTTCCGATGTCAGTTCATCCCTGTAAGTGCCCGATGCATTGAGCGTGTGCTTCGGCGTGCCGCCCGTCGTGTTGCCCGACAGGTCACCGTCGTTGCCGAACAAGTCCGCCGCTTCCAGGTCGAAGTGCTCGATAAACTCGTGATCGACCAGGCCGTAGCCCAGCGTAAGCAGGAGGTTCTCGCTGGCCGCCCAACTGCTCTCCAGCTCCAGTCCCAACACTTCCGCCTCCGGAACCGTCAACACGACGTTGTTGGGTTCGGGGCCGTTCACCGTTTCGATTATCGTCCGGCCGTTGATGGACTGATTGGTCCAGTCAATGAAGAACCCGGACACATTGAACAGAAGGCGCCCGTCCATCAGGGTCGATTTGACGCCCACTTCGTAGGTCCAGGCTTCCTCTTCCTTGATGATGGCCCGGCCGTCGGCGATGGCGGCATCAATGGTGCTGACCGGCGTGTCGTCGTCGAAGAACGCCTGGTTGAAATCCAGCGGCTTGTCGCCCTTCGCCAGCAGGCCATAAACGGTCACGTCGTCGTTAGCCCTGTAGGTCAGCGTGAAGCGGGGCGTAAAGGTCTTGGTGTCTTCCTCAAGCCCCTGGGCAAATCCCGCCTCAATCAGCCCGGAGTTGTACACCGCTTTCTCGTCCTGCGAGTAGCGGCCCTCGACGGAAAAGGTCAGGTCGTCGCGCAGGTCATACTCCAGTTGCCCGAAGACCGCCGAGTTCTGCACCTCGCGGCCATTGAAATCGCTGCCATCGGCGTGAAAGAAGTGTGCAGTAAACCCGGGGCCGGTAAACCGGCGGTCGCGGCCCTTGGCCTCGACGTCCAGCCAGTAACCGCCAAAGAGAAAACGCAGGGCCCGGTCCGAGGGTGAAGTCACCCGCGCCTCGAACGACCAGTCCCTGACGTGGTTGTCTTCTATGGCCGTAAACAGTCCGAAAACGGGTCGAGCGGGGCTGCGGTCCAGGTCACGCGCATCCACGGACTGGTCCCGGCTGCGCGCGTAACGGCCCATGAGTGCCCAGCCGTTGAAATTGCCGTCGTATTGCAGGTACGTGCGGATGACGTTTCGCCGCTTTCCTACCAGGGGCGAAGGCTCGGCAGTGCCGAAGAAAGTCGTCACTCCGTCTTCGAAGTCCGGAATATTGATCTTGGGCACCCGGCCGGCGGGATCCAGTTCGCCGCAGTAGTATCCGCGCGCCAGAGGCCCCGCGCCCGGATCGCCTGGCCGGTAGCAATTCAGTTCGTTGTAGGGGAGCAGGAGGTCGGCGAAATGATCGTCTTCGCTTCCCTGGTAGGCGTACTTGAAATTGAACTCGTGGTCTTCGTTCGGCCTGAAGGTGAGCCTGAGCGTGCCGTCCCAGGACGATTCCCCGCCCAGCGGGCTGTCGTCCCCGCGCGTCGGCGCGCTGCTGAAAATACGGGGCGCAAAGGGAGAGGGAAACAGCCGCGGGTTCTGGGCCTCGTTCTCCAGCAGGCCGTTGTTCCACTCGCCGCCGTAGTTCTCCCAGTTGCCCGAAATCATGTAGTACAGCCTGTTCTCGATGATCGGGCCGGAGAACCATGCGGCGGCCTGGTAATCCTCGTGCGAACCCGCACGGGCGCTGAAACTGCCCTCGTGTTCATCCGACGCGCGCCGCGTAATCATGTTCACCGCACCCGAAAAGGTCGCCCGGCCGAACAGCGCCGACTGTGGCCCGCGGATCACTTCCACGCGCTCCACCACCGCAAATGTGGACGACGTAATGCTGCCGGGGACATACACACCGTCGACGAAATACGACGCGTTGCGTTCTCCGAACACCGTGGGGCCTGCCTGGCCCCGGATGATCGGGTGGTCCAGCCTCCGGCCCAGTTGCTTGCGCTCGTGGTAGTTGGGCGTGTTGGCCGCGATGTCGTAGATGGTCTGAATATTGCGCTGCCGAATGGATTCGATCGACAGTGCGGTGACCGACAGCGGAATGTCCTGCAAACTCTCGGCCCGCTTGCGGGCTGTAACGATGATTTCCTCAATGGCGGCTTCCTGCGCGGCGGCTATCGAAGAACCGATGATCGTGGCGCAGAGGGCGGCCACGCTGATCATTGCGCGCTTTGACATAAGCCCCCCTTTTGGCCCACACAAGACTTCGCGATAACGGTGCCCCTGAAGGACACGCTTCCGATTATGGCATTGAATCGGCCGGCGGCACGGCGTCCGGGCCGGGTCCCGGGGCGAAGAAGCTGCGAATGCGCTCGGTTACGCCGGCCGGATCGACGGCAAAAGGCCAATGGTTGCCGCCGGGAACCATCCAGGTGTCCGCGCCCATGGCCGCCGCGGCCCGGGCGATGGATTCCGGCGGCACGATGGCGTCATCGTCGCTCCAGATGACCAGCGCCGGAGGCTGCACGTTCGGCAGTTCGTCGAGCAGCGCATAGGCCCTGGGCGTGTTGTTGATCGCGAGCAGCGCATCCACCGTGCCTCTTACCCGCGCAATGCGGAGCGCATCGCAGACCCCGGGGTCAGCCGCGCAAGCCCGGCCGACCAGGCTGCCGGGCCCGCCGCCCAGGGAACCCCAGATGGCGACGCGGGCCGTGGACCGGGGCAGATACGCGACGAAATCCCCCGGCGTGGTCTGCGGGTAGATCTGTGGGGCGACAAGCACGATGCGCCGCACCCGTTCCGGCACCGTCAACGCCAGACGTCCGGTTACCGAACCGCCGTAGGAATGACCCACTACGTCGAACTCATTCACGCCCAGGGCTTCGAGCAGGCTCAGGAGCGCCGCTACGCGGCCCTCGACCGTGTAGTGGGCGCCCGGTTCGGCCACTTTCTCGGAGTAGCCGAAACCCAGCATGTCCGGCACGATGACGGAACGGGTGGCGGCCAGGTCGTTCGCCAGCGGCAGTATGACATTGCTGCCGGTGGGGCCGAAACCGTGGATGAAAAGGATTGGAGCGCCCGTGGGATCGGCGAAAAGGTCGCCATGAACTACCGCGTGGTACTCGTAACCATGCACATTCAGAAACAGGCCCGGCCCCTCGGCATGCCGGTCGACGATTTCCTGCTCGGCGATCTGCCGCTCCCCTCGAACGGTGAACCAGGTCACCAGCCCCGCAACGGCCAGCACCACGATGGCCACTACACCGACCATCCAGATCAATACGCGTTTCAGAATCTTCATATCCTGCACTCCCGCGCCCCCGGCGCAAGCATCACATCCGACCCGAATCGTAGCGGCTCTCCATGAACTGCATCCGCCGCTGTTCCAGCCCGATGACCGGTTTCACGCCGTCCTGACCGAAGTCGAGAAGAACGTCCGAATCCCGGGTGTGCAACGGCCAGGCAGGGCGGGCGGCGCCGTTGGGATCGCCGGTCTTCGCGAAGCTTACCCAATAGGCGCTGACCAGTTCGCTCATCGCCCAATCCTGTTCGGTCGGCCCATCCGGCGCCCGCGCGTCCAGGGTCTTGAATACGTACGCGGTCTCCGCTCCGTGAAATGCGCCGGGAACGCTGCCGTACTGCTTCTCGTAAACGTAGTCGAAGTGATAGAGAAACGCGGGTTTTCCGGCCCTGGCGTGCTGTCTGGCCAGCCAGCGCTGCGAACCGAAGAATGTGTCGAATTCCAGGTTGTTCAGGATCGTTCGCTCATCCACTTCACCGTACAGATCACGAATCTCGTCGCGACTGATGTCCAGCGCGTTGAGCAGGAAGTCGGCGTTGTGCAACCGCATGAGCAGACTCCCTTCCCAGCTGGTTGCGCCCGTCAGGTAGGGAACATCGTGCTGACGCCCCTGAGAAAACACGGGACCCAGCGCTTCCGGCAGAAACTTGCCGTCGACGGCCGGGTTCATCGATCCGAGCGGAAGTTGATCCTGGTAGTCGAATACTTGCTGCCAGGCAAGGGCCCTCAATTCCGAAACGGCCTCGTCACCGGACCCTTGCACGCCCAGACTACGGGCCATGTCCAGGCCTGCAGTCTCCAGCGATGGTCGGCCGTCGCGGTCGTCCGACAGATGTCTGGGCCGGTACGGCCGAACGCTGGAGCTTTGCGAGGCGGCCTTGTGAAACAGCCCCCGCGCTGCGGGCAATGCGAGCAGGTAGTTCACCGCCACGCCGCCGGCGGACATCCCGAAAATGGTGACGTTGCCGGGATCGCCGCCAAAAGCCGAAATGTTGTCGCGCACCCACTCAAGCGCGGCAACCTGATCGGAAAGATAGAAGTTGCCGATGGCATGGTCCGGCTCCTGGGCGCTCAACGCCGGGTGCGCGAACTGTCCGAGAAAGCCGAGGCGCTGATTGAAAGTGACCACCACCACGCCCTGCCCGGCCAGCCCGGATCCGTCGTATACAGGCATTCCCGCGTCGCCGAAAGTGAACCCTCCCGGCAGGATCCAGACCATGACGGCCAGCGGCTCCCGTGGATTCAGGTCCGGCGTCCAGACATTGAGATACAGGCAATCCTCATCCATGGGCCGTTCCTGCACCCCCTCGGCGTTTCGCCCCGGCATCAGACGCTGCGGACACACCGCGCCGAAGGCCGTGGCGTCCCTGGCGCCCGACCAGCCCGGAGCGGGCTGGGCCCGGCGCCAGCGCAGCTCACCGACCGGCGGAGCGGCGAACGGGATATTCCGAAAGTTGTGAATCCCGTCTTCGCTGAAACCGCGAACCCGGCCCTGGCCGATCTCCGCGATGGGCCCCGTCTGGGCCGGCGTCTGCGCGCTCAGGAATACCAGGACGAGCGCCGGAATGAGTCGTTTCATCGGGTTCATGCCCCCGGTCGGAAAGTTGCGGTGGTGCGAAACGATAACCGATACGTCCTGAACCGGTTGCAACGCCACTTTCTCTTACAATGCCGGCGAACGAAGGAACAGGATCGGAACATGATTGCATACGGCATCTTCAATTTCCTGCACGTACTGGTGTTTGCGGTCATTGTCGGCATCGAACTCCCAGCGCTTTACGCGTTGCGTATGGCCGGGGCGCCGTCCGGCACCGAGGCCACCCGCTCGATGGCGGTGCGCGTGAAGCGCTACGCGGACGCGGTATCCGCCGTCATGCTGGTCCTGCTGCTGCCCCTGGGCGTGCAGATCGCCACCGAGCTCGGCGTATACACGCTGAGTTCCTCGAGCTGGCTGATCGCCACCTGGGTGGTGGGCCTGGCCTGGCTGGCCATCGCGCTGATGTCCGAGTTGACCGGCAGTTCGAAATGGGCGCGGCGCATCTACAAGTCCGAGTGCGTGCTGCGCATCGTCATCGGCCTGGGCAATGTCTATGACGCTGTCGTCGGTTTCATGGGAGACGGCATGATCCAGGGCGACTGGCTGGCGATAAAAGTACTGCTGTTCGGCCTGATCCTGGTCATCAGCGGCTGGATCCGATGGCAGACCCAGGAGGTGCGGTTCGCCTCATTCGACACCGCTTCCGGAACGGCGGCGGATTCCGAGCGGCTGATCGCGATCATCCGCCGCGCCCAATGGGGCAGCCACAGCATCCTGGCGATGGTTCTTGTCGCCGCCTACATGGGAACCGCCAAACCCTGGTGACGGCCTCCTAGAGTCCCGCCCGCGTCTTCTTCCGAACGGCGGCGCGGGTGTTTTCCAGCATTTCCGACAGGGCGTCCAGGTCCTCGCCGGTTTGGCCGGAAAGAATTTCCGAGATGGTCCGGTCGTAGTCGGCATGCATGGCGTCCCAGAGCGCCCTGCCTTCGGCCGACAGGGTCACGGAGTGAATCCGCCGGTCCGACCTCGACATGATCTTTCTGACCAGTCCGTCCTGCTTCAGACGGTTTACGACGCCCGTGATGTTGCCCTTGGTCACCATCAGGCTGGATGCCAGCTCTCCCATGGTCATGCCGTTCGGAGACAGCGCCAGGGCGGTCAGGACGTCATAGCGCGGCAGGCTGGAATTGAACTTCTCCGAAAAGCGCCGCATCAGCACCCGGTCGATGCTCGAGAAGCACCGGAGCAGCCCCAGCCAGGCCCGGCGATGATGGGCTTTCTCCGGCAGCGACTCCAGGACCAGGTCGAATACGGTCGGCTTGTCCATGTTTCCTTCAGCGCACGTCCCTGACGACCCTGCCGCCCTGAATCACGACCTGGACGTTCCTTAACACCGAGATATCGCTGAGCGGGTCGCCGGCGACGGCAATCAGGTCGGCAATCCTGCCCGGTTCGATGGTTCCCAGTTCGTCCTCCATGCCGATCAGCGCCGCGGCGTTCACGGTGGCCGTAACGACGGCTTCTTCCGGGGTCATGCCGTGCTCGACGTACAGTTCGAGTTCACGGGCGTTGTTGCCGTGCTTCGTCACCCCGGCGTCGGTGCCGGCCGCGATCGTAACGCCGGCCTTGTGCGCGGCGAAGATGCGCGGGCCGTGGTTGTCGAGAAAGCTCTGCATCAGGCCGACCATGTCGTCGTCAGCACTGCCGATGTCGGCGCGGATATTGTCCTGCACGGCCAGCGTCGGCACGAGAAAAACCCCGTTCTCGCGCATGATCCGGTGGGATTCCGCGTCGTTGAACGAACCATGTTCTACGGAGGCGGCGCCCAGACGCGCCGCGAGATTGATGCCGTCGGTGCCGTGGGCGTGCGCGGCCACCTTCAGCCCGCGGGACTCGGCCACCTCCACGATCGCCCGGAACTCATCCTCGAGAACAACCGCAGGCGCGAACTCGTTGCCACAGGGCTTCGAACCGCTGCAGGTGGCCACGACCTTGATGAGGTCCGCGCCCATGTCGATCTGCACCCTTGTGGCCCGGCGGCAGGACTCGACGCTCCAGCAGGCGCCCGGACCCTCGTCGGCGCCCATCCGGATCAGGTGTCCCGCGGTGATGATGCGAGGGCCGACCAGGACACCGTCGCGAATCCCGTCGCGCAGCGCGAAGATGTGCCAGCCGTCGGCGCCGACGTTTCTGACGGTCGTAAACCCGGCCTCAAGCGTCTTCCTGGCGTTGTCGATCGCGTTCACCATGAAATACGCGTCGTCCTTCGCGGCGCGGTGCTGAAGCGCATACTGATCGGATACGCCGTAACTGCGCTGCCCCTCGACGCCGAACTCCATCGACAGGTGCACATGCATGTCCATCAGGCCCGGCAGCACGACGGCGTCCTCGAGGTCCAGAAGCTCCGGGATTGCGCCACCGCTGCCCGCCGCGGCCGACGGATCGAGGAAGCCGTCCCGGACTGCGGCAATCCTGCCGCCGCTGACGACGATGGTCTTGTCCGTGAGCACTTCGCTGCCCGGCACGGCGATCACCGTGCCGGCATGGATGACCAGCGCGCCCGGCGGCGACTCCACTCCCGTATCAGCCGCGAGCGCCGGAGCCATGCAGGCAAGCACCGCTGCAGCAAGCGCTCTTCGCAAAGGCCGTTTCGCGTTCATCGCTCCCCCCTGTGCCCCGCTATCGCGGATACGTTGCTTCAAGGTCGCGCGTGCGCAGCGCCCCGAATTGCCGCCGGGCGCTCGCGAGCGCCTCCTTGTGTTCGTCCAGTATGCCCGGAAAGCGATCGGCATAGCTGTAGGCCTCGCCGTCGATCCCGTCGGCATCCAGCAGCATCTCGTAAGGCGCGGCAAAACCGGGAAGCCGGTCGAACTTCTCGAATGCGCCCAGGTTGGCGAGATAGTAGGCGTGAGTCACGTACTTCCAGCTCTGCGACCGCACGCCCACCACCCGCTCGTTGTGGAAGTAGTAGAGAAAATCGTGCGGGGACTCGTCGGCGCCCCGAAAAACGGGCAGCAGGCTGCGCCCGTCCAACACTGCCGCGGCCGGCTGAAGTCCGAGTATTTCGGCGAGGGTCGGCAGCACGTCGATGTTCATCGCCATGGCGCCGGTCACCCGGCCCGGAGCGATGACCGCGGGCCAGCTCAGGACCAGAGGAACGCGGTAGCCGCCGTCCCAGGAGGTTCCCTTTCCGCCCCTGAGCCCGGCGGTCCCGCCTTCGAAAAACGGGCCGTTGTCGCTGGTGAAAATGATCAGCGTGTCTTCCAGCAGGCCCTTGTCTTCCAGCGCCGCGACCAGCTGTCCGGTACTCCAGTCCAGTTCCTCGACCGTGTCTCCGTACAGGCCGGCGCCGGAAGTTCCGCGGAACGCCTCGGAGGCGTACAGAGGTATGTGCGGAAAGGTATGCGCCAGAAAGAGCATGAACGGCCCGGCCGAATGCTCGGAAATGAAGCGCACGGCCCGTTCCGTATAGCGCCGGGTAAGCGTGCTCTGGTCTACCGGCTGCTCAACGGCGACATCGCCGTCGTAGAGCGCGAAATTCGCCATGTCGTTGCTCGCCGGGACACCGAAGAACTCGTCAAAACCATGTTCCCTCGGAAGGAACCCCGGGAAATTGCCCAGATGCCACTTGCCCACGTACAGCGTTGCGTAGCCGCCCCGTTTCACCAGTTCGCCCAGCGTTTCTTCCGCTTCCGGCAAGCCGTGTGTCGATTCCGCGTCGACCACCTTCCAGGCCAGGCCCGAGCGGATCGCATAGCGGCCGGTCATGAGTCCCGCCCGGGACGGGGTGCAGACGTTCGCGCTTGCATAGCCTTGCGTGAACCGCAGTCCGGCGGCAGCCAGGCGGTCGATATTCGGAGTTCTGATCCTGCTGGCGCCGTACGCGCCAATGTCGCCGTAGCCTAGGTCGTCGGCAAGAATTACGACGATATTCGGTGGCGCGAAGGCGTGAGCGGCGGGACTGCCGGACGGCGGCGCATGCGCTTCAGGAGCGTTGTCCGGCGGCGCACCCGGGCCCGCGCAGCCCGCGGCGAACAACAGAAATGCCGCTGTTGCGGGCAGGCAGGCGCGCCAAATGCATGCCGAAACGATCTTCATGGAGGTCGGCAAGGATAAACGGGCGGCGCGGCATGGTCGGGGAGAACTCCGCGCCGCCCGTTGCGGGCAGCTCGTTCAGAAGTCCGCGGTCATGGTCCAGGCGAGGTTGACGAACTGGCCGCCCGGCGTGGTCACCGCGCCCGAATGCGAGAAGCTGTCCACGCCCGAGTAATAGTCCTCATCCAGCAGGTTCGACACATTGAGCGTCAGGCTGTGATTGCTCCAGTCCAGGCCCGCCTGAAGGTTCACCATCGTCGCGGACGGGGACACGCGCGGAAACACCGAGGCGGGGACGTCCGAGAAGCGGGCCACCACGTCCGAACGGTGGTTCGCCGTCAGCCGCACATAGCCGCTGAAGCCGTTCGCTTCCCAGTCGTACTGCCCGGACACGGAAGCCGTCGTTTCCGGTGCGCTGGGCAGCTGTTCGCCGCTCACGTCGCCCTGGGGCGCGTTGGCGAAACTGTCGAACTGGGCGTCCATGTAGCCGAACGCGGCCATCAGCGTGATCGAATCGCCGACCAGCGTCTGGGCGCTGATCTCGAGTCCCTGGCTGCTCGCGGAATCGGCGTTCGCCACGACGTTGAGCGGGGCGAAGCCGGTCCCGTTGGGTGGGCAATCCGCCGGCGAGGGCACGATTTCCTGGCCCGGCAGGCAGCGCGTCTGGGCCAGACGGACCTGCATGTCCTCCCAGTCCATGCGGAAGACGGCGGCCTCCACCTGGGTGCGGCGATCGTTCAGGAACGCCTTCCAGCCGACCTCGTAATTGGTGACGGTTTCCTCGTCGAACCGCGAGCGCGGGTCGTAGCTTGGACCGCCGACGCGGGACACGCCATCGGGCGCAGTCCGCGCCCCCGGCGCCCGGTAACCGGTGGATACCGTCGCGTAAACCGACGCGTCGTCGCTGTAATTCCAGTTGAGCGCCACGCGGGGCGAGAAGTTGCTGCCATCGTTGGTGGCATCCAGATAGGGATTGTCCACCGTCTGGTTGAACCGCCCGCCGCTCGTGAACTGGGCGCCGTTGGGGCCGGTGTAGATCAGCACGTCCTGTTCCGGTTGCAGCGCGCAATTCTCGAGGAACGGGGCCGGCACGCCGTCGACCACCGCGCGGCGGCCGCAAGCGAAGGACGCGTAGGTGTTCCGCCAGAACTGACGGTCGTCGTCCGACGAATACCGGCCGCTGACCGAAACCGTCACCGCGTCCGTCACCTCGAACCCGAGATCGAAGAAGGCCGCAAAGCCGTCCCGCTGGACGGTGATTTCGTTTTCATTGGGGTGATCGCCCGGGGTCGTGGCGCCCAGCGGGCCTCCGCCAGGGAACCTGCCGGCCTCGATGACATCGTGGCCGGAGATGATCGTGTTGTTCACCTGGGCTTCATCGTCGTAGGCGATGGCGCCGACCATCCACTGAACGGGCGTCGCGCCCATCATCAGGGGTTCGGTCGAGAAAAGGCGGACTTCCTGGCTGACGGACTCGCTCTCGTAGTCGGAAATCCGGTTGAAGAAATCCATGCCGCTGTTGTCGATGTCCTCGTACTGGTACATGTCGCTGTCGATCATTCCGGTAATCGCGGTAATGCCGAATCGCGGGCCCAGATACTCGAGTTTCGCGGTCAGGACGAGGTTCTCGACGTCGGTGTGTCCGGGCTGGTCCTCGCACATCTTGTCGGTGTTGCCGTTCTCGGCATAGATCGATTCACCCAGGCCGCAGGTCGGAGCATCCGCCACGGGTCCGCCGGAAGCGTTGAACAGGAACCCGGCCGGACCGGACATGCTCGGAACGCGCGCCATCTGGCGGTCCTCTTCCTCGATGTATTGCCCCGCCAGGTCGACAGTCCAGTCGCCCGGCTGCCACCTCACGGCGGCGCGCATGTTGAGATTATCGTAGCCGGTGTCGTTGCCGTTTGGATGCAGGTTGTCCACATAGCCGTCGCTGGACGTGAACGCCGCGCCGCCGCGCGCGAACAGGCTATCGTTGACGGGCACGTTTCCGATCACGCCGTATTCGTAGCCGCCGTGGTTGCCGACCCCCAGCCGCACCTTGGCCATGCCGTTCTCGTCGGGTTTCTTCGAGATGACGTTGATCGCGCCGCCGGTCGCGTTGCGCCCGAAATAGGTTCCCTGCGGACCGCGAAGGACCTCGATGCGTTCGATGTCGTCCAGGGGCGGATTGGCGCTGCCGCTGGCCACGAAGGCGGTGCTGAAATCGTCGACGAAATAGCCGATGGTGGGCCGCGACTGGATCAGGCGCTCGTTGCCGCCGTTGGTGAGGTCGCCCAGCCCGCGGATCGAGATGTCGCCGTTCTTGTTGCCCTGCTGATCGTTGGCCGTGAAGGCAACGTTGGGCGTCATCTCCAGGAAGTCCCTGGCGCCCTTGAAATTGCTGCGTTCGATCTGCTCCGCGGAAAACGCGGTGATGCTGATCGGCACGTCCTGCAGGGTCTGCTCGCGGCGCTGCGCCGTGACGATGATTTCGTCGAGCGCCTGTGCGCCGTCTTCCTGCGCGGGCAGCGACGCCGGCAAACTGATCGCCAGCAGGGGCAAGAGTGAAAAAACGGTCCTTTTGGTCATTTGGTCCCCCTTATGGGTAGCGCCTGACCGGCCCCGGGGCACCGCAGGCTCTGTGGATCACTGAGCAAACACTTTACAACTAAACCTTTTGGGCCGTCAATCGAGAGCGCCGCGGCGGCGCTCAGGACATGAGCCCGGGCAGCAGCAGCGCGATGGCCGGCAGCAGGATCAGCAGCGCGAGCCGCAGGAAGTCGGCCAGCAGGAACGGGCCCAGTCCCCGGAAGATCTTCTGCACCGGCACGTCCGGCAGCATCGAACCGACCACGAAAACGTTCATCCCGACGGGTGGCGTGATGAGGCCGATTTCCGCGACGATGATGACGAATATGCCGAACCAGACCGGGTCGAAACCGACGCCGGTGAGCACCGGGAAGAAGATGGGCAGCGTGAGCAGCAGCAGGGAACTGCTCTCCAGGATGCACCCGAGCGCGAGAAATACGAGGACCGTGATTCCCAGTATCGTCATCGCCGAAAAACCGGAGTCCGAGATCAGTTCCAGCAGAATGACCGGCACGCCGGTAATGGTCACGAGGTTGGCGAACAGGAGCGCGCCCAGGAACACGAGAAAGAGACTGACCGACGTCTTGACGGTGCTGACCAGGGCCTTCATGAGGGCGGCGGCGGTGAGTTGCCGCCGTATCAGCGAAATCACGAGGGCGCCGGCCGCACCGACCCCGGCGGCTTCCATCGCGGTGAAGACCCCGATGTATATGCCACCGATGATGAGCGTGAACAGCGCCAGGATCGGCCAGACCCCGGTCAGCGAACGCAGGCGCACGCGCCAGCCGCTTTTTTCCCCGGCGGGACCGTAGGCGGGTCGCCAACGCGTGACGGCAGCGATCGTGAGCATGTACAGCGCGATCGTAAGAAGGCCGGGCAGAATGCCGGCAATCATCATCTTCGCCAGCGAAACGCCGGTAATGAGCGAATAGAAGACCATGCCGACGCTGGGCGGAATGAGAACGCCCAGCGTGCCGCCCACGGCCACGGATGCGGCGGCGAAACCGGGCTCGTAGCGGTATTCGCGCATCTCCGGCACGGAGATCCCCGTCATCGTCGCGGCGCAGGCGTAGCTGGAGCCCGAAATCGCCGCAAAGCCGCCGCTGGCGCCGATCGTGGCCATGGCCAGCCCGCCGCGGCGATGGCCGAGGAAGGCGTAGGCGCAGGCGTACAGGTCCCGCGCCAGCCCGGTACGCCCGATGATGTTGCCCATCAGTATGAACAGGGGCAGTACCGAGAAGTTGTAGTTCGTGGCCGCGTCCAGGACGACCTGTCCGATCATGATGAAAGCGGCGTCGGGGCCGCGCACGAACGCAAAACCGGCCACGCCGACCAGGGCAAGGCTGAACGCGATCGGCAGGCCCGCCAGCAGCAGCAACAGCAGCAGGACGACCGCCGCGACGAACAGGGTCACGCCCGCTCCTCCCCGGGATCCGGATCGGCAAAGAGATTGCCGATGGCGAACAGGACGGCGACGCCCGTAGTGACCGCGGCGTAGCCCGCCATCCAGCTCACCGGGATGCGGATCGACTCGAAATACTCGCCGTTGCCGGAAAAATACGCCGTCTGCCAGAACATCTGGCCGGCGAGCATCGCAAGGGCGCCGACGATGGCGAGCTTGACGGCGAAGTCCCGCCACTTCCTCTGGCCTGACGTCATCCGCCGGTCAAGCAGGCGCACGCGCAGGTGCTCGTCGTCGAGGACCACGAGGGGCAAGCCGGTAAACACGAGCAGGCAGACCAGGCACTGGACGAGCACGTGACCGCCGGGAACGGGCTGCCCGAGGAAGTAACGGCCGATCACGTCGACGAAGGTCAGCAGCATCAGCACGATCAGCAACCCTCCCGTGAGGCGCTGGAGGATCCGCCTGGAGAGCAGCAGAAAACGCTTCACCGCGCGGTCTCCCCTTCGGCCCCCGGCGCTTCGCCCCCCGGCCGCGACGCCCCGAGCCGCTCGCCCTCGCGCCGCACCTCCTCGCGGAAGTATCTGAGCGCCGCCCCGGCGTCCACGCCCGCGGCCGCGGCCTTCTCCATCCATTCGGCGTCCAGGAACGCGCTCGCCTCACGCAACTCGTCGTCGAACCCGGCGGCCGTCTCGACATCGACGACGCCGGCCGCCAGCATTTCCCGCGCCGACGCCGCCCCTTCCCTGTTGAAGACCTTCGCCGCCCGGCGGGCGTACGCCTCGCCCGAAGTCCCGAGTATCGCCGCCTGGTCCGCGCCCGATATGCGCGACCAGCTCCCGGCGTTGGCGGTCAGGAAAAACCCACCGAAGCTCAGGCCCACGCCGCCGGCCAGGCGCGTCTGATAGCGCAGATAGGGCTGCAGGCCCAGCCGGGTGACGCCGCTGTAGGGCATGCTCACTCCGTCGAGGATCCCGCGCGACAGCGCATCGTGGATTTCCGGCGCGGTCAGGAACACGGGTATCGCGCCGACGGCGGACAGCAACCGGGCGCCCACGTCGCTGGGCGCGGCCATCTTGAGCCCGCGTATGTCGTCAAGCCGCCTGATCGGCTTCTCCACCGTGAACCAGTGCTGGGTGCCGCTGGCATGAAGCGCCAGCAACCGCGTGCCCGCGAATTCGTCGGCCCGGTGGAGAAAACGCTCGTGCGTGCGCCATAAGGCGACCGAAAGGGCCTCGACGTCGCTGCTGGCAAGAAACGGCGTTTCGTTGACCTGCGTCACGACGAAGCGACCCGGCGTCGAGCTCTGGTTGCCTCCGGCGATATCGACCAGGCCGGCCCAGGCCATGTCGAAGTTGCGCCGGTAGCTGCCGAGCGGCGCCACGCTGAACCTCAGCCTGACCCGCCCCTGCGTGACCCGCGCGACATCCCCGGCCCAGGGCACCAGCACGTCGGTGTGGTAGAAGTGATTCGGCGGCGCGACCTGGTTGACCACCAGTTCGATCGGATCCGCCGCACCGGCCGCCGGCGGCGCGAATGCGAGTATCAGCGCGCCGATCAGCCCAAGAGGCCGGGACCGGGCGGAGCGGTCCATCGACGCCACCGGATTGGGCAAAGGGGTCAGCCCCCTAAGGCGTCACTCTGACCCGTTGCGTTTGCCTCAGCCTGTCGTCCCATGAGCCGCCGAGAAACGCTGCAATGTCCGGGATGACCCGATCCGGGGCTTCGACATAGGGATAGTGCCCGAGTCCTTCATATTTCTTGAGGAAGGTCGGAGCGGAGGTCATCCAGTGTTGAAATACGTCCCCCTCCAGGTGCATGACCACCGGGTTTGCCTTTCCCCACAGGATCAGGGTCGGCGCCTTTATTCCGGAAACGATGGCCTGGGTATCGCCTGTCTCGAAAAAATATTTCGACACCGGCGTGGTTTCCGAACGGCGGTTGACGTCGTAGGCAAGATCGACAAACCAGGAAGGCGCATCCGCGTCCGACGGAAAATTCCCGTTGACCGTAAACTCCCAATACTCGCGGGGCTTGACCGGCATGTCGTCCCATTGAGCGAGTTCCGGACGCGCCCGGTTCGGGTCCGTGCGCGCCGTCCGGGGCATGCCGGCGGAATTGATCAGCACAAGTCGCGTGACGTGTTCCGGGAACCGTGACGCGTAACGGAACCCGACGCTGCCCCCGCTGGAGGTCGCGACCAGGGCGAACCGGTCGAGGCCGAGCTCCTCGACAAGGCCGCCGAAGACCTCCACGTTGCGCTCGATCAGGTTGAACTTGCCGCCCGGCGGTTCCTTGGTCTCCGGCCCGCTAAGTCCCACATTCGGAAAATCGAATCGTATGACCCGGTGGTCGTTTACCAATTCTTCCGTCAGTTGATCCCAGGCCAGCAGATTGAAGTACGAGGCGTGAAGCAATACGACGACCGGGCCCTGCCCCTCATCGCGGTAATGAATGTCGGCCCCGTCGATGGCCACGAACCGGGAACCGTCATCGGCGTATTTCTTGCGCAGATCCTCCAGGCTGATCTGCGAAGGTTCTTGCGCTGCGGCCGCGAAAGGCATGGCGAGCAATGCTATGACGAAAGCAAGGTGTCTCATGTTTGTCACCGTGGGTGGGCTAGAAGTGGTACTTCAGGTTGAGGCCGAGGCTCAGGAACCTGAGGTCGTCGGTCATCAGTTTATAGCGCACCTGTTCGCCGCCCGGCCTGCGGGCGGAGTCATGGCTGCGAAGCTGGTCCCATTCGCGCTCGTGACCGAATTCGCCGAAGTCGGCCCAGCGGAGCTTGAGACCGAAGCTCAAGTCCTCGCGAAGCCGGTAGTCCACGCCCGCGACAAGCTGATAGCCGAATACCGTGTCGGAATGCCTGGCGTTGGCGATGGTGGTGGTTCCCGCCAGTTTCCCGTTCAGCCTGAGACCCTGCGGTTCGCTGCCGAAAGTGGTGATGCTGGCGGGATCGATCCGCCGCGCCCAGCGGTTGAAGTAATCGAGCGAAACCCTGGAAAACCCGGCGCCCACGCCAACGTAGGGCGTGAACCGGGACGCCGAACGGAAATCGTAGTACGCGTTGGCGAACAGGCTGTGCGACAGGACATCGCCCAGCACGGCCTCCACGACCGCCAGTTCCTGCTCGCGCTTCAGACGCTGTATCGCATCCTCGTCGGCGATCGTTACGGAGTCGTCCGCGGAATCGTGGCCGACTGCGCTGTAGAAGTACTCGCCTTCAAGCCGAAAGCTTCCGTGACGGTATCCCACCGACGCCCCGGCGAGAATGCCGCTGCCGCCGTCATGCTCGAAGAACCAGAGCCCGGGCGCGGGATTGGCGCATCCGGGGCCTGCCGGGTCCTGAAGGTAGGCCTCGCTGTTGATGAAGCCGTCGCACAGGGTCGACACATCATTGTCGGTCATCGACGTATCCACGCCGGGCGCTGACGCCGCGCCGAGTTCCAGTCCGAAATAAAAGCCGTCCTGCGCCTGCGCCAAGGCCACGTACGGCATCAGGAAAAATGCGGGAAGCAGCAACAACCAGCGTATATTCATGTATTCTTGACTACTTATTATTCAATACTTTACGTTACTAATCTTACGTTATACATAAGAAAGAAACTGGTGGAGGCGGCGGGAATCGAACCCGCGTCCGCAAGCGCTACTGCCCGAGGCGCTCTACATGCTTAGCCGCGTCTCAATAGACGGTAATTCTCCGACGGGCAGGAATGAACTACCGCTGTGATCGGCTAACTCTTAACCCGCAATCGCCGATCCGGTCTGCGGGCGATCCTGTGCAAGCGACGCTCCGGCCTGGCCACAGGAAATCCTGGCAGGAACGCTAGCGGTCAAGCCGCTAGAGCGTAGTTGTCGTCGTTGGCAACTATTGGGTTTGCAGGCGGATTTACG
>CAYMQG010000097.1:0-1782 GCA_964392625.1 uncultured Gammaproteobacteria bacterium | reverse complement strand
CTCTCATCCGCTGACGGGGTAAGGTATAAGGGCGCCGATCCTCTGGCGTCGGCAAATTGCGATCTGGGTTAATCGAACAAGGCAGCGCCTGCGCAATCGGGCTGAACGAACGGGAAAGGGCCAACGGATGAAGCTGCTCGTTTTCCAGCATGTGGAGTGCGAACACCCCGGGTCGCTGCGCCGGCTGCTGGCCCGGGACGGCGTCCACTGGGACGCGGTCGAACTGGATCGGGGCGACGCCATTCCCGACCTTGACGGTTATGACGCGCTCTGGGTCATGGGCGGCCCGATGGACGTCTGGGACATCGAGGACAATCCCTGGCTGGTGGCCGAGAAAACGGCCATCCGCCAATGGGTGCGGGAGATGGGGAAGCCGTTTCTCGGCATCTGCCTCGGCCACCAATTGCTGGCGGACGCCCTTGGCGGCACATGCGGTCCCCAGGCGCCGCCGGAGATCGGCATTCTGGACATCGAACTGACGGAGGAGGGGCGGAACGACCCGCTGATGAGGGGATTGCCGGTCAGGCAGAAATGCCTGCAATGGCACGGCGTCAGGGTTGCCCAGGCCCCCGAGGGAGCTACGGTTCTCGCACGGTCCCCGCTATGCGCGATCCAGGCCATGCGGGTGGGCGGGAACGCCTGGTCGATGCAGTACCATGTCGAGGTCGAGCCGGATACGGTGGAGAACTGGGCCACGATTCCCGACTATCTGGAGGACCTGATCGCCGTAATGGGAGAAAATGGCGTCGCGGAGTTGCGCGCTGAGGCCGAGCAGGAAATGCCCGGGTTCCTGGACGCCTCAGCAACCCTATATGAGAACTTCATGAAGGCGGCGCGGTAGAGCACGATCCGATCCATACGGATCGGGCCATGCTCTATGGCTGTCCGAGCGCGAGCCCGACGAGCATCGCGGCGATCCCTGCGGTGGCGATAGTCCAGACAACGGAACGGACCCAGGGAACCCCGGCAACATAGAGGGGCGGATACGCCGCCCGTCCCGCGAGCCAGACCCAGCCGCCGATCGCGGTCCAGTCGTTGGTGCGCTCCGAGAGTTCGGCGGCGACCAGAACGAGGGCGAAGGCGGGCAGGGTTTCGAGATAGTTGGCGAGGCTCCGCCGGAGGCGTCCGGCAAGCCGGCTCTCTTTTGCGGCTTCGTCCCGCGGGCCGGCCGACCAGGCGTTTCCGGCGCTGGCCTTCAGGGCGAAGCTCTGCGCGCCCACATGGATGAGCAGCAACACCGCCGCCAGCGCCAGTTGCAGGATTCCGGCGCTCATTGCCGGCCTGTCCGAACCTCTTGCTCTTGCGCCGCGTCGGGTAAGCCGGGCATCACACCGGGCGGTCGCCCTCCAGGATGATGCGCCAGAGCGTCCGGGGGTGCCGGCGGTCATAGTCGCCGTGCGCCCGGTGCATCGCGGCCCGGTTGTCGCAGACCACCATGTCGCCCTGCCGCCAGCTGTGGCGATAGACGTTGCTGTCCCGGATCGTGCGGTCCAGCAGGTCCTGCAGGAGCGCCTGCGTGTCCTCCGGCGTCATGCCCTCGATGCGCCGCGCCTTGGTGATGTGGAAATAGAGCGCCCTGGAGCCGTGCTCGGGGTGGGTGCGCACCACGGGATGGACCGCCGGGATGTCGTATTTCTCCCGGTCCTCGCTGCGCGTGTCGGTCAGGTGCCGGTCGAGGCCGTTGACCGTCTTCAGCCCCGCAAGGCGCTGCTGCTCCCCGGCATCCAGCCCGTCGAAAGCCGCGCGCATGTTCGCAAAGCTGGTGTCGCCGCCCTCGGGCGG
>CAYMQG010000096.1:0-35401 GCA_964392625.1 uncultured Gammaproteobacteria bacterium | reverse complement strand
CTGCTCGAAATCCACGCAGCCCAGTGAACCCCAGAAGGGCTCGGCGTTGTAGTAGTTCTGCCAGTCGCGCACGACCACGCCGCCCATGTCCATGCCCTTGTAGCGCAGCGGCACTTCCAGGTTGCACATCGCGCCGCCGGGCTTGAGCACCCGGTAGGCCTCCTTCAGGATGGCCGGCATTGCTCTGCGCGAGGTCTCGTGGAACAGGATTTCCGACGTGACCATGTCGAAGCTCTCGTCCTCGAACTTGAGATTGCAGGCATCCTGCTGGTGGAAATGCACCCGCTTGCCCAGCGATTCGGCGCGGGCGTGGGCGTAGCGCAACAGCGCGCCGCCGATATCGATGGCGTGCAGTTCGGCGTCCGGGTACAGGTCGACGAGCGCCAGCGTGCCGTGGCCGACGCCGCATCCCAGGTCCAGGATCCGCTTCGGCTGCTCGCCAGGGAAGGCGTCCTGGATGAAAGCGCAGAGCGTGTGGCCGCGCACGTCGTTGAGGCCGCCCGCGCGGCCCAGGCCGTAGAGCACGGCGCCGCGGTCGTAGATCGCCCCGGCGCGCACGTCGTCTCCGCCGGCGTCGTGCAGGTAGCCGCCCGGCTGAATGTGCTGATCGACCAGGGTGAGGTATTCCGGGTTCGGCACGTCCGGGTGCAGCGTCAGGCTGCCCAGCGGTTCGTCGATGGAGCGGAACTTGTCTTCCAGGTCGTCCAGCTGCCGGTCGACGGTGTCGGCCACGTAGTCCCACATCAGTTCCTGGGAAGTGCGCAGCAGCGCGCCCCAGTGCTGGAAGATGGGCAGTTCCTCGGACTTGCGCAGCACGGCCGCGCGGTCGTCCTCGTCCTCGGGGTCGCGCTCGCCCATTTCCGGCATGATCCGCTCGTTGCAGGCGTCGATGGCCTGCGCCATCAGCCGCCCGTTGGCATAGGCGCGCAGGCCCAGAAAGTACTTCTGCGCCGCCAGTTCGTCGTGGGTGGCGCCGGCCATCATGCCGTGACGCGGATACACGTCGCTGCGCATGGTTTCCTGGCGTACGCCTTCGGCTTCAAACATCACCATGTTGAACCTCCTTTGAAATGCGGTCGAGTTCGCCGCCGGCCGCTGCGGGTTCCATGTCTTCTTCCAGGTAGCGGAGCACGCGCCCCATCATTTGCTGCCGGATCGGCCCCCGCTCCGCCTCGGCCGCCGCGTCCGGCAGCCACGCGTCCACGGTGTCCTTGCCGAACAGCCCGGCCTTTTCCAGCAGCCGCTCGTGCGTGTCGATGCGCTCGCGGATCACGCTCACCTCGCCCAGCAGGGTGGTCAGCATGGCGAACAGCATGTCCAGGCGCTCGTCGCCGTAGAACGCCGGGCGCTTGCCCAGCGCCCGCCTCGGTCGTGCCTCGGGCTGTGTATTGGTGGGCATAAGCAGTCCTGCTCCGGTTACCGCAGTGTAATCAATGAATCTTAAGCGCGTCTTGCGGCGGAGTAAACGAATGGTCCAGCGCTTCGGCCACGGCCTGGTTGGTTACGCGCCCGGCGTGGACATTGAGCCCCGCCATCAGGCCGGCGTCGTCGCGCATGGCCTGCCGCCAGCCCTTGTTCGCCAGCGCCAGCGTGAACGGCAGCGTCGCATTGTTCAGGGCCTGTGTGGAGGTGCGGGGCACGACGCCCGGCATGTTGGCCACGCAGTAGTGCACGACGTTCTCTTCGATATAGGTGGGATCGGAATGGGTGGTGGGGTGGCTGGTCTCGAAAGTGCCGCCCTGGTCGATGGCGACGTCCACCAGCACCGAGCCGGACGCCATGTTCCGCACCATCTTGCGATCCACCAGTTGCGGCGTCGAGGCGCCCGGCACCAGCACCGCGCCGATCACCAGGTCCGCCTGTCCCACGTATTCCTCGATCGCCGAGCGGGTGGAATACATGGTGTTCAGGCGCGGGCCGAACTGCAGGTCCAGTTCCCTCAGCCGCGGCAGCGACTTGTCGAGCACGACCACGCGCGCTTCCATGCCCACCGCGATGCGCAGAGCATTGGTGCCGACCACGCCGCCGCCGAGCACGACGACGTTGGCCGCCAGCACCCCCGGCACGCCGCCGAGCAGCATCCCGCTGCCGCCCATTTCGGTTTCCAGGCAGCGCGCTCCGGCCTGCACCGCCATGCGCCCGGCAACCTCGCTCATCGGCGCCAGCAGCGGCAGGTGGCCGTGGGCGTCGGTGACCGTTTCGTAGGCGATCGCGGTAACGCCGGACTCCATCAGCCGCCGCGCCTGGTCCGGATCGGGCGCCAGGTGCAGGTAGGTAAAAAGGACCTGGCCTTCGCCAAGCATCCGGCATTCATCGGGCTGCGGTTCCTTGACCTTCACGATCATCTCGGCCTTCTCGAAGACCTCCGCCGCGCTGGAGACGATTTTCGCGCCCAGGGCCCGGTAGTCGTCGTCGCTGCGGCGCAATCCCGCGCCGGCGCCGGTTTGCACCAGTAATTCGTGGCCGTTTTCGATTAACTCGCGTGCGCTGCTTAAACTCAAACCTACCCGGTGTTCGTCGGGCTTAATCTCTTTGGGTACGCCTATCAACATGCCTGCATTGTAACGCTGCCGCCGGCTCGGGAGCGCGGTCAGTGGCCGGGTGGAGGCTGGATCGGGGGCAGCGATTCCATGAACCCGGGGGCGGCCTTCTCGACCTCGCCGAACAGCCGGCCTTCCTCGGCCTGGGCGTCGGCCGTGTTGTCGGCCACGTAGTCCCAGTCGTGGTCGGCGAACTGCGCTTCTTCCTCGGCCAGCGTCGAATGCCGGCTGGCCGAGAGGATATTGAGAAACACGTCCAGGAAGCGCCGCGCCTCGTCCTCGAAGCCCTCGCGCTCGCTCGCGCCGCGGGCCCTCAGGGCGTCGCGCGCGATGACCAGGCCGGCCAGGGCCTGCTCGCTGGCGGACAGGCGAAATTTAAGCTTGTCCAGCTTGTCGCGGAACACGGCGTCATCCGGGCCGGCGTGCGGATTCAGCCGTTCCCACAGCCGGTGGTCCTGGGCGTGCAGGCGGTCCAGGGCGTGCTTGAGGTAGTCCGAACATGCCAGGTACACGGGCACCGGATTGTCCGCGGCCGCGTCGCCTTCCAGCGCCGCGCCCAGCGTGCGGCGAACCATGGACATGCGCATGCGCTCCTGGCGCACGCGTTCGTGTGAATCGGTGATCATGGGTCTCAACCTCCCTCGGGAATCTCACATACCTGCACGCGGGTGGCGGTGATCGAACCCAGCAGCAGCTTGTCGCCGTAGCGCGCCGCCACGCTGCCGGCGGAATGCATCCGTCCGCTGTCGGACGCGACCAGTTCCAGCCCGCTGCCGTCGGCGTTCAGGCGATAGAAACGACTCGGCGCCGGGTAGTCCTTGTCGCCGAAGTGCCGGCCCAGCGCCATGCCGTTGGGGTGTTCCGCGACCCACAGCATGCCGTCGGCGTCCACGTCGATATTGTCGGGGAAGCCCGGCATGGCCACCCGCGACTGTTCGGTCAGCCGACCGTCGGTGTCCGCCGTCATGATCTTCAGCCGCTTGCCCTGGGTCTCGGAAATGAAGAAGCGGCCGTCGGCGTAGGCGATTCCGGAGCCGCCGGCAAGCTTGTCCGCGGCCACCCGCATGACCCGGCCGTCGTAATAGACCGCCCGCGCCAGTCCGGCCCCGAACAGGAACTCCTGTATGCGCTGGAAGTTGTTGGCCGCGCCGGTGTCGTTGACCGCGATGAACTGCTCCGCGCCCACGGCCTGGATGTCGTTGGGGCTGTTCATGAGCGGGCTTTGGACCGTGCGCACGTGGTGCAGCAGCCCGTCGTCGCGCAGCTCGAAGATCTCCACCGCTTCCGGGCCCTCGCCGCGCTCGCGCGGATGGTTGATCACGAACAGCCGCGTGTTGCCGGCGGCGTCCTGGTGCAGGCTCATGCCGTGCGGGTGCAGGTGGGACGGCAATTCCGCCAGGGGCAGGAACTGGCCGAGAGGATCGGCGTTGAGGTCCAGCGCCATGATGACGCCGCGGATGCTGCGGTTGGACAGCAGCGCGCGCCGGTCGAGCACCGACAGGTAGGCGATGCCGCGCACGCGGTCGATCACGATGTCCTCGGCGCTGCCCGGCAGGGCAACGGCCTCGCAGGCCCAGGGCAGTTCGTCGTCCACGCTGGTGAAGGCGTTCATCCGCGCCATGGAACTCACTCCGGCCAGCAGCAGGAGCCCGAGGATGGCGCCTATCGCGATCACGAACTTCTTCATGCCGCCGAGTATAAGCAATAGCCCCTATAGAAGGATCACGGCGGAGAGCGCCAGGCGGTAGAGCGCGAACGGCCACAGGCCCCAGCGCGCCACCAGGCGCAGCAGCATGCCCATGCACAGTAAGGCGGCCAGGCCGGCCACGGCCATTCCCAGCGTCAGCGCGCCCCAGTCGGCGGCGGCGGGCGCGGCGGCGAGGTTGAGCGTCTCCAGCGAAGCGGCCGCCAGGATGACGGGGACCGCCAGCAGAAACGACAGGCGCGCGGCCGCGGGTCGCGCCATGCCCAGGGCCCGGGCGGCGGTAATCGTCACGCCGGAACGCGACGCGCCGGGGATCAGCGCCAGCGCCTGGCCACAGCCGATCCACAGCGCCTGCTTCCAGCCGATCTCGCGTATCCGGGTCATGTATTGCGGTCGCCGGTCCGCCCAGACCATCAGGACCGCGAACAGCGCGCCGGCGACGGCGATCAGCCGCGGCTCGCGGAACGACGCCTCCACGGTGTCGTGCAGCAGCAGCCCGAGCACGCCGATCGGCAGCGTCGCCAGGACGATCATCAGGCCCAGACGCGCCGCCGGCCCAAGGGCGGCGCGATACATCAACCAGGCCCACCATTCGCCCAGGATCGCGGCGATCTCGCGCCGCGAGAACGCGATCACGGCGATCAGGCTGCCGAAGTGCACCGCCACGTCGAAGGCAATGCCCTGGTCCTCCCAGCCCAGCCAGGCCGGCACCAGGATCAGGTGGGCCGAACTCGAAATCGGCAGGAACTCGGTAACGCCCTGCAGCAGGGCAAGCAGGACGATCTGCCAGAGGCTCATGCGCCTGCCGCTTCAGCCGCAAGTTCCGGAACGCGCGCCGGGTCCAGCGACGCGAGCAGGTCCCGCCCGCCGAACCCGCTCGGCGCGGCGCCCCCTGGCGTGGCCAGCCCCAGGAACTTGAAGGCCTCGCCCATGCCGCCCGGCAGCATCAGCCGGCGAAGCGCGGCCGCGTCCTCCGCCGACGGCGGCGATCCGGCCAGTTCCAGAATGTTCGCCGCCAGCAGGAACTGGGCCTGGTTGGTATAACCCGCCGTTGTCAGTCCCGCCGCCTCCGCGGCGCGCGCGACGGCGGTGAAGTCCACCCAGGCGGTAATGTCGTCGCGCCCCGGCCGGCGGAATGGATCGTCGTGCCAGTGCTGTCCGGAGTGGCAGCCCAGCGTGCCCTCGCTGCGTTCGGCCAGGTACAGTTCGTGGCGCGGCAGGCCGTAGTCGGCCAGCAGCACCAGACCGGACTCCAGCGACTGGGCGAGCTCCCCCATGAACTCATCCAGGTTCAGCCGGATCTCCGAGCAATAGCCGTCCGGCAGCGCCAGGGGCAGTTCCGCCTGCAAGCCGTCAAGCGCCTGCTCAAGCGTCGGGTCGGCGCGCCGGTCTTCCCAGCGCAACTCCTCCTCCCCGCCCAGGCTCACGCCGCGCTCCAGCCAGACGCCCTGCTCGCGCCGGAAACACTTGCAGGGCAGGGCGTCGAGCACCTCGTTGGCGATGATCATGCCCCGTATGCGTTCGTGCGTGAGCCGGTCCACCCACTCAAGTCGTTGGACGAGGTCCGGGTGCGAGCCTGCCAGGCGCTCCTGCTGCACGACGCGCAGGCCGGGCGCCGGCTCGACCAGAAGGTAGCGCTGCGGCAACTTGCCCGCCTTCTTCAGTTCGCCCAGTACAACCTCGGCAAGCCTCCCGCTTCCCGGGCCCAATTCGACGATTTCGCCGTCCGGGCGGGCGGCAAGGACCTCGGCGCATTGCCCCGCCAGGGCGCGTCCGAACAGCGCCGATGTTTCCGCCGCGGTATCGAAGTCTCCCCCCTCGCCGAACCGCGCCCGTCCCGCACCGTAATAGCCCTCCCGGGGGTGATACAGAGCGAGTTCCATATAACGGTCGAACGCGAGCCAACCGCCCGCCTCGATTATTGCGGCAAGGATGTGCCCGGGCGGGGCCGGTGACGGGGCTGTGCTCATTGCGGATTCATATAATGCCGCCTCCGGGAAGCAAAGGGCGGCGCAAGGGCAATGACGACGGCGAAAGTCGCACTGGTGACCGGCGGCGCCAAGCGCGTGGGCGCGGCGACCGCCGGGGAATTGCATGCCGCCGGATTCACGCTGGCGGTGCACTGCAATCGCTCGCGCGCCGACGCCGACGAACTGGTAGCGCGTCTGAACGGGGTTCGGGCGGATTCCGCGTTCACGCTGCAGGCCGATCTGCTCGAGGACGGCGCCTGCGAGCGCCTTGCCGCCGAAACGCTGGAGCGAGCCGGTCGCCTCGACTGCCTGGTGAACAACGCGTCCACCTTCTATCCCACCGCGGTGGGCGAGATCACCGAAGACGACTGGCAGAGTCTCGTGGGCAGCAACCTCAAGGCCCCGGTGTTCCTCTCGCAGGCGCTGGCGCCGGCGCTGAGGGCCTCGCGCGGCGTGATCGTCAACATGGTGGACATCCATGCCCGCATCCCGCTTCGGGGCTACCCGGTCTACAGCGCGGCCAAGGCGGGGCTCGCGGCCCTGACGCTCAGCCTGGCCGGCGAACTCGCGCCGGAAGTGCGGGTGAACGGCATCGCGCCGGGCATGGTGATGTGGGCCGATCCACCCCCGCCGGAGAACGTGAAGAAGGCGATCCTCGCGAAGACCCCGCTGGGGCGGGCCGGCGATCCGGCCGACGTGGCCCGGCTGGTGCGTTTCGTGGTCTGCGACGCGCCCTTCGTGACCGGCCAGATCATCGCCGTGGACGGCGGCCGCAGCATCGGCTGGTAGCCCGCGGTCAGGCGGGAGAGAAGGGCGAGACTTCGCTTATGTTCCAGCGCGGGCGGGCGTCGGGCCGGGGCGACCCGGGGGCGCCGCCGGCCAGGCGCAGGCAGCCGGTGAGCGCGATCATCGCCCCGTTGTCGGTGCAATACTCGGCGCGCGGGTAGTAAAGGAGCACGCCCGACTCGTCGCACCGGGCCTTCAGGCGCGACCGCAGGCGGCGGTTCGCGCCCACGCCGCCGGCCACGACCAGGCTGCCGTGCCCGGTCGCGTCCAGCGCCCGCGCGGTGCGGTCGAGCAGCGATTCGACGATCGCCGTTTCCAGCGCCAGCGCCAGCGAGGCCCGGTCGGTCTCGTCCAGCGGCCTGTCGGCGGTCAGGTCGCGCACCTTGTACAGGAGCGCGGTCTTGAGTCCGGAGAAGCTGAAATTCAGGTCCTTGCGGCCGCGCATGGGCGTCGGCAGGGCAAAGCGCCCCGGCTCGCCCTTTTCCGCCAGCCGGGCGATTTCGGGACCGCCGGGATAGCCGAGCCCCAGCAGCTTGGCGCCCTTGTCGAAGGCCTCGCCGGCGGCGTCGTCAAGCGACTCCCCCAGGATCGCGTAGTCGCCGTAGCCGCGCACGTCCACCAGCAGGCTGTGGCCGCCGGAAACCAGCAGCGCCAGGTATGGAAACTCCGGCGAATCGCCTTCCAGCAGCGGCGCGAGCAGATGCGCTTCCATGTGATGCACGCCGATCAGCGGCACGCCCAGCGCGCGCGCCAGTCCGCCGCTGAACACCAGTCCGGCCAGCAGGGCGCCGATCAGGCCGGGCCCGGCGGTGCAGGCGACGCCGCTCAGGTCCGATTTCCGCAATCCCGCGTCGTCGAGGGTCCCGTTCACGAGCCCGGCGAGGCGCTTGATATGGTCGCGCGAGGCCAGTTCCGGCACCACCCCTCCGAATTCCGCATGCTGTTGCGCCTGACTATACAATCGGTGCGCCAACAGACCCCGGCGGGCCTCGTAGACGGCCACGCCGGTTTCATCGCAACTCGTTTCTATCCCCAGAACACGCACCGCAGGAATTTTATTCTTCGCCGCATATGACTGACAGAATCATCGTTCGGGACCTGCGCGTGAGGGCCACCGTGGGCGTCAATCGCTGGGAGAAGGCCGCGCCGCAGGTGGTTGGCGTGGACCTTGAGATCGGAGTCGACGCGGCGAAGGCGGCGGCTGCCGACGAAATCGCCGCAACGGTCGACTACAAGCGCGTGTCGCGCGACATCGCGGCCCTGGCGGAGGGCCGCAGCTACGAACTGATCGAGACCCTGGCCGAGGCCATCGCGTCGCTGGTCCTGGGGGAGCATGGCGCGCAGTGGGTGCGCGTGACGGCGCGCAAGCCGTTCGCGCTGCGCAACGCGCGCGACGTGGGCGTAGTGATCGAACGCGGGAATCGAACCAACGGGGGCGCGTGAACGCTGCGGCACGCGTATTCGTCAGCGCGGGCAGCAACATCGATCCGCGTGCGAACCTCGAGGCCGCCTGCGGGGCGCTGAAACAGCACTACGGCGAGCTGGAACTTTCGCCGCTTTACCAGAGCCCGGCCGCGGGCTTCAGCGGTCCTGACTTTCTCAACCTGGTGGCAAGTTTCCGAACGCCGGAACCGCCCGGCGAGGTCCGCGGGCGGCTGGCGGCGCTGGAAGCGGCAGCGGGCCGCGACCGTTCCGCCGGCAAGTTCTCCTCGCGCACGCTGGACCTGGACCTGCTGCTGTACGGCGACCGCGTCGACGCGGCGCTGAAATTGCCGCACCC
This sequence comes from uncultured Gammaproteobacteria bacterium, assembly GCA_964392625.1. GTDB lineage: Bacteria > Pseudomonadota > Gammaproteobacteria > Steroidobacterales > Foliamicaceae > Foliamicus. The sequence goes on along the minus strand of CAYMQG010000096.1, from coordinate 26,620 downwards.
CGACATCGAACGCTACGCTTTCGTCCTCAAGCCGCTGGCCGACCTCGCGCCGGACCTCCGCCATCCCGTTGCCGCCGCCACCCTCTCCGAACTCTGGCGCTCCTTCGCCGGCCCCCGGGAGATCCGGTCCGTCCGGCACTTCATGAAGGAGGGCGGGACGGCCGTGGGGGCAGTGCCCGCACTCCCGGGTTAGAGCCAGGCGGCGATGCGTTCGCGCTGCTCGGCGTCGGGCAGCGGGCCGAGGGCGGCGCCCAGGTTGTCCACCATGTGCTTGACCTTGGTCGTTGCCGGGATGACGCAGGTGACCGCCGGGTGGCCCAGGATCCACTTGAGGAAAAGCTGGCCGGGGCTGTCGCAGCCCAGTTCGGCGGCGACGTCCGGCAGTTTCTTGCGTCCCACGCGGCGGAACAGGTCTCCGCGCACGAAGGGCCTGTTCACCATGACCGCCATGCCGCGCTCCCGCGCCAGCGGCAGCAGCCGCTGTTCGGCTTCGCGCTCGCCCAGGCTGTAGTTGAGCTGAACGAAGTCCCAGTCGGCGGCCCGCATGACACGCTCGAAGTCCGCGAACTGCCGCGGGTTCGAGGTCGTTATGCCGAGGTAGCGGAACTTGCCGGCCGCCTGCATCTCGAGCATCGTGTCCAGGTGGACCTGCCAGTCCACCAGGTTGTGGACCTGCATCAGGTCGATCCGGTCCAGGCCCATCTTGTCCATGGATTCCTGCATCTGCCTGACGCCGGACTCGCGCCCCTCGGTCCAGACCTTGGTGGCGCAGAACATGGTCTCGTTGCCGGCCGCCAGCGGAAGAAGCTCGCCCAGGTGGGTCTCGGAATTGCCGTACATCGGCGAGGTGTCCACCAGCGTGCCGCCGGCGAACAGCGCTTCCAGAACCTCCACCAGCGCGGCGCGCTGGTTCTCGCCGCTGACGCTGTTGAAGACGCGCGACGTGCCCAGGCCCACGGGCGGCAGGGCCTCGCCGCTGGAGGGGATGCGGTGCATGCGGGTTTCCGGGGGCGAGGACGCCCTCGCTCCCAGGGCCGCGGGCAGGCTGAGCGCCAGGCCGGTTGCGCCCGCGCCAATGAGCGCGTCTCTGCGGGTAATACTCGATCTCATTTCCGTTCTCCTCCCTTGCCGTGCCGTGCCGGCAGGCGTCCTGTCTAGCTGTCCGCGATCGCGGCGATGCGCCGCCGCCGGAGTTCCTTGCCGAGCCTGGCGCCTTCATAGCCTTCGGCGGCCAGGTCGGCGCCCGATACGGCGCTGGCGGCGGCAAACGCGCGGCGGAAAACGTCGGCGGCCGGATAGGCGTCTTCGGTCATGTCCTTGCGGCCGCGGTAGTCCGCCTCGCAGGCCACCAGGAAATCCTCCAGCAGGCTGTCGGCCCGAAAGGCGCCCAGCGATTCCAGCACCTTGAGCTTGGTGTCGGGGCGCAGTTCGTCGGCGCGGTGGCAGACGCCGTGGTAGCGCGCGACCTTTTCCGCCAGCGTCCGGAACCGCTTGGGCGCTCCCAGCCGCTCGCACATCTCGCCCACCAGGCGCACGCTGGCCGCCTCGTGGCCGCTGTGCCGCGGCCAGAACCGTTTGGGCGTGACCCCCTTGCCGAGGTCGTGGGTCAGCGCCGCGAACCGCACTTCGACGCTGGGCGAGAACCGGGCCGCCTGCTCGAGCACCATCATCACGTGCACGCCGGTGTCGATTTCCGGGTGCCAGCGCTCCGGCTGCGGCACCCCCCAGAGGCGGTCGATCTCGGGGAAGATCACCTTCAGCGCTCCGCATTCGCGCAACACCTCGAAGAAACGCTGCGGCGCGTCCTCGCCCAATGCCCGCACCGTTTCCTGCCAGACCCGCTCGGGCACCAGCGCCGCCGCTTCGCCCGCGGCCACCATTTCGCGCATCAGCGCCGTAGTCTCCGGCGCGATCCCGAAACCCAGGCCGTCGAAGCGGGCCGCGAAGCGGGCGACGCGCAGGACCCGCACCGGGTCTTCGCGAAACGCGGGCGATACGTGGCGCAGCACTTTCTCGGCGAGGTCCCGCTCGCCGCCGCAGGGGTCGACGAGACGCCCGTCGTGGTCCTCGGCCATCGCGTTGATGGTCAGGTCGCGCCGCATCAGGTCTTCCTCCAGGGTCACCTCGGGGCCGAAATCGACCTCGAAACCGCGGTAACCGGGCGCGGTCTTCGTTTCGCGCCGCGCCAGCGCGTATTCCTCCTGCGTGTCGGGATGCAGGAACACGGGAAACGAGCGCCCGATCTCCTTGTAACCCTGCCTGAGGAGCTGTTCGGCGGTGGCCCCCACCACCACCCAGTCGCGTTCGCGCACCTCAAGACCGAGGAGCCGGTCCCGAACCGCGCCCCCTACCAGGTATGTCTTGGGACTCATATACTTAAGTTGCCGCTCCTGCGGCGACGGCCGGCATATCTTGTTGACGGTTCATCGGGGTGGCTGACGCCAACGCCCCTCGCCGTCCAGCAGCCCCAGTCCCCCGGGCCAGTATGTTCAACGCGGCGTTGACGTCCGCGTTGCCGGCGTGGCCGCAGGCCACACACTGAAACTCGCTCTGCGAGCGGCGGCTCTCGGCCGCCACATGACCGCACCGATGGCAGGTCTGCGAGGTGTAGGCCGCGTCGACTTCAATGAGGTGAGCAGCCTTGTAAGCGAGCTTGGCTCCCAGACCCGCCCAGCCCGTGCCAAGAATGCCGCGGTTCAGCGCGGCCTTGGCCTTGACGTGCCTGCCCGGACTCTCGACCGTGCCCCCGGCCGATCGCGTCATCGCCTTTGTGTCCAACTTCTCGATCACCACGGTCCCGTACCGATCGGCCAGCTCTCGACTGACCTTGTGCTGCCAGTTGGCGCGGATCATCGCCATCCTGCGGGAGGCCTTGGCGCAACGGTGGCGGGCCAAGGCCCTTCTCCTTGAGCCCTTCATGCGGCGCTTCATCATCCGGTCATAACGCTTCCTGCGCGCCTCCAAGCGTTTAAGGGAAGGCATGCAGTACTCCCGCCCGTCGCTCGCCGCCACCTGACCGCTGTTGCGGTCGAGGCCCACCTCTTTACCGTTGTCGAACGGCGCCACGATATGATCGGGGACGTCGTAGCAGACTGTGCAGCGCCAGCGCCCCAGCACCCGGTGCACAACCGCCTGCCTCGCAGGGTAATTGTCGTATGGGTTACCGCCACTTCTGTGCAGCACGCACCAGCCGATCTTCGGCACCCACAGCCGACGAACGCCGGTGATGGAGTCGATACGGATCTTCACATCCTGCGGGATCGTGAAGCTGTCATCGCCCCTTTTCTCCCTGAACTTCGGCCGGCCGAAGTTCTTCGGGTCGGCAAAATGCCGCTTCCAGGCGTCGGCCTGGTACTTGAGGACGTAGCGGACCGGGGCATAGGGGAGATCGGCCAGCCACGGGGTCTTCGCACGCAGTGCCTTGAACCGCTTGCCGAACGAGAAGAAGGTGAGCGAAGGCTTCTCCGGGCGCTTGAGGCACATCCCGATCAGCGTGTGCTCGCACAGGATCTCGGTGTCCTTGTGAAGGCGGTACTCGGCGTCCGTCTTTGCCAGCACCCGGTTCCATACCCAGCGGGCAGCGCCAGCGGTCATCGAGAGCTTCTCGGCCCTCGCCGAATTGCCCGGGACTAGGCGGAAGGCGACATTGCGGTGCATGAGGCTATTTTATCAAATATCCGCCTGATATTCTTAGAGAAAATACGACTTCACGCAACTTAGAGGTACTAGCCCCCTATGTATTCATGGGTTCGCCCGCCAGCGGGGCGCCCGCTGGCTAGCCCCGCACCGTGATGACGACCCTGCGGTTTCCGCGGGCCAGGTGGAGCACCAGCAACGACCGGTTCTCGGCCGCCGCCTTCATCTGCTCCACGTTGCGCACGTCGGTGCGGTTGACCCGGAAGATCACGTCCTCGGCCTCGAGGCCGCTGTTTTCGGCGGCGCTGCCCGGCGCGATCGATTCCACCAGGACTCCCCGGTAGCCGCCGTCCTCGCCGTTGACCAGCGTTGCGCCGGCCAAAGCCGCGTGGACCTCGTCGCCGCTGGAGGTCACCATGCCGCCCAGAATGACCTGCACCAGCTTGAGCTGGCCGTCCTTGCCGACGATCTGCAGCGAGACCTCCTCGCCCACGGAACGCAGGCCCACGGTATTGACCAGGTCGCTGCTGCCCTCGATCTCCTTGTCGTCCACCCTGACGATCACGTCGCCCGGTTCGACCCCGGCTTCCTCCGCGGCGGAGTCCGGGATGACCTCGCTGACGAAGGCGCCGGCCGAGGACGCCAGGTCCAGCGCCTGGGCCACGTCCTCGCTCACGTCCTGCACGAAAACGCCCAGGCGGCCGCGCCGGATTTCACCGAATTCCACCAGTTGGCGCATGATCTCGCGCGCGATGGAAGTCGGAATGGCGAAGCCGATGCCGATGTTGCCGCCGGAGCGGGACAGGATGTTGGAAGGGATGCCGACCAGTTCGCCGCGCATGTTCACCAGCGCCCCGCCGGAATTGCCGGGATTGATCGACGCGTCGGTCTGGATGAAGTCCTCGATGGGGCTGGGCGCTCCCGCGTTGCGGGTCCGCGGTATGGACCTTCCCAGCGCGCTGACGATGCCGGAGGTCACGGTGTGGGTGAGGCCGAAGGGATTGCCGATGGCCACGACGTAGTCGCCCACCTGCAGCGCTTCGGAATCGCCCAGCGGCATCTGGGTCAGGTCGTCCGCCTCGTCCAGTTCCAGCAGCGCCACGTCGGTGCCGGCGTCCGATCCCACCACCGAGGCGGCGATGGTCCGTCCGTCGCTCAGGGTCACTTCGATCTCGGTCGCGTTCTGGATCACGTGATGGTTGGTGAGCACCAGTCCGCGCGCGGCGTCCACGATGACGCCGGAACCCGTGGGCTGGGGCTGCGGGTCCTGCTGCTGGGGCTGCTGCCGGCGGCGGGGGTTGCCGAAGAAGCGCTCGAAGAAGGGGTCGCCCTGGAAGGGACTGCGGAAACTCCTGGCCGGGCGGGCAATTGCGATGCTCACGACGGCCGGCGTGGTGGCCTCGACCAGCGGCGCCAGGCTGGGCATCGGTTGCCCGTGAAGTTCCAGCGGCAACGAGGGCCGCGCCGTGCTGTCCTGGGCGTACGACGGCGTCGTCGCCGCACCCGACAGCAGCGCGCCCGCACCGGCGAGAATCAATGCCAGCGCCGATAATCCGACCAGCAAGCCGCGTCTCATCTTCCTGTTCCGTGTGTCAATGAATTGCATTCGCGAAGTATCCCAATTGATGCGCATATGCCGCAAACAGTCGCGCCGCCACGCTGGCCCGCTCATCGGAAAACGGCCATTTCATTGTAATCCAGAGCGGCTGTTGCAATTGCCATTCGCGGGGGTTAAAAATTCGCCCAGGTCAGCGCTTGGATAACGCTGAATCAAGGGGATAGCGCAAGCGACTTTCCGGTTTCCGTCAACAGGGAACGGAGAGCGGTAACTTGGGGGAGCGTATGGGCCAACCGGTCAAGCTGGCGGATATCAGCGAAGACAGAGAGGAGATTTCCTTACAGCCAGCCTCCCTCGACATCTGGGATTCCAAGTACCGGTTAAAGACCAAGAAAGGCGAAGTCCTCGACGAGGACGTTCACGCCACCCATGCCCGGGTGGCCCGCACCCTGGCCGAAGTCGAGCCCGAGGACATCCGCGAGAAGTGGTTCGAGTCCTTCCTCTGGGCGCTCGGCCACGGCGCGGTCCCCGCCGGCAGGATCGTCTCCAACGCCGGCGCCCAGGAGCACAAGCCGGCCACGTCCACGATCAACTGCACCGTGTCGGGCACCGTGCGCGACTCGATGAACGGCATCCTGGAGATGGCGCACGAGGCCGGGCTGACGCTCAAGGCCGGCTGCGGCATCGGTTACGAGTTCTCCACCCTGCGTCCGCGCGGGGCCTATGTGGCCGGCGCCGGCGCCTACACCTCGGGGCCGCTGTCGTTCATGGACATCTACGACAAGGTCTGCTTTACGGTGTCGTCCGCGGGAGGCCGCCGCGGCGCGCAGATGGGCACCTTCGACGTCGGCCATCCCGACGTCAAGGAATTCATCACCGCCAAGCGCGAGGACGGCCGCCTGAGGCAGTTCAACCTGTCGCTGATGATCACCGACGAGTTCATGCAGGCGGTCGAGGCCGAGGGCGAATGGGTGCTGGCCTTTCCGCTGGATCCGCTGGAGGTCGAGGAGGATGAAGTCGACCTGACCGACGAGCAATGCGTCGTGTGGCGCGACTGGCCGGTAACGGAAGGCTATATCACGGACAAGGGGGGGCGCGTGGCCTGCAAGGTCTACGGGTCGCTGCCGGCCCGGGAACTGTTCGATCTCATCATGCAGTCCACCTACGACTTCGCCGAGCCCGGCTTCATCCTGATCGACCGCGTCAACGAGATGAACAACAACTGGTACGTGGAGAACATCCGCGCCACCAACCCCTGCGGCGAGCAGCCGCTGCCGCCGTACGGCGCCTGCCTTCTGGGTTCCGTGAACCTGACCCGCTTCGTGCGCGAACCGTTCACGCCGCGCGCCCGTTTCGACTGGGACGAGTTCAACGCGGTGGTGGCGATCTTCACCCGCATGCTCGACAACGTGGTGGAGATCAATGGCCTGCCGCTCGACACCCAGGTCAGCGAAATCCTGCGCAAGCGCCGCCACGGCATGGGCTTTCTCGGGCTGGGATCGACGCTGACCATGCTGCGCATCCGCTACGGCAGCGAAGATTCCACCGAATTCACCGAGCGGGTGGCGCGCGAGCTGGCCGTGACCGGATGGCGCGTGGGCCTGGAACTGGCGCGCGAGAAGGGTCCGGCGCCGATCATGGACGAGGAGTTCGAAGTGACCCCGCAGATGCTGCGCCGGCGTCCCGAAATGGCCGACGACGGCATCCGGGCCGGCGACCGGCTGCCCGGCAGGGTGCTGATGGCGCGTTACAGCCGCTACATGCAGCGCGTGGCCGGCGAGGACCCCGAACTGGTCGATGCCATCGCCGAAGACGGCGCGCGCTTTACCCATCATTCGTCGATCGCGCCCACCGGCACCATCTCGCTGTCGCTGGGCAATAACGCCAGCAACGGCATCGAGCCCAGCTTCGCCCACCACTATTTCCGCAACGTGATCCGGGAGGGGCGCAAGACCAAGGAGAAGGTGCCGGTTTACTCGTACGAGCTGCTGGCCTATCGCGAGCGGGTAAATCCTCAGGCCAATCCCGAAGACGAGGGCGACCAGGCCCTGCCCGATTACTTCGTTACCGCCGACGACGTGTCGCCGTCGGAGCACGTCGCCATCCAGGGCGCGGCCCAGAAATGGGTCGATTCGTCCATCTCCAAGACCGCCAACGTGCCGTCCGACTACCCCTACGAGCGGTTCAAGGACATCTACATCGAGGCGTGGAAGAGCGGATTGAAGGGCTGCACCACCTTCCGCTTCAACCCCACCGCCTTCCAGGGCGTGCTGGTCAAGGAGAAGGACCTGAAGAGCACCTTCTACGTCTTCCAGCTCGAAGACGGCAGCGAGGTCCGGTTCGCCGGCGACGAGGAAGTCGAGTACGACGGCCAGGTGCACACCGCCGCCAACCTTTTCGACGCCCTCAAGGAGGGCTACTACGGCAAGTTCTGAACCATGACTGAAACCGCCAGGAAAATCGCCGGCAAGATCGTCGGCTACCGCGTCGAGCAACCCGAAGCCGCGCCCGAAGCCTCCGGTCCCGGGCAACCCGCCGCCGCTGCCGAAGCGCCCGCGCAGCCCGAGCCCCCCAGGGCGCCGGTCGCGCGCCCGACGCTCAGCGCCAGCGAGGACGGCAAGGTGGTGCGGATGCACGAGGGGCTGGAGCGCCCCGAGCGCCTGGAAGGCACGACCTACAAGGTCAAGACCCCGGTGTCCGACCACGCGATGTACGTGACCATCAACGACATCATCCTGAACGAGGGCACACCCGACGAGCGCCGGCGCCCGTTCGAGATCTTCATCAATTCCAAGAACCTCGATCACTACCAGTGGATCGTGGCGCTGACCCGGGTCATGTCCGCCGTGTTCCGCAAGGGCGGCGACGTGGCCTTCCTGGTGGACGAACTCAAGGCCGTGTTCGACCCGCGCGGCGGCTACTGGCAACCCGGCGGCGTTTACATGCCGTCGATCATCGCCGAGCTGGGCTGCGTCGTGGGCGAGCACCTCGAGAATATCGGCTTTCTCGGCGAACACTCGCTGGACCCGGCCCAGCGCCGGGCGCTGGAAGCCAAGCGGCAGGACTTCGAGGACGCCAAGCGCCAGGAAGACGCCTTCGCCCGGAATTCCTTCCCCGCCGGCGCGCAACTTTGCGGACGCTGCCACACCACCGCCGTTGTGATGATGGACGGCTGCCTGACCTGCCTGAACTGCGGCGATTCGAAGTGTAACTAGCGCCCTGAACGGGTCGGCGCCGCAATGAGTGATCTGTTCGATCTTGACGGCAAGACCGCGCTGGTTACCGGTTGCAGGCGTGGCATCGGCAAGTCGATGGCGATTGGGCTTGCGGAGGCGGGTGCGGACATCATCGGCGTCTCGGCCACGCTCGAACCCTCCGGATCGGAGGTTGAAGAGGCTGTTCGGAAGGCGGGCGGGACCTTCAGGGCCTATCAATGCGATTTCGGGCAGCGGGCCCGGCTTTACGAGTTCATTGCGGATGTCCGGGAACGGCACGGTGCGCCGGATGTGCTCGTGAACAACGCCGGGACCGTGCGGCGGGCGCCTGTCGTTGAGCACGGCGACGACTGCTGGGACCAGGTGCTGGAGGTGAACCTGAGCGCCCAGTTCGTCCTGAGCCGCGAACTGGGCCGCGATATGGTCGAAAGAGGCTCGGGCAAGATCATCTTCACGGCCTCGCTGCTTTCGTTTCAGGGCGGTATCACGGTACCCGGTTACGCAGCCAGCAAGGGCGGGATCAAGCAGCTCGTCATGGCGCTCTCGAATGAATGGGCGGGCGAGGGCCTGAATGTCAACGGCATTGCGCCCGGTTACGTGGAGACCGACAACACCGAGGCCCTGCGCGAGGACCCGCATCGGTTCAAGGCGATTCTCGAACGGATTCCCCAGGGCCGCTGGGGAACGCCGGACGACTTCAAGGGCGCGGCCGTGTTCCTTTCTTCCCGGGCCTCGGACTATGTGAACGGCAGCATCGTGCTGGTCGACGGCGGCTGGATGGGGCGCTAGGAAATTGAAGTCCGCAGTGACCTTGTTGCTGGGTGCGTTGCTGGCGCTCGCGGGTCCGCTTGCCGCCGCGCAGGAATCCATCCGGCTGCGGGCCGCCGATATTCAGGATGCCGGTTATCCCACCGTTCGCGGCATGGAGGCGATGGCGGACCGGCTGGAGAAGGAAACCGGGGGGCGGATCCAGGTGAAGATCTACCCGGGCGCCCAGTTGGGCGACGAGCGCGACATGCTGGAGATGACGATCTTCGGCGGCATCGACATCAGCCGCACCAGCATCGCTCCGCTGAATTCGATCGCCCCCGAGACCGGCGTGTATTCGCTGCCGTTTCTGTTTCGTTCCACGGAACACATGCGGCGCGTCCTCGACGGTCCGATCGGCGATGAAATCCTCGCCGCCCTGGAACCCCACGGGCTGGTGGGACTGTGCTACTACGACGCCGGCGCGCGCAGCATGTACAACAACCTCCGTCCGATCCACTCGCCGGCCGACATTCGGGGGATGAAAGTGCGGGTGATGAATTCGGAAGTGTTCGTCGACATGATCTCGACGCTGGGCGGCAACGCCACGCCCATGGGGTTCGGACAGGTGTATGAATCGCTGGCCCTGGGAACGATCGAGGCGGCGGAAAACAACTGGCCTTCCTACGAGTCCTCCCGGCACTTCGAAGTGGCGCCGTACTACAGCGTTACCCAGCACGTGATGGTGCCCGAAGTGCTGCTCATGTCCCGCTACCGGTGGCGGAAACTGTCCCCCGAGGACCAGGCCCTGATTCGCCGGGCGGCAAAGGAATCGGTGCCGGTGATGCGCGAACTCTGGGACGCGCGGGTGACGATATCCCGCAACGCCATGGTGGAAGCCGGCGTGCAGATTGTCGACAACGTCGACAAGCAACCCTTCATGGACGCGATGCAGCCGTTGTATGAACAGTACCTGAAGGATCCGAAGCTCAGGGACCTGGTGGAGAGAATCCGTGCGGCGCCTTGAGCAGCGGCTGGACCGTGCGATCGGGAGGATTGCCGGTTTCGTCCTGAAAATCGCCGCCGCGGGACTGGTCGCGATGACGCTGGTGATCGCCTGGCAGGTGTTTGCGCGCTACGTACTGAATGCCAGTCCGCCCTGGTCCGAAGCGGTCGCCCTGATCATCATGGTCAGTTTCGTGCTCCTGGCCGCGGCCGTGGGTGTGTACGAGAAATTCCACCTGGGGTTCCGGTGGCTGGTGACGAGGCTGCCGATTCAATCCAGGCGGGCCGCGTTCGTTTTCGGTCAGGCGCTGATCGTGGTATTCGGCGCTGCCATGGCCTTCAACGGAATGGCGCTGGTCGACTACACGACAACGCACATCATCCCCACGCTGGGCATATCCCGGTCGGTGGCCTACTGGCCGTTCGTCGCGTGCGGCGGACTCATGGTGCTTTTCGCCTGTGTCAACTGCGTGAACGTTTTTCTCGGAAGGAGGGACACCGACCCATGGAGTTAGCGATTCTGTTCGGTTGCTTCGTGGTCCTGCTGGCCCTCGGAGTGCCGGTTGCCTTCTGTCTCGGCCTCTCGGCGCTGGCCACGCTGCTGTACCTGGACATTCCCCTGATCGTGGCCTTCCAGCGCATGGCCGCCGGCATCGACGTCTTTGCGCTGCTCGCCATTCCGTTCTTCATTTTCGCCGGCGAACTCATGAACCAGTCGGGCATCGCGGCGAAACTTGTGCGCCTGGCGGAGTCGATGCTGGGCAGGGCCAGGGGCGGGCTGGGGCAGGTGAGCGTGCTTTCCTGCATGATGTTCGGCGCGGTCTCGGGCTCGGCCGTGGCCAGCGTTTCCGCCATGGGATCGGCGCTGACCCCGATCATGCGCGAGAAAGGTTACACGCGGGATTTCGCGGTCAACGTCACCGCAACCGGCTCCGCCACCGGTCTGCTCATTCCGCCCTCGCACAACATGATCATCTACTCGATCGCGGCGGGCGGCAGCGTGTCCATCGTGTCGCTTTTCCTTGCCGGCGTGCTGCCGGGAATCCTGCTGGGCCTCGCCCTGATGGCCGCGACCTGGCTGGTTGCCGTCAGGCGGGGTTATCCGGGCGGCGCTTTTCCGGGGTGGCGGCAACTCCTTGTTGCCTTCATGCAAGCCTTGCCCGGCCTGTTTTCGGCGATCATCATCGTGGGCGGAATACTCTCGGGCGTTTTCACCGCGACCGAATCGTCCGCCATTGCCGTCGTCTATACGGTCATCATTGCGGCGTTCGTGTATCGAAGCCTGAACTGGTCAAGGTTCGTGACGGCCACCCGCAATGCCGTGAGGACCACGGCCATCGTGATGCTGATCATTGCCGCGGCCTCGGCGTTCGGCTGGCTGATGGCGGTCGCGGAAGTGCCTCTGCGCATGTCGGAAGCGCTTCTCGGCATCAGCGAGAACCCGCTGGTGCTGTTTCTGATCATCAACCTGATTCTGTTGATGCTGGGCACCTTCATGGACATGGCGCCGCTGATCATCATCACTACGCCGATCTTCCTGCCGGTGGCGACTCAACTCGGCATGGATCCGGTGCAATTCGGCGTCGTGATGATCCTGAATCTGGGCATCGGCCTGGTCACGCCGCCCGTGGGCGCGGTCCTGTTCGTGGGCTGCGCGGTGGGCGGCATTACGATAGAGAAAAGCCTGCGCTCCATCTGGCCCTTCTATTGCGCGATGCTCATTGTGCTGCTGCTCGTGACCGCGATTCCGTCCATCTCGCTGACGCTGCCCGGTCTGTTCGGCTAGTGTTGTGATTCCCGACTACTCGAAAGCGCACATCCTGGTGGCCGGAGACGTCATGCTTGACGAGTACTGGCTGGGAACGGCCACGCGCATTTCCCCCGAGGCGCCCGCGCCGGTGGTCCGGGTCGAAAGCCGCGACTACCGTCCGGGCGGCGCGGCCAACGTGGCCTGCAACCTGGCCGGGCTGGGCGCCCGGGTGACGCTGCTGGGGATTGTCGGCGAGGATGAGGAGGCCGAGGCGCTCGACGCCGCGATGCGGGGCGCCGGCGTGACCTGCGAATGGCTGCGTTCGAAGACCCGCCCCACGGTCCGCAAGCTGCGGGTCCTGAGCCGCAATCAGCAGGTCATCCGGCTGGATCGCGAAACGCCCTTCAGTGCGGATGACTCCGCCCGTCTGATCGTGCGCTACGCCGAACTGCTGGACGGCTGTTCCGCGGTGGTGCTGTCGGACTATGCCAAGGGCAGCCTGACCGACGCCGGAACGCTGATCGAGGCGGCCCGCGCCGCCGGAACGCCGGTGCTGGTGGATCCCAAGTCCACCGACTTCGGGACCTACCGGGGGGCCGGCCTGCTGACGCCGAACCGCGCCGAGTTCGAGGCGGCCCTGGGGGGATCGGGGGAGTCGCCGGAGGAGATGGCCGCGCGGGCGCAGCGGGTGTGCTCCCTCCTGGAGATCGGCAGCATGGTCGTTACGCTGGGCGAACAGGGTTTGCTGGTGGCGCCGGCCAGCGGGCCTTCCCGTCATATCCCCGCCCGAACGAGGGAGGTCTACGACGTCACCGGCGCCGGCGACACCGTGACCGCGGTGCTGGCCGCGGGGCTTGCGGTGGGCGCGGACCTGGAGCATTCGGCGCACCTGGCCAATGTCGCCGCCGGCGTGGTCGTGCGCCGCGTGGGCGTGGCCCCGATCCATCTGCGCGACCTCACCGAGGAACTTCGCGAGCCCGGCGCGGTCGATTCCGCGATCATCGATGCCAGGGAGGCCGCGGCCATCGGCCGGCGGCTGCGCGACTCGGGCAGGACCCTGGTCATGACCAACGGCTGCTTCGACCTGCTGCACGCCGGTCATATCGCCTGCCTGGCCGAGGCGCGGGCGCTGGGCGACCGACTGATGGTCGCGGTCAACGACGACGAGTCGGTGCGCAGGCTGAAAGGCGGCTCCCGGCCGGTCGTGCCGCTCGATCAGCGCCTGGCGGTGCTGGCCGCGCTGGGCAGCGTGGACTGGGTCGTGCCCTTCAGCGAAGACACGCCCGCAGCGCTGATCGAGGAGGTCGGCCCGCTCGTGCTGGCCAAGGGCGGCGACTACAAGCCCGGGGAAATCGCCGGCGGCGATGCCGTCGAGCGCCTGGGCGGCCGCGTAGTCGTCCTCCCGTACCACGAAGGCCTGTCCACCACCGCCCTCCTCCAGCGCCTTACCCGCGCGTGAGCGCAAAGCCTTGTCCCTCCCGTGCCGGGAGACGCATGCACCCATCCATGGGGCTTTGTTCCGCTGTTCGCGCCGGGGCATCGACGCTCACTGGCTCACAAACTCCCAGCACGGGAGGGACAAGGCTTTGCGCTTTCATGCTCAAGAGCCGATGGCGTTAAGCGAGAAGGCGGTGCTGGGCGCTTATGGGGCGCTGTCGTGGGCTGCGGCGCCCGCCATGTTCGGCTACATGCTGGCGCGCTCGGCGCGCGATCCCGGCTGGCGCCGCCGGACGTCGGAACGCTGGGGCCTGAAAACGCCCGGGTTGCCTCCCGGCGGGGTGTGGCTGCACGGTTCTTCGCTCGGCGAGGCCGGCGCACTTTCCGTCGTGGCCGGGGAACTGCGCGCCCGCCGGCCGGACCTGCCCATGCTGCTTACGGCATTCACGCCGGCCGGTTCGGCTGCGATTCAACGCGGCCTGCGCGAGTCGCAGTCACACTGCTATCTGCCGCTGGACCTGGGCGTCGTGAACCGGCGCTTTCTGCGCGCCGTGCGCCCCGCCCTGGGGGTCATCCTGGAAACCGAGATCTGGCCCGGACTGTACGCGGCCTGCGCCTCCGCGGACGTGCCCCTGGCGATCGTCAGCGCACGCCTGTCGGAGCGTTCCCATGCCCGCTACCGGCGGGTGCGCGGGCTCGCCTCGGCGGCCTTGCGGGCGGTGCGGGTGGTCGGCGCGCAGAGCGAGGAGGACGCGCGGCGCTTCACGGAACTCGGTCCCGAGGGGCTGGACGTGCGGGTGACGGGCAACCTCAAGTTTCATTTCCGGCCGGAAGCCGGCGTGCTCGAACGCGGCGCGGAAATTCGCCGCGCGATCGGCGCGGGCAGGCCCGTGTGGATTGCCGCCAGCACCCATGACCCGGAGGAGAACGTGGCCCTGGATGCGCATCGCCAGGTGCTGGCCGGGCGGGAGGACGCGCTGCTGATCATTGCGCCGCGCCATCGCGAGCGCTTCGCGGCGGTGCGCGCATTGCTGGGCCGCAGCGGCCTGAAGATCGGGGTCCGCTCCAGCGACGGTTCCCCTCCGCCCGGGGCCCAGGTCTTCCTGCTGGATTCACTGGGCGAGATGAACGCCTTTTACGCCGCCGCCGACGTGGCCTTCGTGGGCGGCAGCATCGCCAGGGTGGGCGGGCACAACCTGCTGGAGCCGGCCGCCTTCGGCCTGCCGGTACTGACCGGGCCGCACCTGTTCCAGACGCGGGACACGGCCCGCCTGCTCGGCGAGGCCGGTGCATTGTTCAGCGTGCACGACGCCAGGGAACTGGCCGGGCGGCTGGCCCGGCTGCTGGACAGCGAGCTTGCGCTGCGCAGCGCGGGGGAAGCGGCCAGGAGCTGCCTGGCGGCGGGGGAAGGATTTCTGGAGCGGACGCTCGGGCTTATTGAGCCGCTTCTTCCTCCCCGGACTCCTCGCTCTGCTCCATCCAGCGGCTGACTTCGGCCAGGTCCTCCTCGGTGAGGATGCCCGCGGCGCTCTTGAGGCTGAGCACGTTGATGATGAAGTCGTAGCGGCTGCGCGCGTAGTTGGTTTCGGCCTGCACCAGGTTGCGGCGCGCATCCAGCACGTCCACGATGGTGCGGGTGCCGATCTCGTAGCCGGCCTCGGTGGCGCGCAGCGCGGTCTGGCTTGAGGCCACGGCCTGGCGCAGCGCGTTGACGCGCGAAATCTCGGAGCTCACGCCGAGGAAGGCGTCGCGGGTCTGGCGCACCACGGCCCGCTCCACGCCCTCCAGGCGCTCGGTGGAGGCGCGGTGCAGGAACCTGGCCTCGCGGACCCGGGAGTTCCTGTTGAAACCGTCGAAAATCGGCACCGAAAGCTGCAGCCGGATGGAGTCGCTGCGGAAACTGTCGCGGTAGTCCGCCCCCATGCCGCGGAAGACCCGCTCGCGGTCGCCGCTGCTGCCGTTCAAATTCGCCACGACTTCCAGCGTGGGCAGGTAATCGGAGCGTCGCAGCCTGACTTCCGCGTCGGCGATGGACGCCGCCATGCGCGCCGAGGTCAGGCTGGGGTTCTGCTGCAGCGCGGTGTCGACCCACGACTGCTCCACGTTGGGCGAAGGCAGCGGCAGCGGCATGCCCTCGCCCGGGCGCGTCAGACTGGCCACGGGCATGGGCGATCCCACGATTTCCCGCAACTGCTCCTCGGCCGTGGCCAGCGACCGCTTGGCGGCGATCTCGGCCGCCACCGCCTGGTCGTGTGCGGCCTGCGCTTCCTGCACGTCGGTGATCGCGATCAGGCCCACCTCGAAACGCTTCTGCGCCTGTTCGAGCTGGCGCGCGATGGCGGTGCGGTTGGCGCTCTGCGACGTGAGCTCGTCCTGCGCGCCAAGCACCGCGAAATAGGCCTGTGCCGTGCGCAGCATGGATTCCTGCAGCGCGGCCTCGAAGTCCGCTTCGCCCTGCGACAGCACGTCCTTCGAAGCGCCCAGGGCGACGACGGCGGCCCAGTCGAAGATGGTCTGGGTCAATGTGAAGCCCCATCCGGTGGACGTGGAGTCGGTTGAACTGCTCTCGATGATGGGGGCGAACTCGCCGGTTGGCGTGGGCGCGTAGAACAACAGGGTCGCGCGGCTGTCCTGGCGGGAGTAATCGCCGTTTGCGTCGATCTCCGGGAACAGGACGCTGCGGGCCTGCGACCGGACTTCCCGGGAGGCCATCAGCCGGGCCTCGGCCTCGCGCAGCAGCGGATCGCTCATGCGAGCCTTTTCGTATACCTCGAACAGGTTGTCCGACGATCCCGGAAGGGGCACGCCGGTCAGGGCCGCGAGCGCGGCGAACAGGATGAACTTCTTCATAGGGGAAGGGTCGCCGACATGAACGTGTGGATTCTACCCTCTTGCCGCTGCCGCCATTCTAGAAACGGAAGGGATCGGGTTGTGGAGCGTTCGCAAGCGGAGTAGTTACGGTTTCAAACAGCGATTCCCCGGGCGAGGGGGCGCCGGGCGTGACCAGCAGGGCCTCCATTATCGGCGTCGAACCGACGATGCAGAACAGCCGTCCACCGGGTTTGAGCCAGCTCTCGAAGCGTTCGTCGTAGGCGGGCAGCGAGCCGGTGAGCACCACGGCGTCGAAGTGGGACCCGGGCTCCCAGTCGAATGCGTCGGCGCGCAGGGTCGTGACATTGTCCAGGCCGTCGAGCCTGCGCGATGCCTCGGCGTGCAGCTCGGGCGAGATCTCCAGACTCGTGACGTCGCCGGCCAGCCGGGCCAGGCAGGCGGCGAACCAGCCGCTGCCGGTGCCGACTTCGAGCACGCTCTCGGTCCTGGCCGGATCCAGCGCCTGCAGGATGCGGCCCTCCACGGAGGGGGTCATCATTTCCTGGCCGCCGGCCAGCGGCAGCGCCAGGTCGGCGTAGGCCAGCGCGCGGTACTGTTCGGGCACGAAGTCCTCGCGCGGCAGGTCGCTGAATACGGCGAGGATCCGCTCGTCGAGCACGTTCCAGCATCGCACCTGGCCGCGCACCATCCGCTCCCTCGCCCGCATGTCCGTCTCCGGAGCCATCATTGCAGCATGAATGTACTAGAGGAGTGGGGCGATGAGCAGCGCGACGATGTTGACGATCTTGATCAGCGGGTTGATGGCGGGGCCGGCGGTGTCCTTGTAGGGGTCGCCGACGGTATCGCCGGTCACGGCGGCGTGGTGCGCCTCGGAGCCCTTGCCGCCCAGCGCGCCGTCCTCGACGTATTTCTTGGCGTTGTCCCAGGCGCCGCCTCCGGTGGTCATCGAAATCGCCACGAACAGCCCGGTGACGATCGAGCCGATCAGCATGCCGCCCAGCGCCCTCGCGCCCGCGCCTTCGGGCATCAGCCAGCCGATCACCAGCACCAGGACCACCGGCGCCAGCACCGGCAGCAGCGAGGGCACGATCATCTCGCGGATCGCCGCTCGCGTGAGCAGGTCCACGGCGCGCCCGTAGTCGGGCTTGGCCGTGCCTTCCATGATCCCGGCGATCTCGCGGAACTGCCGGCGCACTTCCTGCACCACGCTGCCGGCGGCGCGTCCCACCGCTTCCATCGCCAGTGCGCCGAACAGGTACGGAATGAGGCCGCCGATGAACAGGCCGATGATCACGGCCGGGTCGTCGAGGCGGAACACGAAGCTCTTGCCCGCCGCCTGCAGGTTGTGGGTGTAGTCGGCGAACAGCACCAGCGCCGCGAGTCCGGCGGAGCCGATGGCGTAGCCCTTGGTGACCGCCTTGGTGGTGTTGCCCACGGCGTCCAGGGGGTCGGTGATGTTGCGGATCTCCTCGGGCATCTCCGCCATTTCGGCGATGCCGCCGGCGTTGTCGGTGATCGGGCCGAAGGCGTCCAGCGCCACGATCATCCCGGTCATCGACAGCATGGCCGTGGCGGCGATCGCGATGCCGTACAGCCCCGCGAGCTGGTAGGTGAACAGGATGCTCAGGCAGACCGCCAGCACCGGCAGCGCGGTGGCCTTCATCGAAAGGCCCAGCCCGGCGATGATGTTGGTGGCGTGGCCGGTTGACGAGGCCTGGGCCAGCTTGCGCACCGGCGAGAACTGCGTGCCGGTGTAGTAATCGGTGATGAACATGATCACGCCGGTCAGCACCAGGCCGATCAGCGCCGAACCGAACAGGCTGGTGGGCGGATACGAGCCGGCGTCGGCCCACATCCGTTGCGTGAGGAACCAGATCCCGATCGCCGCGAGCACGGCGGCCACGATCACGCCCTTGTACAGCGCCGTCATCACCGCCTGGCCCTTGCCCGCGCGCACGACGAAGGTGCCGATAATGGAGGCCACGATCGATACGGCGCCGATGGCCAGCGGGTATAGCACGGCCGCGTCGGTCGCCTCCTCGATGGTCAGGAAGCCGAGCAGCATCGTGGCGATGACGGTCACGGCGTAGGTCTCGAACAGGTCGGCGGCCATTCCGGCGCAGTCGCCCACGTTGTCGCCCACGTTGTCGGCGATGACCGCGGGGTTGCGGGGGTCGTCCTCGGGGATGCCGGCCTCGACCTTGCCGACCAGGTCGGCGCCCACGTCCGCGCCCTTGGTGAAGATGCCGCCGCCCAGGCGCGCGAAGATCGAGATCAGCGAACCGCCGAAGGCCAGCCCCACCAGCGCATGCAGCACGTCCCCCGTGTCCATGCCCGCGCGGTCCAGTACCAGGTAGTAGCCCGCCACGCCCAGCAGGGCCAGTCCCACGACCAGCATCCCGGTGATCGCTCCGCCGCGGAAAGCCACCGCCAGCGCGGCGTTCATGCCATTGTGCGCGGCCTGGGCGGTGCGCGAATTGGCCCGCACCGAGACGTTCATGCCGATGTAGCCGGCCGCGCCGGAGAACGCGGCGCCGAGGAAAAACCCGCCGGCCACCGCCCAGTCGAGCACGAATCCCAGGATCAGCAGCAGGGGCAGGCCCGCCAGCGCGACCGTCATGTATTGCCGGTTCAGGTAGGCCTTGGCGCCCACCTGGACCGCCGAGGCGATCTCCTGCATTCGCTCGTTGCCCGCATCCAGCTTCAGCACCCAGCGCGTGCTCACAAGCCCGTAGAGAATCGCCAATGCCCCGGCGGCGATGGCGGCGTACACATAGTTCATAAAGTCTGTCCCAAGCTTCGGGCGAACGCCCGCAAAGCGGCGAATTTTATCCGCTTCCGCGGATACGGATAGTAAAATGCGCGATCCGATTCAGCCGCCCCGCGTTTCCCCTATGAACAGGATCAGTCTGCCCGCCCCGCTGCGGAAGGAACTGGCAACGATAGCCGTCGACGGATACCCCTACGAGACCTGCGGTGTCCTGGTGGGGGCCTGCGCGGGCGACGAGGTGCGGATCGAGAAAGTGTTCCAGGCCCGCAATCTCAATACCGAGCGCGCCCGCGACCGCTACGTGCTGGACCCCGACGACCTGATGTCGGCGGACCTGGCGGCGCGCGAAGCCGGCCTGGAAATCGTCGGTTTCTGGCACACGCATCCCGACCACCCGGCGCGCCCGTCCGAGACGGACCGCGAGGCCGCCTGGAACGGGTATTCCTACGTCATTCTCTCGGTGAGCGGAGC
The DNA here is from genome assembly GCA_964392625.1 of uncultured Gammaproteobacteria bacterium. Classification (GTDB taxonomy): domain Bacteria; phylum Pseudomonadota; class Gammaproteobacteria; order Steroidobacterales; family Foliamicaceae; genus Foliamicus. The sequence continues at coordinate 7,199 of CAYMQG010000096.1, read as the reverse complement.
GCGCGTCGAGGACCTGCGGTCCTGGCGGCTGAACGGCGAGGGATTCGTGGAAGAGCAGGTCGCGGCATGAGCAGCGTGACCGTGCGCATCCCCACGCCGCTTCGCGGCTTCGCCGGGGGCAACGCCGAGATAGCCGCGGACGGCGCCAGCGTGGGCGCGGTCCTCGGCGCGGTCGGCGCGGAATATCCGGAACTGCTGGAACGGGTCATGAAGGACGACGGCCAGCCCCGCGAGTTCGTGAACATCTATCTCGGCAGCGACAACGTGCGCACGCTCGACGGCATGGATACGGCGGTGGGCGAGGGCGACGTCCTCTCGATCCTGCCCGCGGTGGCCGGAGGCGCACCATGAGGGCCAGGGACCGCCGACTGGCCGACATCCGGAGCAAGGTCCCGGAAGTCAGCCCGCGCGAGGCGCTGGACCTGCAACGGTCGGGCGCGGCGCTGATCGACGTGCGCGATGCGGGCGAAGTGGCCCAGGGCAGCCCCGGCGGCGCGCTCAGGCTCGACCGCAGCTTCCTGGAACTGAGGATCGAGGAGGCGATCCCGGACCTGGACCGCACGCTGGTGGTCACCTGCGCAAGCGGCCAGCGGTCGCTGTTCGCGGCGGACGACCTGCGGCGCATGGGCTACCGCGACGTGCGTTCGCTGGCCGGCGGCTTCAACGGCTGGAAGGACGAAGGCCTGCCGTTCGAAATCCCGAAGATGCTCAATGCGGACGCCCGGGAACGCTATTCGCGCCACCTGGTCATGCCGGAAGTGGGCGAGGCGGGCCAGCTGAAGCTGCTGGAAAGCCGGGTGCTGCTGATCGGCGCCGGGGGGATCGGCTCGCCGGCGGCGCTGTACCTGGCCGCGGCCGGCGTCGGCACGCTCGGAATCGTCGATCACGACGTGGTGGACCGCAGCAACCTGCAGCGCCAGATTCTGCATTCCGACGAACGCGTGGGCGTCTCCAAGGTGGCTTCGGCGCGCGAGGCGGTGCTGGCGCTCAATCCGGCCGTCAACGTGGTGGAGCACCGGCTGAGGCTGGAGAGCGCCAACGTCGAGGAGGTGTTCGAGGGCTACGACGTGGTGGTGGACGGTTCCGACAACTTCGCCACGCGCTACCTGGTCAACGACGCCTGCGTCAAGCACCGGGTCCCCAACGTGCACGGCTCGGTGTTCCGCTTCGAGGGGCAGGTCACGGTGTTCTGGCCTTCGCGCGAGGGCGATCCGGGCCCCTGCTACCGCTGCCTCTACCCGGAGCCGCCGCCGCCGGAACTGGCGCCGTCCTGCGCCGAGGCGGGCGTGCTGGGCATACTGCCGGGCGTCGTCGGCCTGCTGGAAGCGGTCGAAACGATCAAGATCCTGCTCGGCGCCGGCGACCTGCTGGTGGGCCGGCTGCTGCACTACGACGCCCTGTCTGCGCGGTTCACCGAATTCAAACAGGCGCGCAACCCCGAGTGCCGCTATTGCGCCGACGGCGTGGAGTTTCCCGGCTACATCGACTACCAGGAGTTCTGCGCCCTGGCGGGGTAGCCGTGCAATCGCGGGCAATCGATGCGGGCGAATCCGCGCTGCCGTTGGCGGCTGAGGACGCCGGGCTGTTCGCCGGCGTCGGCGAGACCCCGCTGGTCGAGCTGGACTTCCTCGAGGAAATCCCCGACGGGGTGCGGCTGTTCGCCAAGCTGGAGAGCACCAATCCCGGCGGTTCCATCAAGGACCGCCCGGTTGCCCGAATGCTGTCGGCCGCGTTGCGCGACGGGCGCCTGGACGGCGGACGGCGGCTGCTGGATTCCTCTTCGGGCAACGCGGGCATCGCCTACGCCATGCTGGGCGCCGCGCTGGGCATTCCCGTCACGCTGGTGGTGCCCGGCAACGCCAGCCGGGAGCGCCTGCAGCGGATCCGGGCGCACGGCGCGGAACTGATCCTGACCGACCCCATCGAGGGCTACGACCACGCGTTGCGCGAGACGCAGCGGCTGGCCGCCGAACAGCCGGAGCGCTACTGGCACTGCGACCAGTATTCCAACGACGAGAACTGGCGGGCGCACTACCACAGCACCGGCGCCGAGCTGCTGGCGCAGGTCGGCGAGGCGGCCGGAAGCGCCCCCGACGCCTTCGTCGCCGGAGTGGGGACGGGCGGGACCATTACCGGCGCCGGCCACAGGCTGCGCGAAGCCAATCCCGGCCTGCACATCACCTGCGTGATTCCCGACGTGTTTCCGGGGATCGAAGGGCTCAAGCCCCTGGGCGCCCCCGACGACATCGTGCCCGCGATCCTGCACGAGGACCTGATCGACGAGCGCATCGACGTGCGCATGGAGCAGGCCACGGCCGTGTGCCGGCGGCTCTCCCGGGCCGGGCTGTTCGTGGGGCCGTCGTCCGGCGCCTACGTGCACGCCGCGCTGAAGGTCGCCGCCACCGGCCGCTATGCCGTCGTCGCCACCATCCTTTCAGACGGCGGCGAGCGCTACGCCTCCACCGGTATGTGGGACCGCTAGACCGGGACGGTGTAGTTCAGCGGCAGGCGGCCGCCGTCGGCGAACAGGGTCTGGCCGGTGATGTAGGAGGCCATTTCGCTGGCCAGAAACACCGCGACCGAGGCGATTTCTTCCGGTTGACCCAGTCGCCCCATGGGAGTGCGTGAAAGGATCATTCGCCGCGCCGTCTCGTCATTCATCACGGACTTAAGGATATCGGTTTCGATGGAGCCGGGGCCGATGGCGTTGACCCGAATGCCGTGCGTGGCCAGGCCCAGCGCCATGGTCCGGGTCAGTTGCGAGAGTCCGCCCTTGGACACCACGTAGGCGAGCTGGTTGGGTATCGCCAGGCGTTCGTTGACCGACGACATGTAGAGGATGCTGCCCGCGCTCTCGCGTTTGACCATTTCGCGGGCCGCGAGCTGCCCCAGCACGAAGCCGGCGCGCAGGTTGACGCGGTGCACGCGGTCGAACTTCTCGCGGCTGACCGTCAGCACGTCGCCGGGCGCCAGGATGCCGGCATTGCTGAGAAGGATGTCCAGACCGTCGAAGTGGTCCGCGGTGGCGGCGATCAGGCCCTCGCACTGCTCGTCGTCGGCCACGTCGCAGCCATGCGCCAGGGTCGTGGCGCCGGTTTCCGCGGCGATCTCTCTCGCCGCCTGCTCGCAGCCCTCGAGATCGATGTCGGCCAGCGCGACGCCGGCGCCGTGCTGCGCGAAGGCCACGGCGCAGGCGCGGCCGATTCCCCGGGCGGCGCCGGTCACGACGGCGGTCTTGCCTTCGAGGAGTCGGGCGGTGCTCACGCTGGGATTTTCTGGCTCCCCAGGTGCTCGAGGTACCACTCGGCGATCTCCTCGCGGGTGGTCCACCACACGCCCCGCAGCGACCGGGCGTGCTCGACGAACTCGCGCAGGGCGCGCATCCGGTAGGCGCGCCCGGACACGTGCGGATGCAGACCCACGTTCATCATCCGCGCCTGCGTCGCGCCTTCCCGGTACAGCTCGTCGAGTTCGTCGATCAGGATGTCGCGGAACTCGTCGGTCGTGTGGCCGCGCCGGGTGAGGATCGTGAAGTCGTTGATTTCGTTGGAATACGGCGTGGAAACGATGTTGCCGTGCGGCGTCCGGATCAGGTACGGCTGATCGTCGTTCATCAGGTCGCAGTAAAACAGCAGCCCCGCCTCCGCCAGGATTCCCGGCGTTGCCAGCGTGCCGCGCAGCGACGACGACAGCCAGCCGCGCGCCTTGCGCCCCACCGTGCGCTCGTAGATGTCCAGCGTGCGCTGGATCACCTGGCGCTCGCGTTCCTCGTCGTCGGAAAAGTCCGTCAGCAGTTCGCCCTGCTCGTAGTTGTGCGCGATCAGCTCGCAGCCGCGCTCCATGGCGGCCTGCACCATCGGCAGGCGCCGCTCGCAGGTCACTGCATTGAGCGTGCAGGCCGGCGTGACGCCCAGCTCGTCGAACAGTTCGAACTGCCGCCAGATGCCCACCCGCTGTCCGTATTCGCGCCAGGTGTAGTTCGGAAAATCGGCCACCCGGCCCGGAAGCGCGTCGGGCAGGACCGGCGGGCCGCCGGCGTAATACGGCGCGTCGGTGTCCTTGACGAGGTCCCAGGTCTCGAGATTGAACGTGATCAGCAGCGCGACGCGCTTGCCGTCCGGCCACTCGAGCCGCGGCCGCTGCGAAATCGGCGTGTAGTCGTATTCCACTGGAGGGAACTAGTGTTCGGCCATCAGCGAGCCGAATCCGTAGACCTTGTCGTCGATGCCGTTCTCGCGCAGCGCGTGCCAGTAGGTGCAGGTGTTGATCGCCAGCACCGGCTTGTCCAGCCAGTTCTCGGCTTCGGGCGCGATATGCGCGAACGCCAGGTTGGTGCCCACCTGGATGATCAGCTCCACCGAGTCGTCGTTGACCTCGTGCACCGCCCACCGGAGCGTGGCCGGGGTCTCGTGCGCGATCAGCATCGGGCTCTTGCTCTTCAGCCCCAGCAGGTGCACGACCTCGAAGCCGCAACCCTCGAAGAAGTTGCGAACTTCCTTGTCTCCCACCGGCATGTAGGGGGTGATCACGCCGATCCGCCTGATGTCGCCGTAACAGGCTATCGCGTCGCGGCAGGCGTGCGAGCCCAGGCCCACCGACACTCCGGCGCGCTCCTCCAGGTTCTTCTTGAGTTGTTCGGCGCCCAGCACGCCCTCCCAGAAGGTCTCGGCCGACATGCCCATCACGACGTAGTCGGGGCTGCAGGTCATGACGCGGTCCACGGCGCTTTCCGTTTCCGCGCGGATGTTCTCCATCAACTGGAGGAATTCCTCGTCGTTGTTCACCGGGTCGTCCGGAATCCAGGCGCGGGAGAAGTGGTTGGTGACGCCGCGCGGGCGCATGTCGTCGTATTCGGGCTGCACGCTGGTGTTGGTGGACGGCGCCACCACACCGAACTTCATGCGCCATCCCAATGTGTCTGTCATGGCTGGTCCTTGAGAACGAAATCAGCCACGATGCGGGTCCATTCCTCGGGCTTCTCGTCAATGATGTCGTGAGTGCCGCCTTGCAGCTCCGCATACTCGAAATCCGGCCGCAGCTTGAGGATCCGGCGGCATTCCTCGTAAATGTCGTCGCCCGTGTTGGTGAAAACCAGCGTCGGCTGGATCACCTTGCGCAGGGGCTCGGACAGGTCATGGGAGAATGCGGCCGCGTGGCCGAACTTCGCGTTCTCCCCCGCGATCAGCATCTGAACGACACCCCAATGCATGGCCCGCAGACTGGTCCATCCGGGCGTGAAATGAAGCCGCCGGTTCCAGATGTCCATCAGGTGGCTGCCGTCGGCCTGGGGTGGAGTTTCCGGTCGCTTGCTGAGCGCCTCTCTCCACCCGGCCTGCTCCTCGGCGGTCAGCAGCGGTGCGCCGTTCAATACCACGCGGGTCACGCGTTCCGGCTCCATGACGGCCAGTTCCGCCGCGATCGATGCCCCGGTGTGATGGCCCAGCAAGGCAGTGCGGCCCAGTTCCAGATGATCGATTACGCTGCGGATGGCGTTCGCGTAATCGGCTATGGACGGTTGTTCATCGGGAACGTGGGACTGGCCGAAGCCGGGGGTGTCGACGCCGATGGCGCGAATTCCGCGCGCCGCCAGCAGATGATAGGCGGCCTCGAACATCTCCGATGAACTGGGCGACTGGTGGAGCAGCAGCAGCGCCGTGCCGCTCCCGGCCTCCTGGTAGTGGATCTGGCCGAACGGGCCGTCGGCGTAGCCTTTGCGTCTCTTCATGTTCTCTGGAATCCCTCTCCCGGGCGGGCTAGTGTAGCGTAGCAAACGACCCACGACTTATACTTGCGCCCCGCAAGCGGGCCGGGAGCAAGCCAGTGACCGATGGCACCCATGAATTCGATTTGCTGATCAAGAACGTGCGCGTGGCCCGCCCCGACGGGGACGGCCTGGAAGATCTCGATATCGCAATCAGGGGCGGGCGATTCGCAAGCCTGGCGCCGGACATCGCCGCCGAGCGCGCCAGGGAAACCTACGACGCGCGCAACCGGATCGCGTTTCCCGGGGTGGTGGACCCGCACATGCACTGCGGCATTTACGGCCCGCTGGAGCAGGACGCGCAGACCGAGAGCCGCGCCGCGGCCCAGGGCGGCGTTACCTCAAGCCTCAACTACATGCGCACGGGGCAGTACTACCTGAACAAGGGGGGGCCGTACGCCGACTTCTTCCCGGAGGTGCTGGCGAAGTCCGACGGACGTTTCCACGTGGACTACTGCTATCACCTGGCGCCCATGGACAGCACCCACATATCGGAACTGCCCATGCTGGTGGGCGAGCACGGCGTGACCTCGTTCAAGATCTTCATGTTCTACGGCAGCTACGGGCTGCACGGGGCCTCCGCCAGCCAGAACGACTTCCTGATGATCGGCGAGGACGAACGCTACGACTACGCGCACTTCGAGTTCGTGATGCGCGGCGTCAAGCGCGCCATGCAGGAGCATCCGGACGCCGCTTCCGCAATCAGCCTGAGCCTGCACTGCGAGACGGCGGAGATCATGCAGGCGTATACGAAGATGGTCCGGGAGGAGGGCACGCTCACCGGCCTGCACGCCTACTCCGCGGCCCGGCCGCCGCACTCCGAGGGACTGGCGATCTGCATTGCCTCGTACCTGGCGCATGAGACCGAGCTGCCCAACATCAACCTGCTGCACCTGAGTTCGGCCAAGGCGGTGGACGCCGCGCTGCGCATGCAGGGCGCGTTTCCGCACATCGACTTCCGGCGCGAGGTGACCATCGGCCACCTGGTGCTGGACGTGGACACGCCCAACGGCAACCTGGCCAAGGTCAACCCGCCGATCCGGCCGCGCGAGGACGTGGAGTTCCTGTGGGAGAAGCTGCTGGAGCGCGAGCTCGACTGGGTTTGCAGCGACCATGCCTGTTGCAAGCACGAGCGCAAGGTGAGCCAGGACAACCCCGACGACATCTGGCTGGCGAAGTCCGGCTTCGGCGGCACCGAGTACCTGCTGTCCGCGCTGGTCAGCGAGGGGCGCCGCCGCGGAATGAGTTTCAATCACATGGCCGAGGTGACCAGTCTGAACCCGGCGCGCCGCTTCGGGCTGTCACGCAAGGGCGACATCGCCGAAGGCCTCGACGCGGACCTGGCGATCGTGGATCCCGATGAGAACTGGACGGTCCGGGCCGAGGAATCGGAGTCGCAGCAGGGCTACACGCCGTTCGAGGGCGTTGAACTGGACGC
>CAYMQG010000095.1:0-47931 GCA_964392625.1 uncultured Gammaproteobacteria bacterium | reverse complement strand
GATGACCGTCTACGAGTTCGGCTGGAAGACGAGCTGGATGGACAATCGCCTGCGTTTCAACGGGGCGGTTTTCTACCAGGACTTCACCGACAAGCAACTGACTACCCAGTATCAGACGGCGAGCGGAAATCTGGCCACCCGGCCGGAAAACGCTTCGGCCGCCCTGATCAAGGGACTGGAGGTTGACGTTTCGGCGTTGCTCACCGACAACCTCTCGATGAAATGGGGCTATACGCTGCTTTCGGCCGAATACGACGAATACAACAAGTTGAGCGGTTCGATCAACGATGCGGTGCGCGGCGGAAGCTGCGAGCCGGTAACGTTGGGGGGCAGCACCACCTGCCTCGTTGACCTGACAGGCAATGAGATTGAGGACGTTCCGCGACACCAGCTCTTCGTCGGTCTGTCCTGGCGCTCGGGTCTGGCCAACGGCGCGGAGCTGATGGTCGATTTCGATGTCCAGTACCAAGGCTCCCGCTGGATGGACGAGTGGAACATGGTGGAATTCGAAAGCTACATGCTGGCTGACGTTCGCGTGGGCCTGTCGCGGGATTCGTGGACTGTCATGGCGTATGTCGAAAACCTGTTCGATGACGACACCATGCGCAGCGGGGTTTCGGCGCCCGACTTCGAAGGGATCGCCGTCGTGTCCGGATTTGTTCCGCCCCCTCGGGTGCCGCCTCCGGGACGTTTCTTCTTCACGCTGCTGTTCCCCAATGCGCTGACGCTCCACTATCCCGACCCGCGTGAGTTCGGAGTGCGCGCCAGCTACCGCTTCTAGGTTTACAGTCCGGGCAAACTTCTCCAGTGCGCCGCTACGCAACTTTGCGCGTAGCGGCCCGCTGGCTTATGCTGGTCGCCCCCGCGCCCTGGTAGCTCAGCTGGATAGAGCGTCCGCCTCCTAAGCGGAAGGTCCCAGGTTCGAATCCTGGTCGGGGCGCTCAACCACAAACGGCGGGTTTAGCTGCAGGGGCACATGCCATGAACCAGAAAGCCATATTTGAGGGGCACTACAAGGAGGCGAAGGGCAGGGAGGGCCTGGCCTGGCACCACGCCGAACCGACGCGTTTCATTCCCCTTGTTCATGAGTCACGCAAGGAGCCCGGCACCGCCGTCGATCTCGGGAGCGGTTCCGGCGTCGATAGCGTGGCCCTGGCGAAATTGGGCTGGACGGTCAAGGGCATCGACTTCATGGAGAAGGCGATCGCAATGTCCACCGAACTGGCCGAACAGGAAGGCGTGGCCGTGGAATACATACACACGGACGTGCTGGAGTGGGAACCCGGCGAGCAATTCGATCTGGTGGTAGATTCGGGACTCATGCACAACATGCCCAGGGACAAGCTTCAGGAATACAAGAGCCGTATTCTTCGGTGGCTCAAGGATGACGGCGATCTCATACTGGTCCACTGGGAAAGTCGCGGCGACCACGACCGGCTCTTCAATGGGCCGAGGCGCTCAAGCAAGGAACAACTGATCGCATTTCTGGCGCCGGAGTTCTCATCGGTGGAGCGGTTCGAGCGCAAGGAAACCCGTGTGTGCCGGACCTGCGAGGGCAGGACCTGTGACAACAATGGCGAGTTCTGCAGGGGCGTTGGGCCGGAAATGTCTATCGCCTACTTCTGGTTCCGGCGATAAGACCCGGAAAATCCGGTTCCGCATGACTCCCGGGACCCGACCGGAGGGAACGTGCTCGACATCATGAAACGGGCCTTTGGCGACGGCGAGGCGCTGCCCCTGTCGCGCCGTAACGCCCTGATCGTTCCGGCCGTCGGCGCGGCTGCGGCGGCGCTGGCGCCGTTTCGATCGGCGCAGGCGGCGGCGCATCCGGAAACCACGTACATGCCGCCGTCGGAAGGGCGCGTGCGCTCGGAATTCTTCGCCTTTGACGACCCGCTCGACAAGATGGCCGCCGAGTTCCGCATCTACCGCGACCTGGCGGACGAAGCCGACGTGCTGCTCTGGTATCACTTCACGATGTTCATCGTCGCCGAGGGCCGGCGGGTGGAGCCCGTGGTCCGTTACGAAGGAATCGAGTTCTCCCATCACAAGCGCATCGACACGCGCGTCTTTCGGGTGCACGGGCACAACACGTCGTATCCGCGCCATCCGGTGACGGGCGAGTTCATCGACCGCGTCCACAACCCGGTGACCGGCAGGACGGTCCAGGTGCAACCCACGATCCTCACCGAAGACCCCGGCATGCTGTACTCGCCCGAAGGCAAGCATCCGCTGGACCGGGAAGGCGAGGAATTCACCCCCACCAGCACGGTCTTCCGCATCGAAGACGACATCGTGAAGGCGGAACAGATTCGCGTGCCGCCGGACAACTGGGTGACGCCGTTCATCGAAACGTCGCACAACTGGACGGCCAGGTCCCTGTTCGAGGACCCCTCGATTACGAGGCTGCCCATGGGAACCGCCGGAGGCTATGTCTTTCCCTATCCCCGCTGGCTGGAGATGGGCGACATTCCCGGACACATGTTCGCCATCTGGAGCGGCAAGAAGCTCGACGGCGTACACCAGTTGCCGGCCGAGTACTTCGCCCGCATCGAGCGGGACAATCCGGAACTGCTTGCCGTCGATCTGAGCCCGTTCGAAACCTAGGGGGTCAGTCGAAGTGTTCGAGGATCGTGTAACGGGAATGGCGGCCGCCTAGTACCGACTCCACCAGCACGAATTCGTTTACCGGCCAGTGCAAGGGTCGAGGCGGTTCCCTTGGAGTGAGGCGGTTGACCTTGCGCGCCAGGGTCATGTGCGGGATGAACGCGCGCCGGTTCCGGGGCAGCCCCAGTTCGTGCGAGATCCGGCCGATGTCGCGGGCCAGTTCCGCCAGCGGGAAAGGGGTTTCATTCGGGCCCAGCCACAGGGTTCTTGCACGCTGCCAGTAGCCGTACTGCTCCAGCGTCACCTCGAACGGGTCCAGCGGCAATGCCGATACCCGCTCGATCAGGGGATGAATGAGTTCTTGCGGAGTAGGTCCCAGGAAATGCAGCGTCACGTGCAGATTTTCGGGCGGCGTGGGTTTGCCCCCCGTTCCCCTCACTTCGGCGCGGGTGGCGCGGACTATGCGGGTGCGAAGATCGTCCTCGGGCCAAAGCGCGAAGAACAGACGCCTCATGCCGGACCGGGGCATTGCGCGACCATATCACGCTCACGATCCCCCGGCGGGTTGGGGTATGCTGGCAGCGCGGGCATTGGGGGAGTTCCTATGTCATACCTGTTTACTTCGCAGCGCGAACTGCCGGAATTCAAGCATCTTGAAGCCGAGCCGCTGTCGGGCGCACTGGGCGCGACGATAAGCGGCGTCAACCTGGCCGACGACCTCGCCCAGGATGTCATCGACGATGTCTACGCGGCGCTGCTGGAGTTCAAGGTCATCTTCTTCCGCGACCAGGAGATGACGGACGGGCAGCATCTCAGGCTGGCCCGCAAGTTCGGTATGCCGCAGGGCCCGGGCTCGATACCCCAGGTCGAGGGCTACCCGATGATCCGCCTGCAGCGTATGGACGAGTATCAGACCATCGGCGGCGACGTGAATTACCACACGGACGACATCTTCCGCGACTATCCGTCGCGAATGTCCATTCTCCGCGGGCTGACCATGCCGGCCGGCGGCGGAAACACCATCTGGTGCGACATGGAGAAGGCCTACGCGAGCCTGTCCAAACCCATGCAGAAGTTCCTTGAGGACCTGACCGCGGAACAGACTCTGTCGAAGAACTTCGGCCAGGGCATTCTCGAGGGCGGGGGCGCCAGGGCTTACGAAGACATGATGAAGCGCAACCCGCCGGTCGTGCACCCGGTAGTTCGCCGGCACCCCGAAACCGGCCGCAAGTGCCTTTACGTCTGCCAGATGACCACATCGCGCATCATGGAGCTGAACCAGGACGAGAGCGATGCGCTGCTTGAAATGCTGCTCGAGCACAGCTACCAGCCGGAGCACGAGTGTCGTTTCTTCTGGCGCGACAACTCGGTTGCCATCTGGGACAATCGCTGCACGCAGCACCGCGGTATCAACGACTTCTCGCCGGCGTTCAGGCTGTTGCACCGCATTCCGATCATCGACGACCGCCGGCCGTCGCTGAACCCCGACGAGGAACCGCGCCTGGAATACGACCGGAATGCCGATTTCATCCGCGTGGAGGACCTTTTCGTCAACAAGCCCGAACTGACCTACCACGTGGACGGCGAGGAGCCGGCGCAAGGGAACGGCTCGGCGGCCGACTCGGGCAATGGGGCGGCGCAACCGGAAGACGAACATGCCGTGGAAGTGGATTCCAAGTTCCTGAACAAGCTGAACGAGAACAGGCACGGCATGGTCTTTACCGCCGGCGCGGCCGCACGGCTCAAGAAGATTCCGCGCATGTTCCGCGGCGCGGCCATCAGCGCCGTGATCGCCGAGGCGCAAAAGCAGGGCAGCAGCGAAGCCAACATCGCGATTCTCGACGCCGTGCAGGCGAAGCGGCGCGCCGGTTGAACCCGGGGAGCGCCCTCGCTCCAGGGCGACTGACATGAGCGCAACGAGAAAGTTCGGACCGGTGGCCCTCGTGGAAGGATACACGCCGCTGAACGCGATCGGCGTGCTGTTGGGCGGGTTTTCGATCATCCCCCTGCTGGCATTCATGGGCCTGATCATGCCGACTCTTCTCAGGGAGGTATTTCAGATTGACCCCGCTTTTCACGGGCGGATGACGGGGAATCTGGGTGTGCTGCAGGAAATAATCGTGATCTCGCTGATGGGGGTAGCCGGGGCGGCGTCCGACAATTTCGGCCGGCGCGTGATCATGATAGTGGGGCTTTGCCTGGTGGGCCTGGGTCTTCTGGTCTACCCGCTTGCCGAGAATGAACTGCAGCTTTACGGGTATCGGGCGGTATTCGCGCTCGGCGCCGCGACGGCTCCCATCATGTACGGAGCTTCGATGCAGGATACGCCGGCTAACCGTTCTCGCGGCCAGTTCATCGGGTTCGGCAGCATTGCCACGGGAGGAGGCGTCATCCTGATGGCTCTTACGGTTGGCAGACTGCCCCTATACCTGGTTGGGCGCGGCTTCACTCCCGACGAAGCTGGAATCTACACTTGCTGGTGCATGGTCGCTTTCGCTGCCCTCGCCGGGACGATGGTTCGGCTGACCTGGCGTGCCGGCCGCGTGGCGGCAAGCGAGCCTCGCGAGCCTGTCTGGCGAAACCTGGGGCTGGGTTTCGCCGAAGCCGTTCGGAATCCCCGAATCGCACTTTCGTACCTGACTTCGTTCGCTTCAAGGGGCGACCTGGTTGTGATAATCACTTTCCTGCCGCTTTGGGTAGAGCAGATCGGCTGGGAAGCAGGTCTGATTTCCGGCGAGGGCACGGTACGGGCCGGCATCATGATTGCGGCAATTAACGGTGTAGGGCTCTTGACGGCCGTCTTTATCGGCCGGTTTGTCGATCGCGTCAACCGCGTACTCGCGGTATGTATTGCGTTTGCGGTTGCCGGTGCCGCGTATCTCGGCATGGCGATGGTCGAGGACCCGTACCTGAACATTGCGCTGGTCGCGTGCGTATTTGTGGGCGTAGGCGAGATTGCCGTCATCATCACGGGCAATGCACTTCTGGGGCAGGAGGCGCCGAAAGCGCGACGTGGCGCGGTGGTCGGCGTGTTCGGCCTTATCGGGGCCACGTCAATCCTTTGCACGAACTACTTCGGTGGCATCGTCTTTGACAAGATCAGCCGCGTGGCGCCGTTCTTCCTGATGGGCGTAGTGAACCTCATCGTGGCCCTGGTTGCACTCTTCGTGTTGCTTCGCGCACCGGGGATGTCGGCGAAGGAAGTCCGCACTTCGACCTGATCGCGTGACATGAACGAGATGAGCGAACCCCGGCGAATCGGTCCGCTCACCCTGACGGTCGGTTACACCTGGCTGAACGCGGGCGGCGTGATGTTCGCCGGGCTCACGGTCATACCGCTCCTCGGCTTCATCGGCTTCATTCAGCCCTACCTTCTGACAGAAGTTTTCGGCATCACCGAGAACCAGGGCCAGCTGACCGGACAACTGGCCTCGCTGCAGGAGATCGTGGTCCTGCTGCTGATGGGCCTCGTTGGAGCGTCGTCGGACAATTTCGGCCGGCGCGTGATCATGGTCATCGGGCTGGGCTTCGTGGCGCTGGGACTCTTGATTTATCCACTGGCTCAGAACGAGTTCCAGATATTCGCCTACCGGGCGGTGTTCGCCATCGGCGCGGCGATTGCCCCGGTCATGTACGGGACATCGCTGCAGGACCTCCCGGCCAACCGTTCACGCGGACTGCTTCTGGGAATCGGCAGCATCATGACGGCCGTGGGCATGGCGGTGATGTCCCGCAATGTCGGCAATCTGCCCGGCCACCTCACGGAACTGGGAATCAGTCCGGCCGACGCGGGCATTTACACGTGCTGGCTGATGGTCGGGTTCGCGCTGCTCGTCGCACTGGTGATCCGCTTGTCCTGGCGCTCGGGACGGGTTGCCCAGAATCAGCCGCAGGAGTCGATTTGGGCCAAGGTGGGCAAGGGTTTCTCCGAGGCCGCGAAAAACCCCCGGATCGCCCTCGCTTTCATGACCTCCTTCGCTTCGCGGGGCGACCTCGTGGCGGTCGGCATATTCCTTCCGCTTTGGGTGGTCCAGCACAGCAATGACGTGGGGCTGACCAGCGCCGAAGGCATGCAGAGGGCGGGCATCATGTTCGCCCTGGTGTTCGGCACCAGCGTCCTGTGGTCTCCCATCATGGGGTTCATTGCCGACCGCCTGAACCGGGTAGTGACCGTTGTATTCGGTTTCAGCGTGGCCGGAGTGGCTTATTTTTCCATGTACCTCGCCAAGGACCCGTTTGTTACGGCCGCCCTGCTGGCCAGCGTTGCCGTGGGGATCGGCGAGATCGCCGCGCTGGTGTCGGGCGGCGCCCTGCTCGGCCAGGAAGCGCCGAAGGAGCGCCGGGGCGCAGTGGTGGGCGTGTTCGGGCTCGTGGGCGCGTTCTCGATCCTGTGCACGAGTTTCTTCGGCGGAATCGTGTTCGACAAGATCGGCAGGGGCGCGCCGTTCGCCATGATGGGCATCATCAACTTCCTCGTCGTACTGGCTGCGCTCTTCGTGCTGGTGCGCGCCCCGGGCATGTCCGCGAAGGAAGTCCGCGCCTCGACATAGCTGGATCGACATTAATACGCCGATTCTGATCACGGGGGCGGCCGGTTTTATCGGTCACGCGGTCGCCAAGACGCTGTTGTCCGGCGGCCGCGAGGTTGTCGGACTCGACAACCTGAATGATTACTACGATCCGGCGCTGAAGCATGCCCGCCTTGCCCGGTTGCGGGAATATGACGGGTTTTCCTTCCACAGGCTGGACCTGGCGGACGAGGGCGGGATGCAGGCCCTGTTCGGGGCGCATGAATTTCGCCAGGTCGTACATCTCGCGGCGCAGGCCGGCGTTCGTTATTCGATCGAGGAGCCGCGGCAGTACATATCGAGCAACGTTACCGGGCTGACCGTGCTGCTGGAGTGCTGCGTTCGCAGTGGCGTGCAGCATCTGCTGTACGCCTCGTCCTCGTCGGTGTATGGCGATACCGACACGACGCCTTTTTCCGAAGAAGACGCCGCCGACCGGCCCAGGAGCGTCTATGCGGCCACCAAGCGCGCGGGCGAACTGCTGGCGTATTCCTACGCGCGCATCCACGGGCTGCCCAGCACCGGGATTCGGTACTTCACGGTATACGGGCCCTGGGGACGGCCGGACATGGCGGCGATCAGGTTCGCCGAAGACCTGCGCGCCGGCAGGCCCCTGAACGTGTTTGGAGACGGCCGTCAGAGGCGCGCATTCACCTGTATCGACGACGCCGTGCGAGGTACGCTGGCCATCCTCGATGGCGGGGCGCCCTCCGGAGAGCCGCCGGCGGCGCTCTACAACCTTGGTTCGGTCGAGGACGTGGAGTTGCTGGATTTCATTCGCATTCTCGGCCGGGCCATGGGCGTTGAAGCGGAGATCGGGTTCGCGCCGGAACCGCCCGGGGAAATGCGCGCGACGTTGCCGGACATGTCGGCCTTGCGCCGGGACTTCGGGTTCGAGCCCCGCGTTGGTCTGGAGGAAGGTCTCGCGGAGTTTGTCCGCTGGTTTCGGGAGTATTCCGGGTAACTGCGGCGGGAGCGCGCTAGGGGCGAAGCGCCGGAAGGCGCACCCATTGCGAGGGATCGGCCGAGGCCGTGCAGGCGCCGCTCAAGTCTTCGGGCGACAGGAGCGCCCAGTCGCGCCGGTGGGCGTACCCGAGGCGCAATCCGCCGCTCGCGTGAAAGCATGGCTGACGGTGCTCGGCTGGCACCAGGAGCCTGCGCTCGGCGTCCATCGCGAGCCACGCGGCGGCCTGTTCCATTTCTTCCTGTCCCGTGAGGCCGCCGCGCTGGAAATGAACGACCGGCCTGTCGAGATGCATAACCTGCTGCGCGCGCCAGCGCGCCAGCCCCAGGGGGGCGCCTGCGGGCATGGCCTCCAGTGCGCGTGCCGCGATCGGTGCTCCGGACCGGGCATCATTGATCTGGGGCTGCAGCGCCCAGCCCCAGACCTGCCAGCCGAGCAGCATGAACGCCGCAAACATTGCAACGGCGCGCCTGGCTGGCGTGGTCAACGCGAGCATGGCGCCGACCAGCGCCGCGATAAGCAGCGTCCAGAGAGGTCCGGTGTCGGTCTCGTACCTGGCCGACAATTCGGCCAGCCGCTCCACATCCACGAACAACATCCAGGCGGAACCGGCCGCCAGGGCAAGCGACAACAGCAGGGCCGCGGCGCGCAGGACGCGCCGGCAGGAAAGTTTGGCCGCGAGTTCCGCCAGGTGCGGGGCCGAAAGCAGCGCCAGCGCGGGCGCTGCCGGCAGCAGGTAGACGTCGCGCTTGGCGGAACTCATCGTGAAGAACAGCAGTACGAGGGCGATCCAGCCTGCAAGCAGGACGACGCTTGCGTCGCGGTCGCGCCAGCGGCGCACCCAGCGCGCCGCAAGCCAGGGCGACAGGAGAACGAGCGGGAACCAGGCCCATGGAATAACTTCCACGAAGAAGTACCAGAAGGGCTGGAAGTGATGCCAGGGGTCCGCGTAACGGGTAATCGTCTGGCGGAACAGCAGGTTGTCCAGGTAGCCGGCGATTTCCGGATCGGCCGGGGCCCTGAGCAATAGCGGGACCAGCCAGAGCGCGAGCGGCGCGAAGAAGGCCGCCGGTCCGAGGAGCCAACGCGAGCCTCCGCCGAGCCGCGGCAGGCTCCAGCCGGCCGCGCGCAGCCCGGCCCAGGGCAACAGCACCAGCAACGGCAGAAAGCCCACGCCCTTGGTCATTACGCCCACGCCCGCGGCAAGGCAGCCGACGTTGTACCAGCGCCAGTCCGGCCCGAGCAGGAAGTGCCGGAGCAACCCGTAGAGGCTCAGTGTCGTGAACAGGCACAAGACCGCGTCGATCTGTGCGCTGCGGGCCTGCATCGTGAACTGCAGGCAGGCGAGCAACCCCAGGGCCGCCCACCAGGCCGTCCCGCGCGACCACAGCCGCCGTGCCAGGTCCCAGACGAGTGCAAGGGTTCCCAATCCTGCCAGGAGCGACGGCAGCAGGAACCCGGGCCGGAGGCCGGCGATCCATTGGGCTGCGGCCAGCAGCCAGAAATACACCGGCGGTTTTTCCGCGTAGATCACGCCCCCGAGCCGCGTCACCGACCAGTCCCCTGATCGCAGCATTTCCGCCGCAATCAGCGCGTAGCGCGGCTCGTCCGGCGCCCAGGGATCGCGCAGGCCCAGGCCCGCGGCGATCGTCAGAAGCGCCGCCGCGGCGAGCCAGATTTCGTTCTTTCCGAATTGCAAATGTCAGGTGGACTCAAGCTGGCCGCGGCGGTGCAGCAGGACCAGGTTGCGGATATAGATCGCGGCGCCTGTCGTCTGGCCGAGGATGAACACGGGGTCGCCGCGATGGATGGCGTAGCTGAGCAGGGTAAGGCCTCCGGCCAGGCTCAGGTACCAGAAGGCCCGCGGAATATGGCTGCGGCCGGCCCGTTCGCTGGCGATCCACTGGTACAGGAACCGGGAGGCGAATATGGCCTGCCCGCCGAACCCCACCGCCAGCCAGACCAGGTCGGCGGTCGGCAGCGCCAGCCATTGCTCAATCATTTCGGTCATCGTGTCGTATCTCCTCGGATGTTCCGGGCCGGAAGCGCCGGCGGCCGAGCCACCACACGCCCAGCAGGTCGGCGATACCCACCCACAGCCGGTTCCCCAGGCCATATTTTGAGCGCCCCGCGCGGCGCGGATGGTGCGCCACCGGACGGGAAACGGTCTGCAGGCCCTGACGCAGCAGCAGAGCGGGCAGAAAACGGTGCATGTGGTCGAAGCGCGGCAGCGCCTGGAAGTCGTCGCGGGCCAGAACCTTCAGGCTGCAGCCGGTATCGGGCGTGCGGTCCTTCAGCATGGCGGCGCGCACCGTGTTGGCAATGCGGGACGATGCCCGCGTCACCCAGCCATCCTTGCGCTCTTGCCGGCGGCCCATGATCATGCCGGGCGTCGAATCGCCCGCCTCCAGCATTTCGGAATACAGTTTCGCCAGGTCCGACGGATCGTTCTGCCCATCGGCGTCGAGAAACCCCAGCCAGGCATACCGCGCGGCGTCCGCCCCCGTGCACATGGCGGCGCTCTGGCCCCTCCGGCCCAGGTGCCGGACCACCCTCAGTGTCGAGTGGTCGCTTTGCAGACCGGCCAGCACCCCGAGGCTATCGTCCCGGCTGCCGTCGTCCACGACGATTAATTCCCAGGCGTCGAAGGCGAAGAAAGCGTTGGCCACGCTTCGCACCAGCTCCGGCAGGTTTTCCGCCTCTTCGTGGGCCGGCGCCACAATGCTGATTCCGGGCTTGTTCATGGGTCGCGTATTGTCCCCTACGGAGGTTACCGGCGCTATAAAATGCCTTGTGCCATGAGTGGCCGTATCGAACGCGCCTACCGCGAGTCTCCGCTTTTTGCGAGTAACGCCCCTTATGTGTTCGAACTGTACTCCGCTTGGCGGGCCAATCCCGACGACGTGGCGCCGCACTGGCGCGAGCTGTTCGAGAGCATCGAGGCGGGCCGGCCATTACCGACGCGCCTGCCGAACGGCGGCGAAGCTGCGGCGCCCGCAAGCAACGGCCGGGCGGCGCCCGCAATGCACGTCGGCGCATCGCGCCAGGGCGCGGTGGTGCGGCTCATCCAGTTGTATCGGCTGCGGGGCTATCGCGCCGCGCGGGTCGATCCGCTGCAACTGAACCCCAACCTGCGCAGCCAGGCGCCCAAGCTCGAGTACGCGGGCCTGAGCGAGGCGGACCTGGACACGGTGTTCGACACCGGGCGTTTCGGCGGCGTGGAAGGCCGCCAGTTGCCGCTGCGGAAAATCATCGAGCAACTCGAGCAGATCTACTGCGGCGATGTCGGCGTGGAGATGGCGCATGTGTCGCGGGCCCGCGAGCGACTGTGGCTCAGGGACCGGGTGGAAGCGGCGAAGCTCGCCGGGCGCCCGCCGGACCCGGTCAAGCGCGCAATCCTGCGGGAACTGATCGCCGCGGAGGGCCTGGAGCGTTACCTGCATACGCGCTACGTGGGGCAGAAGCGCTTCTCGCTGGAGGGCGGCGACAGCCTGATCCCGATGCTCTACGACCTGATCCAGCAGGCCGGGGCCAAGGGCCTGCAGGAAATCGTGGTCGGCATGGCCCACCGGGGACGCATCAACGTGCTGGTGAACGTGCTGGGCAAGGCGCCGCAGGAACTGTACGCGGAATTCGCCGGCGAGTCCGGTCCGCTTTCGGGCAAGTACGGCGACGTCAAGTACCACATGGGCTTTTCGTCGGACGTCACAACGCCGGGGGGGCTGGTGCACGTGGTGCTGGCTTTCAATCCGTCGCACCTGGAGATCGTCAACCCGGTCGTTCTGGGGTCCGTGCGGGCGCGCATGGACCGGCGGCGCGACAGCGAGGGCGACGAGATCCTGCCGGTGCTGATCCACGGCGACGCCGCGGTGGCCGGGCAGGGCGTGGTAACGGAAACGCTGCAGCTTTCCCAGGCGCGCTCGTTCGCCACCGGCGGGACCGTGCACCTGATCGTCAACAACCAGATCGGCTTCACCACCAGCGACCCCCAGGACGCGCGTTCCACGCCGTACTGCAGCGACGTCGCCAAGATGATCGAGGCGCCGGTAATCCATGTGAACGGCGATTCTCCGGAGGCCTGCGTGTTTGCGACCCGCCTGGCGCTCGAATACCGGCAGACGTTTCACAAGGACGTTTTCGTGGACCTCGTCTGCTACCGACGCCACGGGCACAACGAGGCCGACGAGCCGGCCGCCACACAGCCGCTGATGTACGAACGCATCCGCGGCCACCCGACCACCCTCGAGATGTACGCGGACCGCCTTTGCGAGGGCGGCGTGATCACGAACGCGCAGGTGGAGGCGGACAAGGCCGAATACCGCAGGCGGCTGGAGGCGGGCGATCCGCTGCCGGAAGCGGCCATCGGCATGGTCGGCAACGAATTCACCGTGGACTGGGACAGCTACAGGCAGGCCGATGCGGACCTGGAAGTCGATACGGCCATCCCGCCCGAGCAGGTCGAGGACCTCGGCGAACGGCTTGGAACGGTGCCCAAGAGCGTCAATCTGCACCCGCGGGTGGTGAAAGTCGTGGGGGACCGACTGCAGATGGCGCGCGGCGAAATCGGGATGGACTGGGGCTTCGCCGAACTGATGGCTTACGGCAGTCTGCTCAAGGACGGCTACCGGGTACGCCTGACCGGGCAGGACAGCCGGCGAGGGACGTTCTTTCACCGCCATGCCAGCCTGATCGACCAGCACAGCGGGCGCGCCTACTCGCCGCTGGACGACGTCGCACCCATGTGGGGTGCCTTCACGATCACCGATTCGCTGCTCAGCGAGGAGGCGGTGATGGGCTTCGAGTACGGCTATTCGACCACCGACCCGGACTGCCTGACGATCTGGGAAGGGCAGTTCGGCGACTTCTGCAATGGCGCCCAGGTCGTGATCGACCAGTTCATCGCCTCGGGCGATACCAAATGGGGCCGGATGTCCGGGCTGACCCTGTTTCTTCCGCACGGCCAGGAAGGGGCCGGGCCCGAGCATTCCTCGGCCCGCCTGGAGCGGTTCCTGCAGCTTTGCGCGCAAGGCAACATGCGGGTTTGCGTGCCGTCCACTCCGGGGCAGATTTTCCACATGCTGCGGCGGCAGATGCACAACCGGGCGCGCGTGCCGCTGGTGGCCCTGACCCCCAAGAGCCTGCTGCGCAACAAGCTGTCCTTCACCCCGCTTGCGGCGCTCAGCGAGGGACGGTTCGAGCGCATCATCGACGAGGTGGATGAACTCGATGAGGTGCGCCGCCTGGTGCTGTGCAGCGGCAAGCTGTATTTCGACCTGCTCGAGGCGCGCCGGGAAGGGCAGGTAAAAGACGTGGCCCTTGTTCGCATCGAGCAGCTCTACCCGTTTCCGCACGATCTGTGCGAGGCGCTCTTCAGGCGCTACGGGGACGTGGAGGACATCGTCTGGGCGCAGGAGGAACCGAAGAACCAGGGCGCCTGGTACCGGGTGCGCGCGCGCCTGGAGCGCTGGCTGGTCAAGGGGCAGCGTCTACGCTACATGGGCCGCGCCGGAGCGGCGTCACCGGCGCCCGGGTCCATCCATCTGCACCGGCTGCAGCAGTACGCCATCGTCGAACAGGCGCTTGAGAGTGACAGGAAGGTGTCGTAGGCAATGAGCAATTCAATCGAGATTCGAACGCCGGAACTTCCCGAATCCGTGGCCGACGCCAAGGTCTTGGCCTGGCACAAGTCGGCGGGAGAAACCGTGGTGCGGGACGAGAACCTTGCCGACCTGGAAACCGACAAGGTGGTGCTCGAAGTGCCCGCGCCGGCGGACGGCGTGCTGGAGAAGATCCTGGCGGAGACCGGTGCGGTGGTGAACGCCGGAACGCCCCTGGCTTTGCTGAACGCGGCGGCGGACGGCGGCGGTGAGGGCGTTGACGATGCGGCGGCGGATGCCGCCGGGGACGGCGCCGGGCGGCCGGCAGCCGAGCCGGCCGCCGATGGTAACGGTTCCGTTGCGATGTCGCCCGCGGTCCGGCGCCTTCTGGAAGAACATGACCTCGATATTTCGTCGATCAAGGGCAGCGGCAAGCGGGGCAGGGTGCTCAAGCGCGACGTGCTGGCCGTGCTGAGCAGCGCGGCGGGCGCGGCCACGGCGGCGCGGGTGGAGGAACCGGACACCGTGGCGGCGGATGCCGGCGAAACGGTCGAAGCGCCGGTGGCTCCCGCAACGCAGCCGGCCCGCCGGGAAAGGCGCGAGACCATGAGCCGCCTGAGGGCCCGCATCGCCCAGAGGATGGTGGAATCGCAGCGCGAAGCGGCAATGCTGACCACTTTCAATGACGCGGACATGAGTGCCGTGCTCGATCTGCGCCGGCGCCACGGCGAGGCCTTCGAGGCCCGGCACGGCGTGCGGATGGGCTTCATGAGCTTCTTCGTGGCCGCCAGCGTCGTCGCGCTGAAGCGCTATCCGGTCGTCAACGCCAGCGTCGAGGGCGACGAGATCGTCTATCACGACTACTACGACATCGGAGTTGCCGTATCCACCGACCGCGGGCTGCTGGTTCCCGTGCTGCGTGACGCCGACCGGCTGAGTTTCGGCGACATCGAGCAGACGATCGGCACGTTTGCTTCGCGGGCGCGCGCCGGGACCATCGGGCTGGACGAACTGACCGGAGGCACTTTCACGATCACCAACGGCGGCGTATTCGGTTCGCTGATGTCCACGCCGATCCTGAATCCGCCGCAGAGCGGAATACTCGGCATGCATCGCATCGAGCAGCGGGCGGTGGTGGTGGACGGGGAGATCGTCGCCCGGCCGATGATGCACCTCGCGCTCAGCTACGACCACCGTATCGTGGACGGTCGCGAAGCCGTGCTGTTTCTGTCCGAAATCAAGAAATCGATCGAGGATCCGGCCCGTATTATTCTTGAAGTCTAATGTATATAGTTTCTTTATATGTCTGATAAGTATGATGTAATCGTAGTCGGCGGCGGTCCCGCCGGCTACGTGGGAGCAATTCGCGCCGCGCAGCTGGGCATGTCGGTGGCCTGCGTGGACGACTGGCGCGACGGCCAGGGCAAGCCGGCGCTGGGCGGCACCTGCCTGAACGCCGGCTGCATTCCGTCCAAGGTCCTGCTCGAGTCGTCGGAGCTGTATCACCGGACCCGAGAGGAGTTTGCCGGCCACGGCATCATGATTCCGCAGGTGACGCTGGACCTTGATGCGATGCAGGACCGCAAGAACCGCATCGTCCGCCAACTGACGACGGGTATCAACGCGCTGTTCCGCGCCAATGGCGTAACGGCCGTGAGCGGGCGGGGGAAGCTGCTGGCCGGCCGCCAGGTGGAGGTCACTCCGCACGATGGCGATCCGCGGCTGCTGCGCGCCGAACATGTCATCCTGGCGGCGGGATCGCTGCCGGTGGAACTGCCGATCGCTCCGTTCGACGGCGAATACATCGTGGACTCGGAAGGCGCCCTGGAGTTCGACCGTCCGCCGCAACGCCTGGGGGTGATCGGCGGCGGCGTCATCGGCCTGGAACTCGGAAGCGTCTGGAACCGGCTGGGCTCGGAAGTCACGATCCTGGAGGCCATGGACCGCTTCCTGTTCATGGCCGACAGCCAGGTGGCCCGGGAAGCCCAGCGCCAGTTCAAGCGCCAGGGGCTGGACACGCGCCTGGGCGCGAAGGTCGAGAGCGCGCGCCGCGTGGACGACCACGTGGAAGTGCGGTTCAGCGACCGCGAGGGGGACCATCACATCTCCGTCGACAAGCTGGTGGTGGCGGTCGGCAGGACGCCGGCGACCGAAGGGCTGATTGACGAGAGCGCCGGAATCGTCCTGGGCGAAAGAGGGCACGTGCAGGTGGACGAGAACTGCCGGACCAGCGCGGATGGCGTGTGGGCGATCGGCGACCTGGTGCGCGGGCCGATGCTGGCGCACAAGGGGTCCGAGGAAGGCATGATGGTGGCCGAGATGATCGCCGGGCGTTCCGCCGAGGTGAACTACGGCGCGATCCCGTCGGTGATCTATACCTCGCCCGAGATTGCCTGGGTGGGGCAGACGGAGGAGGAATTGCAGCAGTCCGGACAGGCCTACAAGGTGGGCGCCTTCAACATGGCGGCCAACGGCCGCGCCAAGGCCATGGCGCAGGCCGCGGGGCTGGCGAAGTTCCTGTCGGATCCGGACACCGACGCGATCCTGGGCGTGCACATCGTCGGCCCCATGGCGGGCGAGCTGATCCAGGAAGCCGTGCTGGCGATGGAGTTCGAGGCCAGCACCGAGGACCTGCAGCGGACCGTGCACGGTCATCCGACGCTCTGCGAGGCCCTCCACGAAGCGGCCCTTTCAGTCGACAAGCGCGCCATCCACGCGATCAACCGCTAGGTACTGGCGCTCCCAGCTTGCTGGTATCATGAAGGGCCCATGGCGGGGCACTCAAAGTGGGCCAACATCCAGCACCGCAAGAGCCGGCAGGACGCCAAACGCGGTCGACTCTTCACACGCCTGGCGCGCGAAATTACCGTCGCCGCGCGCATGGGCGGACCGGACCCCTCCAATAACGCCCAACTCAGGCTGGCGATCGAGAAAGCGCGGGCCCAGAGCCTGCCCAAGGACAACATCAACCGCGCGATCAGCCGCGGAACAAGCGGCGGCGAAGGCGCCGACCTCGAGGAGGTCACCTACGAGGGCTACAGCGCCGGCGGCGCCGCGATCCTGCTTCGCTGCCTGACCGACAACCGCAACCGCACGGTGGCCGAAGTCCGCCACGGCTTCAGCCGGCACGGGGGCAACCTCGGCGCCGACGGCGCCGTCGCCTACCTGTTCAACGAAGTGGCCGTGTTCACCTATTCGCATGGGCCGAACGAGGCGGCGATCATCGACGCCGCGATCGAAGGCGGGGCCGAGGACGTGGTCAGTGACGACGACGGTACGATCGAGGTCCTGGCCGACCCGCGCGACTTTTCCGCGGTGCTGGAAGCCCTGCGCGGTGCGGAGCTGCCCCCGGAAAACGCCGAAGTCACGATGCGCGCGTCGGTGGACGCGCCGCTCGACAACAAACGCTCGGAGCAGGCGCTGAGACTCCTCGAGTACCTGCAGGACCTGGACGACGTGCAGGACGTGTGGACCAACGCCGAGCTGCAACCGGTAGGCGGCGACTGACCGACCCATGAGAACCCCGGTCCGGATCATGGGTGTGGATCCCGGTTCCCGAATCACCGGCTGGGGAGTCATCGAAAGCGACGGCATGGAAAGCCGCTACGTGGACAGCGGCTGCATTGCGCTGGCCCGCGGCAAGCCGATGGGGGAGCGTCTGGCCCGGATCTTCACCGAGCTGGGCGACATCGCCCGGCGGACGAGGATCGACGAGGCGGCGATCGAGACCGTATTCATGCACAAGAACGCGCAAAGCGCGCTCAAGCTCGGCCAGGCGCGCGGCGCCGCGCTGTGCGCGCTGATCATGGCTGGCGTTACCGAACCGGCCGAATATTCGCCGCGGCGCGTCAAGCAGGCCGTGTGCGGCTACGGCGCCGCCGGCAAGGACCAGGTGAGCGCCATGGTGGCGCGGTTGCTGGATTACGGCGAAGAACTGGCCGAGGACGAGGCTGACGGACTGGCGCTGGGCATCTGCCACGCGCATCATCGGCGCATGGCGCAGGCGGCGGAGTTTGCCCGCAGCCAGGAGGAAGAAGCCGTTTCATGATCGGTTCCCTGAAAGGCAGGCTGCTGGCGGTGGAGCCGCCGATGATCCTGCTGGACGTGCACGGCGTGGGCTTCGAGCTGCAATTGCCGCTCAGCGACTTGTCCGACCTGCCGGCGGTGGGCGGCGAGCTGAAGGTCTCGACCCAACTGGTGCAGCGCGAAGACGAGCTCAGCCTCTACGGGTTCCGCAAGACGGCCGACCGCGCCTGGTTCCGCGAACTCATCCGCGTGCCGGGCATCGGCCCGAAACTGGCGCTTAACATCGTGTCGCAAAGCGGCGTGGCCGAATTCGCCGAACAGATCCAGGCCGGTGACGTCAAGGCGCTGACACGCCTGCCGGGCATCGGTCCCAAGACCGCCAGCCGCCTGATCGTCGAGATGCGGGGCCGGCTGGAAGCGGTTCCCGTGCATGGCGAGTCCAGCGCCGCCAACCTGGCGCTCAAGGCGTTGACGGGGTTGGGCTATACGCCCGTGGAAGCCGGGCGCATGCTGAAGCAGGTTGGCGACCCCGGCGGCCGCGACGTGGAGGAACTGGTGCGCGAGGCATTGTCCGGAGGGGTTGCCGCATCGTGAACGACAAGGACGACCGGATTCTCTCGGGCGAGTCGCGGGCGGACGAACGCGACGTGGAGAACTCCGTACGTCCGCGGCAGATGTCCGAATTCCTGGGCCAGCGACAGGTCAAGGAACGCATCGGGATCAGCGTGGCGGCGGCCGGCAAGCGCGGCGAAGCGATGGACCACACGCTTCTGTACGGGCCGCCGGGCCTGGGCAAGACGACACTGGCGCAGGTGATCGCGCGCGAACTCAAAGTGGGGTTGCGCCATACTTCCGGGCCGGTGCTGGAACGCCCGGGCGACCTGGCCGCGTTGCTGACCAACCTGAAGGCGCGCGACGTGCTGTTTGTGGACGAGGTCCACCGCCTGAACCCGGTGGTGCAGGAACTGCTCTATCCGGCCATGGAGGACTTCCGGCTCGACATCGTGATCGGCGAGGGCCCGGCCGCGCACACCATGCGGCTGAAGCTCAAGCCCTTTACGCTGGTTGGCGCCACCACGAGGGCGGGCCTGCTTTCGTCGCCGCTGCGCGACCGGTTCGGCATCCAGGAGCGGCTGGAACTCTATTCCAGGGAAGAATTGCAGCGCATCGCGCTGCGTTCGGCGGGCATCATGGGCATCCCCTGCACGCCCAAGGGCGCGTCGGAGATCGCCGGCCGCGCGCGCGGCACGCCGCGGGTGGCCAACCGCCTGCTGAGACGGGCCCGCGACTACGCCGAAGTGCGCGCCGACGGCAAGGTGAGCGGCAGGACCGCGGCCGCCGCGATGAAGCTGTACAACGTGCATGCCAACGGCCTGGACCGCATGGACCGGCGCCTGCTGGGCGTGCTGATCGAGCGCTTCAACGGCGGGCCGGCCGGCGTCGATGCGCTGGCTGCCGGCATAGGCGAGGACCGGGGCACGATCGAGGACGTCTACGAGCCGTTTCTGGTTCGCGCCGGTTTCGTTTTACGCACTCCGCGCGGCCGGGTCGCCGGCCCCGCCGCCTACTCGGCATTGGGCCTCAAGAGGCCGGGAAAACAGGGCGATAATCCGCCGCTGGAAGGATTGGAAACGTGAGGAACGGTTCATGCAAATGGTGAGACGAAGACGTGGGTGAAGTCGGCGTAAATATGGGATTCTGGGAGCTGATCAGCCAGGCCACTCTGCTGGTGCAACTGATCATGGGCCTGCTGCTGGCGGCTTCCATCCTGTCGTGGATCATCATCCTGCAACGGCGTGTGATCCTGAGCGGCGCCGAGCGCGACCTGGGCGATTTCGAACAGGCCTTCAAGGAACGCGACAGCCTGGAATCGCTGTTTGTCGCGCTGTCGCGCAAGAAGAGCCGCAGCACTACCGGCATGGCCTGGGTGTTCGAGGCCGGGATGCGCGAATTCCATCGCCAGGCGGCGCGCGGCAAGACCGATCCCGAGCGCCTGGTTGAAGTCGGCCGGCGGGAGATGCGCCTGGCGCAGATGAACGAGTTGGAACGTTTGGAAAGCGGCCTGCCATGGCTGGCCACGATCGGCTCGGTGAGCCCGTATGTCGGGCTGTTCGGAACCGTGTGGGGCATCATGAATTCCTTCCGTGCCCTTGGCAACGTCGAATCGGCCACGATTTCGCTGGTGGCGCCGGGTATCGCGGAGGCGCTGATTGCAACGGCCATGGGTCTGTTCGCCGCGATCCCCGCGGTCATCGCATATAACCGCTTCGCCTATCGTGTAGGCAACCTGGAGATCCGCTATCAGGCCTACCGCGAGGAATGCGTGACGTTGTTGAGCGAACACGCCCATTCGGATTTCGACTTGGGAGGCTAGATGCGCCGTCGGCTCGTCAATGAAATCAACGTCGTTCCCTATATCGACGTCATGCTGGTGCTGCTGGTGATTTTCATGATCACCGCGCCGTTGCTCACCCAGGGTATTCACGTCGACCTCCCGCGACTGGCGACCGAGCCGCTGCCGCAGGAGTTGATACGCGACAACCGGCCGCTCATTCTTACCGTGGATGCCGAGGGTCGGATGTATCTGAATATCGGCGAGGACCCCGACGATGCCGTGGAATCCCCGGTCGTGGTGGCGCGTGCAGCTGCCGTACTGCAACGCCAGCCGGAAACGCCGGTGCTGGTTCGCGCCAGCGAGGAATTGCCTTACGGCGACGTGGTTACGGTGATGGCCCTGCTTCAGCGCGCGGGCGCCGACAAGGTCGGACTCGTGACGCGGCCGTTGCCTGTGGAGGAATGATGGACCGCCTGAAGGCGCTGATTGAGCGTGTGGCTCAGTCCTTGCGGACCGGTCCGGGTAGTCGCTCACCGGGGGCCAATCCCAACGCGCCACCGCTTCCCATGCTTCGTCCGTGCTCCTGGTCGGTTGGAGGGCACGTCGCGCTGATGGCGTTCCTGCTGATCGGCTTTGCCACCCGGATTCAACCGGACGAGCCGGCCTTCGGTACCATCGCCATCGATGGCGTGGTGCTGGACGACGAGGCCGTTCAAAGGGAAATTCAGCGTCTCGACGACCTGGAGCGGGCGGCGGTGATCGAGCGCGAACAGGAGGTCGAGCGCCTGCGCGCGCAGATCGAGGAGCAGGAGCAGCGGCAAAGGCGCCAGGAACAGGAGTTGAGCGCGTTGAGTTCGCAGACGGAACAGGCTCGGCAAACTCTGAGCGAGCAGCAGGCAGAAGCCAGTCGCCAGCTTGGCGAGATGCAACAGCAGCAGCAGGCGGAGCGCGAGCGACTGGCGCAGGTCGAACGCGAGCGCAAGGCGGAAGAAGAGCGGGTCAAGGCGGCCGAGGAGGAACTCCAGAGAGCGGAGGCCGAGCGGCAACAGGCCCGGGAAGAGGCCCGCAGATTATCCGAGGAAGCCGAGGAGGCCGAGCGTCGAATCGCGGAAACCGAACGCAGGAGACGCGAGGCGGAAATGGCCGAACAGCTGCAAAGGGAAATGGCGGAGGAACGGCGTAACCAGGCCATCGAGTCCGGCCAGCTCGACGAATACAAGGCCCGCATCCGGCAACGGATCGAGAGCAACTGGCAGCGGCCTGCGGACAGCAGGGAAGACCTGATGTGGGTGGTGTTGCTGAACGTCCTGCCGGGCAACGAGGTTGCCGATATCGAATTCGAGCAATTCAATGGAACGGACATTGATCAGCGCTCGATCGAAACCGCAATTCGCCGGTCGTCGCCACTGCCCGAGCCGCCGATACCCGAGTTGTTCGAGCGACAAATGCGCCTGCGCTACCCACCGATGGAGCCCGGCGAATGATCCGGGCGCTCTGTCTTGCCATCCTCGCCGTGCTGCCTCTCGCCGCATCGGCGCAGCTCGACATCGTCATCACCCGCTCCACGCAGCGGGCGATACCCATAGCGGTCGTTCCCTTCGAGTGGCGCGTGACGCTGGGACTGCCGTATGACTTCGCCGAGATCGTGGAGGCCGACCTCAAGCGCACCGGACAGTTCGCGCCCATGGGCCGCGAGACGATGATCACACGGCCGACAAGTTTTTCGGAAATGCGCCTGACCAACTGGCGCATCATGGACGTCGAGGCCGTGCTCGTGGGTCATGTGTCGGGCAGCGAAGCAAATCCCACCATCGAGTTCGAGCTGGTGGACGTCTACGCGGGCGAATCGCTACTCGTTTACCGCTTGCAAAGCTCCCGGGACGCATTTCGCGCCACGGCCCACCGTATCGCCGACCTGGTCTACGAGCAGTTGACCGGCGCGCGCGGTATGTTCTCGACCCGCCTGGCCTATGTGCAGGTCACGCCGGGCCGCGAGGAATTCCGGCTGATCGTGGCCGACGCCGATGGTCAGAACCCGATCGTGGTGCTGCGCTCCGCCGAGCCCATCATGTCGCCCAGCTGGTCGCCCGACGGCGCGTACCTGGCGTACGTGTCGTTCGAAGCCGGCTATGCCGAGGTCTTCGTCCAGGAGGTCGCGACAGGCCAGCGCCGGCCCCTGTCGCCGGAACGGACCTCCGCCAGCGCTCCCGCCTGGTCGCCCGACGGCAGGTCCCTGGCCGTGGCCCGGAACGAGAACGCCAACAGCGATATCTATATCTACCCGATAGACGGCGGCTCGCCGCGGCGCCTGACGCGCCATTCCGCCACCGAGACAGAACCCGAGTTCTCCGCCGACGGCGAGGATGTGTACTTCACTTCCGACCGCGGGATCGGCCCGCAGGTGTATGTCGCTCCGGCGCGGGGCGGCCGGGCGCAACGGGTGAGCTTTACCGGCTCGTACAACGCGCGGCCGCGGCTGCAGCCGGATCGGAACCAGATGGCCATCGTGCACCAGCAGGACGGGCGCTTCCGGATCGGCCTGCTGGACCTGCGCGACGAATCGCTGCGCCTGCTCACCGACGGCCCGCTGGACGAGTCGCCGAGTTTCGCCCCCAACGGCCGCGCCCTGATCTTCGGCGCGGGCACGGCCGCCGGCAGGGGACTGGGCGTCTATTTCATCGACAGCGGTGTAGTGCGCCTGCTGCGCGCGCCCGAGGGACTCCTGCGCGAACCCGCCTGGGGCCCTTATGAATCAAACTAGCAAGGACCACCATCATGAACCTCTTGAGAAACACCAAAGCCTGCCTGCCCATCCTTCTGGCCGTCGTGCTTGCAGCCTGCGAAACCTCCGGCACCGCGGCGCAGCCTGAGCCGGGACCGGAACCGGTGGACTCCGGCACCGCAACAGCGGCCGGCGGCGCCACCGCCGCCGGCGCGGGCAGCGGCGCCATCGCCAGCGGCACGGTTGTCAACCGGGAGGGGCCGCCGGTCGCCATCGAGCCCGGGCGCAGCGCGACCGGCGACTGGATCGGCGGTCCCGAGGGTACGCTGGTGATCTATTTCGACTATGACCGCAGCTCGATCCGCGAGGAGTACAGCCAGGTTCTGCAGGCCCACGGCGCCTGGCTGGCGGCCAACCAGGGGCAGACCGTGCGGCTTGAGGGGCACGCGGACGAACGCGGAACGCCGGAATACAACCTGGCGCTGGGATCGCGCCGGGCAAACGCCGTGACCCAGGCGCTGAGCGCCCTGGGCGCGTCCGGTGCACAATTGAACGCGGTGAGTTTCGGCGAGGAACGTCCTGCCGCGGAGGGAGCCGACGAGATAGCATGGTCGCAGAATCGCCGTGTGGAGCTGGTATATGAAACGAACTGACTGGCCGGTCATGGCGGCAGCGCTGGCGCTTGCCGCCGTGCTGGCGGCGCCGGCCGATGCGCAACGCCGCCGCGACCGCGAAGTGCTGGAGGAACTGGAGACCCGGGTGGGCGTGCTGGAGCAGCAGATCCGCGCGGATAACGTGGTGGCGCTGATCAACGCCCAGGATGAACTCAGGCGCGAAATACAGGCGCTGCGCGACGCGGTCGAGCGCCTGGATGAGGATCTGCGGCGCAACGCGGAGTTGCGGCGCAGCCAGTTCGCGGCGCTGGAAGAACGCCTGACCGCAATGGAGGCCCGCGGGTTCACGCCCGCGCCGGCGGGGCCGCAGGACGCCACGGGGCAGGCTCCGGGCGATGCTGACGATGCAGCCGAAGACGCGGTTCCCGGTGACCAGCCGACCGAGGCCGCGGAACCCGCGATTGAGGCCGGCAGCCAGGAGAACTACGAACAGGCGCGCGAGCTGCTCGGGCAGGCCCAATACCAGGCGGCCGGGGCCGAGTTCCTGCGCTACCTCGAGGCCAACCCCGGCGGAGGCCTGGCGGCCAATGCCCGCTACTGGCTGGGGGAAACCTTCTACGTGCAGGGCCAGTACCAGGAAGCGGGCGCGGAGTTCGCCCGGGTCGTGTCCGACTACCCGGATTCAAACAAGCTCGCGGACGCCCTGCTGAAGCTCGGATACACCCAGGATGAACTGGGCGATACGGAAACGGCCACCGCTACGCTTGAGCGCGTCCGCCAGGACTTCGCCGGCGCCGATGCCGCCAACCTGGCGACCATCCGCCTGGCCCAGATCGAGGCCCGCTCCCGCTGAGCCAGAAGCTACAATTGCGCGCCACGGGTCGTTAGCTCAGTTGGTAGAGCAGCTGGCTTTTAACCAGTAGGTCGCAGGTTCGATTCCTGCACGACCCACACTGAAAGTGGAGCCGCCGAGCGGGCCGGGTACTGCCATGACCACACGCCGCACCATCCTCTTCAACGGTCTCGCCCTGGGCTCGTCGGCCCTTCTGGGCGCCAGGTTTTCCGCCGCCGATCCGGCGCGCGCCGCCGGCGAGACCCCGCTCACCGTCGCCGTCTTGGGCGCGACCGGGCGCACCGGCAAGTTCGTTGTCGGAGATCTCCTCGCGCGCGGGCATGCCGTGCGTGGCATTTCCAGGAGCGCCGGCGCGCAGCCGCCGCAAGACGGCGTGACCTGGATCAGCGCCGACGTGCGCAGGCCGGAATCCCTGGGTCCGGCGCTCGAAGGCGCGGATGCGCTCATTTATGCGGTGGGCGTGACTTTCTCCGAAGTCGAAGTCAGCGCCCTGTACGACGTCTACGATACGGGCGTTGCCGATACGGCGGATGTGGCCATGCGGACGGGCGTGCAGCGCTTCGTCCTGCTTTCATCCGCCGGGCGGTCGCCCGCCAGCTGGATGCCCGAGCGACTCGGTCCCTCCATGGACGCCAAGGCCAAGGGCGAAGCGGCGCTTCGCGCTTCCGGAATCCACTACACGATTTCGCGCACGCCCGGTCTCTCGAATCGGCCCGGCGGCGAGTACGGCATCATGCTCCTGCAATCGGAACCCATCCCGCCGGGCGGGCCGTTCATGATCTGCCGGGAGGACAGCGCCTCGGTGCTGGTCGAATGCGCGGTCACCGAAAAGGCCATCAACAAGACCTTCACGGTCCTGAACGCCGTCACTCCCGAGGTCGGAATCTGGCGCGACGCCTTGCAGTATCTGCAAAGGGATCCTGCGTGAGCGGTTTTTTCCGCAGTCTGGTCAGCGATCCGCGCTCCGTGGGCGCCGTCGTGCCAAGCGGTGCGTCGCTCGGCCGGCTCATGGCTCGCGGTTGCGGGGCCGGCGCGCGCGTCGTCGAAGTGGGAGCGGGAACGGGCGCGCTGACCAGGGAGATCCTCAATACCGGCGTATCCGAAGGGGACCTCTGCCTGGTGGAGAGTGACGGGCGGTTCGTCGAAATCCTGAAGGAGCGCTTCCCCGCCGCCCGCACCGTGCACGGCGACGCCACGTGGCTGGGCGAGCATCTGGACGATCTGACCGGCCGCGTCGATTTCGTCATCAGCGGTCTGCCGCTGCTGCTGTTTTCGGAGGCCAGAAAGCGCCGCCTTCTGACTGCGGCCTTCAGGTTGCTCGGCGAGAGCGGAGCCTTTCATCAGTTCACCTACGGCGGCGTTTGCCCCGTCGGCAGGCGCACGCTCGACGGCCTCGGGCTCAGGGCATCGTGTCTCGGAGTCGCCGCGTGGAACGTGCCCCCGGCCTTCGTCTATCGGTTCCGGCACGCAGAGCCCCAATGAACGAGTTGTTCGGATTTCTCGCAGTGACCGCCCTGGCGTCGGGAAGCGCGTTCGCCGATGTCGTTGATCCTCGCTTGTACGCGCCGTCCCAGGGGGATGAGGTGATCGATGGCGGTGTCATGAATGTGTCGCGCCTGGGCCAAGACATCAGCAGCGAAGAATTCAGGGTTGTCCGTCGCGCGGATGGTGGCCGGACGATCGTCAGCGTCGTGACGGCCGCGGACGACAGCTTTGTTACCCAGGCGCGTTGGGACTATGACGCGGACGAACAAGCCACAGGCGCAATCGGTTGGGGAGAGCATGCCGATGAGCGAGCGTTCGAGGTGACTTTGGCGAGAGACGCAGATGCAGCCACGATGTCGGTTGCATACGAGTCCGGCGAGCAGGTGACGTACGAGGGAGATTGCCCGTCGGGATGTCTGATGGACATGATGCCGGGCGCCATACCCCAATTCACGATGTCGCGGCGCTACGACGCCGACAGGGCGGGAGTTCAGGATTTTCGCTGGATGGCCTTCGTGCTGAACCAGGACATGAGGTCATTCGATGTCGTTGTCAGCATCGATCATGTGCGGGATTTCAGCGTTGCCCGCGCCGATGGATCGGAGATCACCGTTCGTCATTACGTGTTTGACGAGAAAGGTTCGCTGGAAGGTACCGAGGAGGGATACGAAACGCACTCGAATCTCTGGGTGGATACGATGCACCGCCCGATCAAGTTCAAGGTCGGCCGGACCATCGGCTTGCGCGCCGGCTTTGAGGATATAGACGATCGGCTGACGCCTCGCTAGGGACTCGGGCGGGCCAGGGCGGTGACCCGGTCGAACACGCGCAGGAAGTTGCCGCCCCAGATTTTGGCGATTTGCTGTTCGGAGTAGCCGCGGCGCACCAGTTCCTCGGTGACGTTGGCCGCGTCGCCCTCGTCCCTCCAGCCGGTGATGCCGCCTCCGTGGTTGAAGTCGGTGGCCAGTCCCACGTGGTCGATTCCCAGCAGCTCCACGACGTAGTCCACCTGGTCCACGAGATCGGAGACGGACGCGCCGGGCAGGCGCTCGTTGATTTCGCGCATTTCCCGGAAGTAGGCCTCGCTCTGCTCGACGGTCTCGCGGCGGTTGCGGCTCAACAGATCGAGAATGGCATTCGAGCGTTCGGGGCTGGGTTCCTCAAGATAGCTGCCGAAGGCGACGATGTGCACGACGCCGCCGGAGGACCCGACCGCCTCCAGCGCCCGGTCGCTCAGGTTGCGCGGATGGTCCACCAGCGCCTTGACACCCACGTGCGACGCCACGACCGGCGCACGGCTCAGGGCAACGGTCTGGAGCAGCGCGTCCTCCGTTATTTGCGATACGTCGATGATCATGCCCAGGCCGTTCAACCGGGTGACCAGCTTCCGGCCCGCATCCGACAGGCCTCCGTGGAGCGTCGGCCCATCACCCAATTGAGGGCTGGGGCGGGCCGAATCGGCGAACTGGTTGTGTCCGAGGTGGGTTAATCCGACCATGCGCACGCCCGCGGCGAAGAACTCGTCGAGGTGCTCGCCCGCGGCGCCCAGGCTGTAGGCGTTCAGCATGGACATCAGAGCGCTGCGCCGCCCTTCGGCCGCATGGGTGCGCAGACCGTCCGCCGTCAACGCCAGGCCGATGCGCTGCGGATACATTTCGAGGGCCATGCGGCGGATGGCCGCGGCCTTGGTGCGGGCCTGCTCGAGCGCACGCGCGTAGCCGGTTTCGTCCAGCGGTCCATGCGAGGCGAATACGGCAAAGGCGGCGGCGTCCAGCCCGCCGCGTTCCATCTTCGGCAGGTCCACCGGCTCGAATCCATCCACGCCCGGGTCCGATTCCGCCGTCGCGAACGCCAGGGAAATGTCCACGTGGGCGTCGAAGGTGAACACGCGATCATGAAGCGCGCGGATCTCCGGCGCGACCTGGCCGTATGCGGCCGCGGCCCAGGCGAGGGCCATCGCCAGGAGCAATGCCCGGCGCATCAGCTCAGATTCGCGAAGGTCTCGGCGACCAGTTCCGGGTGGGTCAGCATGCCGCCGCGCGGGACGTCCAGTTCGATGAATTGCCATCCGGGTTCGCGCGCCGGGCCGACCATGTAGTCGCTCGTCATCGAGTATTCCTGGCCCACGCAGTGGATGTAGGTGCGCGGCAGGCCCTCCCAGCCGCCGTTTTTCAGCTCCAGCACATCGCTCCAGGCGCGCATCGGGTGGAGCGTGATCTTTTCCTTCAGGAGCGCCTGAAGCTCGGGTTCGGAATCCGGCACCACCATCTTGAGGGGGTAGGAGTCGAAGTAGTCCATCCGGTAGCCGTCGACGAATTTTTCCATGCGCTTGATGAAGTACTCGGACAGTTCGCCCTCGGGCGTGCGGCTCACGCCGCTCATGCGGTCGCCCGCCGGGACCAGCGCATCGAAGAAGACGATGCGGCGTATGCGGTCGCGCCTTGCGTCCGCCACGCCGGTGATGACCATGCCGGCGAAGGAATGTCCGACGATGATGACGTCATCGAGACTCTCGAAGTCGATGATGTTGACGATGTCCTGGATATGGGTGTCGAGGCTCACGTCCGGGCTGGTCATGTGGGCGCGGTCGCCGCAGCCGGTCAGCGAAGGCGCATAGACGTCGTGGCCGGCCCGCTCCAGGATGCGGCGCACGTACTGCCAGCTCCAGCCGCCCAGCCAGGTGCCGTGCACGAGGATGAAGGTTTTCGATTCTTCCTCGGCCTCGGCCTTCGCCCCGGACCCGTCGGCGGAAGCGACGAGCGCGGCTCCAGCCCCCGCGAGCGTCTGCCGGCGGGTGAACTTCCCGTTCCCGTCGCGCACGCCGTTATGCGGGCTTGGTGGCGTTCATCACGCCGAACCGCGGCAGGGCGACCGGCCCCTCCTCGTTGAGATCGAACCCGGCGGCGCGGACGAGGTCCGGCAGCCCGTTGGTGCGGTACTTGATCGTCCACACCTCGTTGTTCCAGCGGTGGTCCCACCAGCGCCGGTACTGGCCGTACGCCGTACGGGGAAACGGATTCTTCAGGTTGAAGTCGATGGGATAGAAGATTCCCCCCGGGCGCGTGATGCGGAAGGCCTCATTGACGATGTCCTTCGTGCCCTGTGGCGAGACTTCGTGGAACATGATGTAGCTGGTCACCAGGTCGAAGTGGTTGTCGGGGAAGCGCGTGTCTTCCGCCAGGCGCTGGGCGAAATTGACGTCCATCCCACGTTCCACGGCGCGCAGGTGGCCGTAACGCACCATCGGTCCGCCGACGTCGATGCCCCAGACTTCCGCGTCCGGGAATCGTTCCTTCAGCGCCAGGGCCAGCTGGCCGATGCCGGTGCCGATGTCGAGAATGCGCCGGACCTTGCCGTCAGCCGGTACCGGAAGCCCGAAGGCCGCCGTCATGTGCAGCGCGTCCTGGTCGTTGCGGCCGGTATAGAAGCCGTTGGTGCCGTAGTCGTACATGTGTCCCGCGAAATCGTTGCCCACGTATCCGCCCGGCTGGATGTGGATCTCGTGGCGGGTGTAATCGGGCATCTCGAGGTCGGGATTCAGCTCCAGCGTTCCCGGACCGCGGTTGTCGACCGCTTCCATCTCGCTCAGGTAGGTGTCCGCGTTGTCCTCGCACTCGGCCTTGATGTTGCTCCATGTCAACTGCTGCACCGACATCCACGTCCGGGTCCTGGCGCCCACTACAGGATCGTCCTGCAGCAGTGCGATGGCATCCTGCATCGGCATTACCGTGTCCGGCGAAATGCCCTTGCTGGCCAGAATGTCGTCGGCCCGCTTTGCGGCGGCCGGGCTCATGGTCTCGTTGGCGAAGGTGCGTACAGCCCTCAGGAAGTCCATGCGGCTTTCCAGGTCGATTTCCGGCAGGCGCTCCATGCGCCCGTTGCGGCCGCGCGGCGCCAGCGTGCCCGGCACGTTCTCCGGGTTCTTCGGCGGCGGCGGCAGGTCGTCCCGCGTTTGGAACATCTCATTCGCCCGCGGCGTGGCGCGCTGCGCTGCGCGGCTCGCGAATGGCGCTGCCACCAAAGATGCGGCGCCGGCGAACAAACCCATTACGGATCGTCTGTTAATCATCTTTCGCTACCTCCTAGAACTGGCGTTCTTCGCCGAACGGGCGTGCGTTCGACGTGTCGCGCGACAGGACGCTGTAGACCCGCTCGACCATTGCCATGCGTTCCGTTTCCCACGCCTCTTTCTCGGCGGCGGTCGGCACATAGGCCTCGACCATGGCGGTGGTGGCCTTGCCTTCGGTTTCAAGCAGGCGCTCGACGACCTTCAGGCGCTGGCGGTCGGCCCAGATCTCGGCTCCCAGCGCGATCACCACCGACATCAGATTGTCGATGTGCGGGTTACCCAGGAATACGGCGGCATCCGAATCCGCCGGAATGAAAGGCGCGGCTCTGCTGCGCCCCTTGTCGACTTTTTCGCTCATGGTGTCTTCTCCCTTTCTTGGCCGAACTACGCGGAACCGCGGAATTGTAGAACTGCGGTTCGCGAAGAACCGGCATTGGCGCCCAAGCGTGAAGCTATATAAGGTTACCACGTATTCTTGCAGGCAGGAGCGCCGGCGACGTTAAAATATTCGCTGTACAAGCTACTATCGGCAGTCACGCGAGGCGCGAATGAACGATCCGCAATATTTTGACCATCCGGTGCTGGACCACCTGCTGGAAACGGTGATGCAGCTCGGCAGCGAATTGTGGACCACGAGGCGCCGTCTCGAATTGCTGGAGAAGGTGCTGGCCGATGCCGGCGCCTTGCCCGACGATGCCGTGGAGCTTTACATGCCGTCCGCCGAGGAAACCGAGGCCGAGGCCGCGCGGCGTGATGCCTTCGTCCGGCGGGTATATGCCGGATTCGCCCGGGGCGGGGAAGTGCAGGAGGCCCCGCCGGAACCCTAGGGAGAAAGAAATGGATCGAGGACAACTGGGCGGTCTGAACCGCCTTCCATCACTGGACGCCGAGCAGCGCCTCGGCTTCGCCTTGAGTTTGCGCACCATGATCACTGCGGGCGGCGTCAGCGCCAAGTCCCGCGCAGCCGGCGCGGAGGCCCTGAAGCAAGCGGGCATCCAGGCCGACGACGTGGATGCGATCTGCCGCGTCATGGACCGCATCCCGGACACGCAGATTCGCAACCGGATGCTGCGCAGCCTGCAGGAAATGACCTGGCACTCCGCCTTCAGCGCCATCTCGGAGGACCGCGAGCGGCTGGAGGGCGAGTTGCATGCCGAAGCGGATGATTCCCTGGTGCTTGATCCGGCGCTTGAGATGCCGGATTACATCAAGTTCGACTTTCACCTGCAGCCGGGCGGATATGTCGGCGATGCGCTGGCCGGCGAGGTCTATCACCATGGGACCAACGCGTTCTATATGGGTTTCAACGCCGGCGACATGATCCACAACGGCCTGGTCGCCTGCGGACAGGAGCCCTCAAGCGGCGGCGTCGAGCGCGCGCTCGACATGGCCACGGGCATCGGCCAGTGCGCCACCGCGCTCAAGCAGCGCTATCCCGATGCCGAGGTTTGGGGCCTGGACCCGTCCGAGCCACTGCTGCGGTACGCGCACAAGCGCGCGAAAGGCATGAACCTGCCCGTGCGCTTCAAGCAGGCCAGGGGCGAGGCCACCGGGTTCGACGACGGCTACTTCGACGCCATCAACAGCTACATCCTGTTTCACGAGATACCGTTCAGCGCCACGGAGAAGGTAGTGCGCGAGATATACCGGATCCTTCGCCCGGGCGGCGTGTTCAACATCTACGACTTCCCGGTGGGCGATCCGATGACGCCGGAATCGCGCTACATGTTCGAACTGGACCATCGCGACAACGGCGAGCCCTGGTCTATCGACCTGATGGAGAGCGACTTCGACGGCCTGCTGAAGTCCGCCGGCTTCGAGATCACGCCGGGTCCGCGACAGTTCCTGGTGGTCAAGACCTGGCACTGCCACAAGCCGGAGTAACGCCAATCCGGGGTGCGGCAACCGGTGGCGGATTGGCAACCGGCCACGGTATGCATTAGAATGCGCGCCCGCGCCGGGAACAGCACACGAATTCCGTGCGAGTCGAGCGCACCGTCTTACTGAGTTGAAGAACGCCGAATCCGCTTGTTGCCATGAGTAAAGGTCCCTGTACATGCCGCTGGTGGCGCACACAGACCTGCCGACGTTCGGCAGGTTGCGTCAGTCGGGGTGCGAGATACTCGCGCCCGGACGCGGCGTGCGTCCTGCCGCCCCGGAGATCCACGTTGGCCTGTTGAACATGATGCCGGACGCGGCCCTGGCCGTGACCGAACGTCAATTCATGGGGCTGGTCGGCAGAAGCACACAGAACGCACATTTTCATATCCACGTTTTTTCCCTGCCGTACCTGGCGCGCAGCGCCGCCACGCAGGCCTATATCGATCGCTACTACACGAGCTTTGCAGAGGTTCGCCGGGCCGGCCTGCATGCCCTGATCATTTCCGGCGCCAACGTCAGCAACCCGGCGCTGGAGATAGAGCCGTTCTGGCGGCCGCTGCAGGAGGTCATTGAATGGGCGACGGAGTCGGTGGCCAGCATCCTCTGCTCCTGCCTGGCTACGCACGCGCTGCTGAAGCATTTGCACGGCATCGACAGGCACCGCCTGCCACGCAAACTCTGGGGTGTCTACAGCCATGGAGCCCGGAACGGGACGCATCCGCTTCTCGAGGGAATCGAAGGGGAGTTTCACGTGCCGCATTCGCGATTCAACGAAGTCCGGCGCGATGAAATAGAAGCCGCGGGGCTCAGCGTACTGGCGGAGAGCGACGATGCGGGCGTGCATCTGGCGGTGAGCGCCGACCAGTCGGGCATCGTGTACTTCCAGGGGCACCCGGAGTACGACGAACGCAGCCTGCTCAAGGAATACAAGCGGGAGTTGTCGCGTTTTCTCAACGGAGAGATCGGCTCACGGCCCCCGTATCCGGAAAACTATCTCCCCGCGCGTGCCCAAGGTCTCCTGGAGCCTTACCTGGCGCAGGCAATCGATGCCAGGGACAGGGGAGGGCCCATCCCCTCCTTCCCCGAAGAGAAACTCGCCCCCCATCTCGAAAGCAGTTGGGGCGACGCCGGCCAGGTCGTGTTCAACAACTGGCTCGGCCTTGTCGAGCGAATGGCCCGTTCGGGTCGCCGGCTCTCATGTATGAGGGGCTCCGGCCCCTGAAAACCCGGGATGACGGACTCAGGGTCCCGATTCTCCAACCTTTTCCCAACACCCCAATAAATAAAGGAGCGCTTCAATGCGAGACGAAACCATTGCAATTCACGGAGGCTATGAGCCGGAGCCCACCACCCGGGCGATCGCCGTGCCCATATACCAGACCGTGGCGTACGAATTCGAGAACGCCCAACACGGCGCGGACCTGTTCAACCTGGCCGTTCCGGGCAACATCTATACACGCATCATGAATCCCACCAATGCGGTACTGGAACAGCGACTGGCCGCGCTGGAAGGAGGAGTCGGCGGACTGGCGGTAAGCGCCGGCAGCGCGGCGATCAACTACTCGATCCTGAACATCGCCAAGGCGGGCCATAACATCGTGTCGGTGCCGCTGCTGTACGGAGGGACCTACACGCTGTTCTCTCACATGCTTCCCAAGCAGGGCATAGACGTCCGGCTGGCCGAGGACGACAGCCCGGCCGCGCTGGAAAGACATATTGACGGGAATACCGTGGCCGTGTTCGCGGAAACGATCGGCAATCCGGCAGGGAACATTGCCGACATCGAAGCGATCGCTGCGATGGCTCACAGCCACGGACTGCCGCTGATCGTGGACAGCACGGTCACTCCACCGCCGCTGCTCAAGCCCATCGAGTTCGGCGCGGACATCGTGGTGCACTCGCTGACCAAGTACATCGGCGGCCACGGGAACTCCCTGGGCGGCGTCATCATCGACAGCGGAAAGTTCCCCTGGGAGGAGCACGCCGATCGGTACCCCGGACTGACCCGGCCCGAGCCGTCCTATCACGGCGTCGTTTACACCGAAGCATTGGGGCCGGAGGCGTATATCGGACGCGCGCGGACCGTGCCTTTGCGCAATACGGGATCGGCCTTGAGTCCGCTGAACGCCTTTCTCATTCTGCAGGGCATAGAAACATTGCCCCTGCGCATGGAAAGGCACGTGGACAACGCCTTTGCCGTGGCGGAATTCCTGAAAACGCATCCCAGGGTGGCCTGGGTGCAGTATGCGGGGCTGCCTGATTCGAAGTACTACGCGCTGGCGCAGAAATACACGCGGGGGCGTCCTTCGGCCCTGTTGAGTTTCGGCGTCAAGGGCGGCTACGAGGCCGGCGTCAGGTTCTATGATGCGCTGCGCCTGTTCCGCCGGCTGGTCAATATCGGCGACGCCAAGTCGCTGGCGGCCCACCCGGCCTCAACGACGCATCGGCAGTTGACGGAGGAGGAGCAGGCGGGGGCCGGCGTTACGCCCGACATGATCCGCCTGTGCGTGGGCATCGAGCACATCGACGACATACTGAAGGACGTGGACCAGGCGCTGAACTCCTGATCGTTGTCCGCACGCTCGCCGTCATGCTAAATTGCCGCGTCAGGCGAAAGGAGTTATGTGGTGGTGAGTATGGCTGGTTGCTTTCGTGCTTATTGGTATCAGGTTCGTTTCGTATCCATTGCCGCGGCCGTTCTGATTTCGGCCTGCGGGGGTTCCGGTTCCGACGGTTCGCCGCCGGCGCCGCCGGCAAGCATCAACCTTTCCGCTACCAGTATCGATGCGGAGGCGGGGGGCGAGAATGTTTCCGTGGACGTGTCCAATGGAGGCGGCGGGACGCTGAACTGGACCGCCTCCATTGCCGGCGGCGTGGACTGGGCGCGCATCTCCAGCGGCGCCAGCGGCGCCAATTCCGGAACCATACGGATCGCAATCGATGCCAACTCGGGCGCCGCGCGCGAGTTCGAATTGACCGTTTCCGCCTCCGGAACAAGCTCGCGCACCGTTACCGTGCGACAGGCTGAAGGGGCGCCGAACCTCAATGTCTCTCCCACCCGTATCGACGCCGAAGCCGGGGGCGGCAACGTATCGGTGGAAGTGACCAACCGGGGCGGCGGGACGCTGAACTGGACCGCCTCGATTGCGGGCAACGTGGACTGGGCGCGTATCTCCAGCGGCGCCAGCGGTACCGACGCCGGATCCATAGCGATCGAAATCGACGCCAACACGGCCGCCGCGCGCGAATTCGAGCTGACCGTGTCGGCCGGCGATGCGGGCTCGCGGGCAGTTACGGTGCAACAGGCCGAGGCGCCCGCAATGCTCGAGGTTACTGCTGCGGGCACGGAACTGGACGGGTACGGCGGAAGCATTTCCCTTCAGGTGAGCAACACCGGATACGCAACGATGCGATGGAGCGCCAGCCTCCCGGACGGCACCGACTGGGCCTACATCGAGAGCGGCGAGGAAGGCACGGATGCAGGCGAAATCGTGGTCCGTTACGAATTGAATGGCGGCGCCGACCGCGAACTTGACGTGACTGTCACGGCCCTGGCCGCCACCAATTCGCCTCAATCGCGTACGTTGAGCCAGGAATGGTTCGCGTCCTCTGCCTGCACGTATCCGGAAGCCCGGCGAGAAGTTCTCGACCTGATGGAGACGTGGTATTACTGGAACGACGAGCCCGAGCAGCGGGCCCGTTACGACGGAATCGTGATCGAGGACCACGACGACCTCGACAGCCTGCTGGACGATCTGCGCTGGAGACCGGAAACCCATGACCGGAATTTCAGCTATTGGAGCAGCGCCGCGGAAACGGACATGGTGTTCGCGGGGCAGGCTTTCATCTTCGGCTTTCGCGGCCGGGTTATCGTCGATGCGTTTGAGGATCCACTCTATTACCAGGTTATCGATGTCTATGCGGGCGCTCCGGCAGGCAACGCGGGACTCGAACGCGGCGACCGGATTGTGGGCCTGAACGGGAAGCCGGTTACCGAACTGACCGTCGAGCAGGTCTTCGCGGAATTCGGCCCCAACGAGGAAGGCTTCGAGGTCAGCTTCGAAGTCGAGAAGCGATCGGGCGAACGCCGAACCGTCAGCATGGCGAAGGCGCTCGTTGACGTTCCGACGGTCCCCGAGGAACACGTCCGAATACTTGACACCGATGCAGGAAGAGTCGGCTACCTGCATTTTCGAACCTTCTTCGGGGACGCGGACGGGCGCCTGTTGGAGGAATTCGCCGAATTCAACGCCGCGGGCGTCAAGAACCTGGTCGTGGACCTGCGCTACAACGGTGGAGGAAGCGTGCCGATCGCCTATGGCCTGGCCACGCTGATCGGCGGTCCCGAACTTTTCGAGAACCAGGTGCAGACGGTGATGGTGAGGAGAGTTCACAACCTGTTGGTCAGCTCGGAAGGGTTTGACCGGACGGCCTATTTCGGATGCGACGCCTACCCCACGCCGGCGCTGGCCGCACGCTGTCGGAACGAATCCGCGATACGGAGCGTGGAGAATGTCGTGTTCATCACCGGCCGGGGTTCCGCATCCGCCAGCGAACTCGTCATTACTTCGCTTCAGCCGTACGAGAACGTGTCCCTGGTAGGAGAGCGCACCTACGGCAAGCCCGTGGGCCAATACGGACTGCGCTTTTGCCTGGCCACTCCGAATGTGTTCGAAACGCGACTGGCGGATCTCTGGGCCGTGACCTTTGCGACCGTCAACGCCGAGGGTTTCGAGGACTACTACGATGGCCTTCCGGTCACCGAGGGCTGCCAGGTCGAGGACGATCTCACACGCCAATTGGGAGACCCCCGTGAGGCTCGGTTGGCTGCCGCGCTGCGCTACCTGGAAACCGGCAGTTGCGGCGCGACTGCATCTTCAAGCCTGGCTGCGCAGGGCGCGGCAATTCAGCAGACCCCGCCTCAGGACCCGGTCACCCAGTTCCTGGGCCACTAGGGGCCTCCTGGGAGCCCCGAAAGCGGGATGCCCACCGTAACCGGGGAGGGCGGGACGCCGCGAGGGACATGCCCTCGCTCCCGGGTCAGGCGGCGCGGGCTTGTAGTTGTGCGGCGGTCTGCTCGCCGATCATGCGACCGAAGGTCATGGCCGGCATCAGCGACATTCCGCCAACGAATGCCGCGCCTGAAAGGCGCGTAAAGCCGAGTATCTCGCCGGCGGCGTAAAGTCCGCCGATCGGCTTGTCGGACTCGTCCACGACCTGCAGG
The DNA here is from genome assembly GCA_964392625.1 of uncultured Gammaproteobacteria bacterium. Classification (GTDB taxonomy): domain Bacteria; phylum Pseudomonadota; class Gammaproteobacteria; order Steroidobacterales; family Foliamicaceae; genus Foliamicus. The sequence continues at coordinate 10,986 of CAYMQG010000095.1, read as the reverse complement.
TCGCCGTTCACGTTGACGCCGCCGGGGCTGATCACTGTCACGCCCACCGCCTCTATTCCGTAAAACGGCGCGCGGTCGATGCGGCGCGGCAGGAACAGGCGATCGAAGTCGGGGTCTTCGTGATTGTCGACGGCTTCGTTGTAGCGCGCGACCGTTTCCGCGAGGTTGCCTGGCGGAATGTCGAAACGGCCGGCCAGCTCGTCGATGGAGTCGGCCTTCTGGAACGCCGGGTGGGTATTGAATTCCGGACGCAGGTCGCGGCCCTGCTTGTCCAGCACGGTCATGGGCGTTGCGTTCTGGCGTATGCCTTCGTCGAACACGATGACCATGCGCATGCCCGGCTGCTTCAACAGCGAGGTCTCGCTGTAGTGAATGCTCGGGTGGTCTTCGCGCAGGAACCGCTTGCCCTGGCCGTCCACGTAGATTTCCCAGGGCGCCCGGTAAGCCGGCGCCAGCTGGAAGAACCAGGCGCTCAAGGGGTCGTCCGGGTCCTGCAGGAACCCTGCGAACGTGGCCAGGAACTGGTCGGTGCGATCGATTTTGGCGCCGATGTCACGGGCCGCAATAATCCCTTCACCGCGCGAAAACGGGTTGCAATGGGAGTGCAGGGGGTAGGGCGTGACCTCGTTCCACAACTCGGGATTGGCGGCATAACCGCCGGTGGTGAGCGCCACGTTCGGCGCCCGGAATTCGAGTTCCTGACCGTTGCATTGGGCCTTTACGCCGACCACGGCCCCGGAAGCGGATGTGAGCAGCCCGGTCATGCGGGTCTGCAGCCGCAAATCGATCGCCCCCGACGCCACCAGTTCCCGGTGCACGGGCTCGATCACCTTGAGAATCGAAATGGCCTGCTCGTGGCCCCAGACGTAACGGCGCGTCGTATAGGGCTCGTGCACCATCCCGGCGACGGGTGTTTCCGGCGCCAGCTCTAGCCCGAGGTCCATGAGCCAGTGCAGGGTCTCCGCGGCCCCGCCTGTCGCGAGCCGCCCGAGGACCGGGTCTATGCCGCCATAGGCGATGCGCTGGGCGTCCTGGTAATGCTCCTCGGCGCTGTCCTCGATGCCCAATGCGGCCTGCTGTCGCGTGCCTGCCGCGCTGATCTGGCCCGACGACCAGTACAAGGTGCCGCCAACCCGGCTGTCGGCGTCGATCTGCAGCACCCGCGCGCCGCCCTGGGCCGCGAATATGGCCGCCGGCATGCCGGCCGAACCGGCGCCGACCACGATAAGGTCGTATTCCCGGCTCACTTGCTTCCCTCGGCCAATTTCAGCAGCGGCTTGACAAGGTCGATGGGCAGCGGAAACACAATCGTCGAGGTGCCTTCATTGGCCACTTCCGTCAAGGTTTGCAAATAGCGCAATTGCAGCGCCTGGCTCTGTTCGCCCAGCGTGGCCGCAGCTTCGGACAGTTGAGTCGCCGCCTGCTTCTCACCCTCGGCATGAATGACCTTGGCGCGCCGCGCCCGTTCGGCCTCGGCCTGGGCGGCGATCGCCCGGATCATGCTCTCGTCCAGGTCCACGTGCTTGATCTCGACATTCGAGACCTTGATGCCCCAGGCGTCGGTGTGCTGATCGAGGATCAGTTGGATGTCCTGGTTCAGCTTGTCGCGCTCGGACAGCATCTCGTCCAGTTCATGCTGGCCCAGCACCGAGCGCAGGGTGGTCTGCGCCAGCTGACTGGTGGCCTCGAACACGTTCGCCACCTGGATGATGGCCCGCTCGGGATCGACGATACGGAAATAGACGACCGCGTTGACCTTGACCGAAACATTGTCGCGCGAGATCACGTCCTGGGTGGGCACGTCCATGACGATGACGCGCAGGTCCACCCTCACCATCCTCTGGACCAGCGGGATCACGATGATCAGCCCCGGACCCTTTACCTTCCAGAACCGGCCGAGCAGGAAAATAACGCCTCGCTCATACTCCGCAAGGATCCGCACCGAGGCGATTATGAGCACGAGAACGATTATTCCCGCAATAAGATAAGTTAACATTTTGAACTCCTTAACCTGTTTTCTTCAACAAAGAGAATAAGTTTGGACGCGCCGGGCGTGCGGGCGGTGAATCCCCCACTTCCAGCTTCAGCCCGTCCACCGACTGCACGTACAGTTCCTGGCCTTTCTCCACCGGAGACGGTGCGGTGGCATGCCAGCGCTCGCCCTGAACCAGCACCGGTCCGGCGTCCTCGAAGTCCTCCAGAACCACGGCCCTGCGGCCTACCAGGCTTTCCCTGCCGCTCACCACCGGCCTGCTGCGGCTGCGCGCCAGCACCACGACAAGGCCGAACATGAGCAGCCCGGCCGCCAGCCCCACGCCCCCGATCACGCGCAGCGGCGCCTCGAATCCGGGAATGCCGGTGTCAAACAGAATGATCGATCCCACAACGAATGCCACGACCCCTCCAAATCCCATCACCCCGAAACTGGGCGTAATGGACTCCGCAACAATGAGGCCCACCCCCAGGGCCATGAGCGCCAGTCCCGCGTAGTTCACGGGCAATATGCTCAAGGCGTAGGCCGCCAGCAGCAGGCAGATGGCGCCGATGACGCCCGGTATCCAGGTGCCGGGGTTATACCCTTCCAGCAGCAGTCCGTAAAGGCCGACGATCAGCAGAAGGTAGGCCACGTTGGGGTTGGTCAGGATCGACAGGAAGCGGGTACGCCAGTCGGGTTCCAGCCTTTCGACCTCCGCTCCGGCCGTCTCAAGGCGCACCTTCTCGCCGTTCAGGTCCACTTCCCGTCCGTTCGCCTTCTGAAGAAGTTCGTCCAGGTCGTTGGCGATGAAGTCGGCCACGTTCATTTCGACGGCTTCCTCGGACTCCAGCGTCACGCCTTCGCGCACCGCCTGTTCGGCCCAGTCGGCATTGCGCCCGCGCAGGTTGGCCAGCGAGCGGATCCGTGCCACCGCGTCGTTGACGACCTTGCGCTTCATGGCCTCGGCGTCGATTTCCTCGGCGGTCCTGCCCGGAGATTCTTCGGCGTCTTCCGGGGAATCGCCGCCTGTGCCTTCCTCCGCTTCATCCTGAGCGTCGCCGGTTTCATCGCTTGCGCCGTCGGAGGTCTCGTGTTCGTCGAGCAGGGCGAGGCCGATGGAAGCGGCCGCGCCGCCGGTCTGGCCCATGCTCACCGGGGTCGCGGCGCCCAGCGTCGTCGTGCGGTCCATGGCGGCGACGTGGCTGGCGTAGAGGATGTAGGTGCCCGCGCTGGCCGCCTTTGCCCCGCTTGGCGTCACGTACACCGCCACCGGCACGTCGGAAGCCAGGATCGCCTTGATCATGTCTTCCATGGCGACCATCAGGCCGCCTGGCGTGTCCAGTTCCAGCACCAGGATCCTGGCGTTGCGTTCCTGCGCGGTCTCGAGGCTGGTGATGAAAAACTCGGCGGTCGCCACGCTGATGGCGTCTTCGATCGTGAGCACCAGCGCCAGGTGTGGAGACTGCTCTTCCACGGACTCGTCCGGCGCATCCTGCGCCGGGCCCGCGCGCCACAAAAATACGCCCGCAAGGACCAGCAGGGCGGACGAAAACAGGAACCTGCGCGCTTTGGAAAAGGCTTGCATAAAGGGCGTAGCATCATAGCACGCAAGGGTGTTCGCCGTTAGAATTCGGGGTTCGCCCAGCAAAACCGCACGGGGGACGAAAAATGAAGCGTTTACTGACCATTGCCGGCTTGCTCTTCGCGCTGTCCGCAGGAGCGCAGCAGGACATGGAAAACGTGACCATCGAACCGGTGCCGGTCGCCGATGGCCTGCACATGCTGGTCGGGGGGGGAGGCAACATCGGTCTTTTCGCGGGCGAGGACGGCATTTTCATGATCGACGACCAGTTCGCCGAACTCTCGCCGAAGATATCCGCCGCCGTGGAGGAGCTGACCGGCGGGACGGTGGACATGCTGTTCAACACGCACTGGCACTTCGATCACGTCGGGGGCAACGAGAACTTCGGCAATGCCGGGGCGCAGATCTTCGCGCACGACAACGTGCGGGCGCTGATGAGCGAGCCGCAGACGCTGGTGAGGTTCGGCGTGAACCTGCCGGCCGCGCCGAAAGTCGCCCTGCCGATCATCACCTTCGACGACAACATGACGTTTCATATCAACGGCGATACCGTCCGCGCCCGGCACGTGCCCAACGCGCACACCGGCGGCGACGTCATCCTGTATTTCGAGAACGCCAACGCGGTGCATACGGGCGACGTCTACATAACTCTGGGCTATCCGTTCATTGACGGCCAGCACGGCGGGCACATCGACGGCCTGATCGATGGCGCACGGCAGGTGCTGGACTGGGCCGACGAAGAGACGAAAATCATTCCGGGCCATGGGCATCTTTCCAATCGCGCCGAGATCCAGGAATTCCACGACATGCTGGTCGAGTCCCGAAGCCGGGTGCAGGCCCTGCTGGACGAAGGCAAGACGCCGGACGAGATCGTGGCCGCCGCACCGCTGGCGGACCTGGACGAGCGCTGGAGCAGCGGCTTCATCGACGGCGAGGGTTTCACCCGGTCAATACTGGCCGGCTTGAGCGGAGGCTGACCATGGCTTTCGCGCTGACCGACAAGCAGGCAACGGACCAGTGGAGCCCGGACGGCTGGCTCGGGCGGGAAACCACGCAACAGCCTGAATACCGCGACACCGAGGCGCTGGACGCGGCGCTGAAGGAGCTGGCCGTGCTGCCGCCCATCGTGACCAGTTGGGAGGTCGAAGCGCTGCGCGAGGGCATAGCGGAGGCGCAGCGGGGCGAGAGCTTCGTGCTGCAGGGTGGAGACTGCGCCGAGACCTTCGAGGAATGCACCTCCGACATCATCGTGAGCCGGCTCAAGGTGCTGCTGCAGATGAGCCTCGTGCTCAGCTACGGCCTGCGCAAGCCGGTCGTTCGGATCGGGCGCATGGCGGGCCAGTACGCCAAGCCGCGCTCGGCGCCGCTGGAGTCGCGCGAGCAGGTGTCGCTGCCGAGTTTCCGCGGCGACCTGGTAAACCGCGAATCGTTCACGACCGGCGACAGGGAGCCGGACCCCCGGCTGTTGCTGCGCGGCTACGAGCGCGCCGCCCTTACGCTCAATTTCATCCGGTCGCTGGTGGACGGGGGCTTTGCCGACCTGCATCACCCGGAGAACTGGGACCTGGACTGGGTGAATCATTCGCCCCAGTCGCAGGCCTACGAGGTAATCGTGGACCGGATCACCCGCTCGCTGGACTTCATCGAACACTCCACCGGGAGCGACCTCAGCCGGCTGCGCCGCACCGATTTCTATACGTCTCACGAAGGCCTGCTGCTGCACTACGAGCAGGCCCAGACCCGTTACCTGGATCACCGCGGGCTGTGGTACGACCTGACCGCGCACTTCCCGTGGATCGGCATGCGCACCGCGCAGCCCGACGGCGGCCATGTGGAGTTCTTCCGCGGTGTGGCCAACCCCATGGGGATCAAGATCGGACCGGGGATGACGCCCGAGTGGCTGCTGGAACTTCTCCGGATCCTGAATCCGGACAATCGGCCGGGGCGCATCACGCTGATCCATCGCATGGGCGCGGGCAAGGTCGGCGAGGTTCTGCCGTCACTGATCGAAGCGGTGCAGCGCGCCGGAGCGCTGGTCCTGTGGATGTGCGATCCCATGCACGGCAATACCGAAACGGCGTCCAACGGTCGCAAGACGCGCCGGCTCGAGAATATCGAGGCGGAGTTGAGGCAGGCGTTCGAACTGCATGCGAGCGCCGGCACCTGGCTCGGCGGCGTGCATCTGGAACTGACCGGCGAGAACGTTACCGAATGCGTGGGGGGCGCGCGGGGGCTGGACGAGGCCGATCTCGACAGGAGCTACCGCACCCAGGTCGATCCACGCCTGAATTACGAGCAGGCGATGGAACTGGCGATGCTGATCACGCAACAGGCGGCCGCCTAGTATCGGCGCCGATGAGCGCCGACAAGAAGGAAGACTTCAATCCGGGGAAATTCCTCGAGAGCCTGACCCGAAGCTGCGGCGTCTATCGGATGCTGGACGGGAAGGACGCCATCCTGTACGTGGGCAAGGCCAAGAACCTGAGGCGCAGGGTGGCGTCGTACTTCGGTTCGCGCAGCCACCAGCCGCGCATTCAGAAGCTGATGAACCGCACCCGGCGGGTGGAAGTGACCGTCACGGAGACGGAACAGGAAGCGCTGCTGCTGGAATGCAACCTGATCAAGCGCCACAAGCCGCGGTTCAACGTCTATCTGCGCGACGACAAGAGCTATCCGTACATCTACGCGACCACCCGCGACCCGTTCCCGCGCTTTGCCTTCCATCGCGGCGCGCGGCGCGGCAAGGGCCGGTACCTGGGGCCCTATTCCAATGCCGCGGCGGTGCGCAGTGCGCTGGGCCAGGCGCAGAAGCTGTTCCGGATACGGCTTTGCGAGGACTCCTATTTCCGCTACCGCGACCGGCCCTGCCTGCAATACCAGCTGGACCGCTGCACGGCGCCCTGCGTGGGCCTGGTGAGCGAAGAGGAATATGCGGCCGACGCAGGCCAGGCGCTGTTGTTTCTGGAAGGCAAGAACGAAGCGGTGCTGGAGGACCTGCTGGGGCGCATGGAGCGGGCCGCGGCGGACCTCGATTACGAACGCGCTGCGCTGCTGCGCGACCGGGTCGCCGCGCTTCAGCGGATACAGGCCAGCCAGTCCGTGGCGGGGGGCGCGGCGCGCGACCTGGACGTCGTTACGGTAGCGGAGAGCGGCGGCGTCTTCTGCGTGGCCGTTTTGTGGATCCGGCGCGGCACGCTTACCGGCAGCCGGCTGTTCTTTCCGCGGGTCGTGCCCGGCGTCGAATCCGGCGAAGTCCTGGGCGCCTTCGTCTCGCAGCATTACTTCGAGCGCGGCGCTCCACGCGAAGTCATCACCGGCGGACCGGTAAACCGGCGGGACCTGCTGGAGAGCGCGCTGGGCATGCAGAGCGGCCACGGCGTGGCGGTGCGCTGGAACGTCCGCGGATGGCGAAGGCGCTGGGTCGAGCTGGCGCGCAGGAACGCGGAGGCCGGGGCGCTGCAGCAGGCCGCGGGCGCGCGCGGCCTCGCATCGCAGTTGAAGGCGCTGGCCAGGGAACTGCGCCTGATGCGCCCGCCCGAGCGCATCGAGTGCTTCGACATCAGCCATACCGGCGGCGAGTCGCCGGTCGCGTCATGCGTCGTCTTCTCGCCGGACGGCGCCAGCCGCTCCGAGTACCGGCGGTTCAATATCCGCGCTGCGGAGAGCGGCGACGACTACGGCGCCATTGCCGAGGCCGTGCGCCGGCGCTACGGCCGCCTGGTCCGGGAAGAGGCGGCCCTGCCGGAGCTGCTGCTGATCGACGGCGGTCGCGGCCAGCTGAACGCGGCGCGCGCCGAACTGGAAGCGCTGGGCCTTTCGAGCATGCCGATCGCCGCGGTCGCCAAGGGTTTCGGGCGCCGCGAGGGCCGCGAGCGCATCTACATGCCGGATCTCGACCGCCCGCTGATTCCCGGGTCGGGCTCCGCGGCGCTGAAACTGATTGCGCGCATTCGCGACGAAGCGCACCGCTTCGCGCTGGAAGGCCACCGCCGCCGGAGGCACGGCGCGCGCAAGTCCTCGGTGCTGGAGGAAGTGCCGGGGCTGGGGCCGAAGCGCCGCCGCCAACTCCTGCGCCACTTCGGCGGACTGCGCGGCGTAGAGGCGGCTCCCGTCGAGGATCTGCGCAAGCTGCCCGGCATCGGTCCCGAACTTGCGCAACGCATCTACGGCGCGCTGCATTAGCAGCGAATTCGCTATAGTGGCGGCATGAACCTGGCGATCATCCTGACGTGGTTCCGCGTCGCCGCCATGCCCAGCATCGTGGCCCTTTTCTACCTTCCGTATCCCTGGGCGCACCCGGTCGCCGGACTGGTCTTCGGCGCGGCCGCGCTCACCGATTGGGCGGACGGCTGGGTGGCGAGGCGATTCGACCAGGGATCGCGTTTCGGAGCTTTCCTGGACCCCGTGGCGGACAAGCTGCTGGTCATCGCGGCGCTGCTGCTCCTGGTTCAGGCCAACCCGGGGATGGTGCTGGCGATGGTGGCGATCGTGATCATCGGCCGCGAGGTAGCCGTCTCGGCGCTGAGGGAGTGGATGGCGGCGCTCGGTCAGAGGGGGCGGGTCAACGTCATCCGGCTGGCCAAGTACAAGTCCATCGGGCAGATGGTGGCCCTGGCGTTCATGCTGTACGAGGAACCGCTGTGGTTCCTGCCGCTTTACGATATCGGCTACGTCCTGCTGCTGTTGTCGGCGGGGCTGACCCTGCTCACGGGCGCCCTGTACATGTTGCGGGCCAGAGCGGCCATGCGCAGCACACCCGCCTTATGAGTGCGCGAGCCAGGTTCGTTGCCGGCTTTCTGCCGGTCCTGCTGGCCGTAGGCGCCTGCGGGCCCGCGCCCGAGGGCTCTCAGCCCGCCATTGCAATCAGCAACGTGACCGTCATCGACGCCGTGTCCGGCGAGCGGCCGGGGCAGACGGTGCTCATCGAGGGCGACCGGATCGTGCTGGTCGGTCCTGTCGATTCGATTTATTTCAGCGGCTCCCACGAAATAATCGACGGCACCGGCAAGTTCCTGATTCCGGGCCTGTGGGACATGCACGTTCACCTGACCTTCGACGAGCGGTTCACGGCCGCCATGCCGGAGATGTTCATCCGTTACGGAATCACCAGCGTGCGCGATACCGGCGGGTTGATGGAGAAGATGGCGCCAGTGGTGGAGCGCATGCGCGCCCAGGGCGCCGTTGCGCCGCGGGTGTTCTTCAGCGGACCGCTGCTCGACGGGGTGCCGGTGGTGTACGACGGCATCGACGCGCCGGAAATCGGCGTTCCCAACCCGGACGCCGGAACCGTCCGGTCACGAGTCGCGGAACTCAAGTCGCAGGGCGCGGACTTCATCAAGATTTACGAAATGGTCAGCCCCGACGTGTTTGCGGCGCTGGTCGAGGCAGCGGGGGAGCACGGCCTGCCCATCGCGGCCCATGTGCCGCTTTCCATGCGCGCCTCCACGGCCGGCCCGCACGTGAACTCCATGGAGCACCTCCGCAACGTCGAACTGGACTGCGCGGGGCACTCCGACGAGCTGTTTGAAGCACGCCGGCAGCGCTTGTCCGCGGGCGGGGAAACCTCGGGAATGAAGCTGCGCACGTTCCTGCACAACCTGCAGCGCAGGGATGCGATTGCCGCTTTCGATGAAGGGAGGTGCGCGGAAGTTCTCGGCACGCTGCGAAACACCATTCAGGTCCCGACCGCGCGACTGAATACGCTTTCCATGTTTCCCGTATTCGAGCGTGACGACTGGCCGGAAGCGGCCGCCGGAATACCGCAGGCGGTGCAGGACGAATGGAGCGGTCCGTCGCCGTCGCCGTGGGTCAGCCGGGACCCGGCGCGGCGCGATCTCACGGTCGCGCAATACACGCTGGACATGATCGCGCGCATGCACGAAGCCGGCGTGCCGATCGGGGCGGGCACGGACACGCCGATTGCGCTGGCCATCCCGGGGTACAGCCTGCACAACGAGCTGGAAGTGCTGGTCGCCGCCGGGCTGACGCCGCTTGAGGCGCTCGGCGCCGCCACGGTGCAGCCGGCGAGGTTCTTCTCGCTCGAGGATGAAATGGGCGCGATTGGCCCCGGAATGCGCGCCGACCTGGTGCTGCTCGACGCCAATCCGCTGACCGACATTAGCAATACCAGGACGATAAACCGCGTGATCGCGCGCGGCCGGCTCATGCCGGTCAATTAGCGCAGCCATACGCGCGGGGAGGAGAAAATATGAGAGCAAGCTGCCTGGCCGTCTGCGGACTGTTTATTGCCGCGGGAGCTTCGGCCGAAACCCTTGAGTGGGACACCTCGACGTACTCCCAGGAAGTCACGCCGTGCGATATCGAGGCTTCGCACGGCGACGATCCGTATTCGGTGTCGCCGGGCGTGTCGCAGCAGGACATGGATTACGCCAGGGCCATGGCGGCCTGCGAGGCCGCGGTGGCGGACGATCCCGGCAATCCGCGGCTGAGATATCAGCTGGCGCGGGTGTACGGGTACAGCGGGCAGGGCGAGAAGGCGTATCCGCATCGCGAAGCGGCAATTGCGGCGGACTATCCGCAGGCGCTGTTCGTCAACGGCTACCTGCATTTTCTGGGGATCAACAAGGCCAGGAAGGACGTATGCAGGGCGGGCAGCCTGTTTCGGCGTTCCGCGCAATACGGCCGGCTTGCGGGACAGGTCGGATTCACGCGCTACGCGCTGGACGGCGTTTTCGCGGGCTGCGACGTAACCATCGACCCGGAGGAGCTCATGATGTTCCTCGAGGCGGCGGAGGAATCGAACAGCGACTTCTACGAGAGCATGCTGATCGCGATGCTCAAGAAAGAGGTCACGGCACTTAAGGGAGAGAACCAATGAAGAGACTGATTGCCGTTTGCGGACTGCTGGCGTTTGGCGGGATTTCCGCAGAAACGCTTGAGTGGGAAGCGTCGCCGTATTCGCAGGACGTTACGCCGTGCGACCTGGCGACTGCCCACCCGTTGGACCCCAACAAGGTGGCGCCTGGCGTATCGCAGGCGGAAATGAACTTTCCCAGCGCCATAGCGGCCTGCGAGGCGGCGGTGGCCGAGGACCCGGGCAACCCCCGGCTGCGTTACCAGCTCGCCCGCGCCTACACCTACAGCGGGCAGACCGGAAAGGGCTGGCCGCACATGGAGGCCGCCGTGGCCGCGGAGTATCCCCAGGCGCTGTTCGTGAGCGGCTACATGCAATATCTTGGCTACCCCGATACCGGGGAGGACATCTGCAGGGCCGGCCGCCTGATTCGGCGCTCGGCGGAATACGGGCGCCTTGCCGCGCAGGTCGGGTTTGCCCACTATGCATTGGACGGCGGTTTCGACGGGTGCGAAGGCCTGGTTGAACCGGCGGAAATGCTGGGGTTTCTTGCCGCCGCGGCCGAGGCTACGGACGACTACTATCGGACCATGCTGATCGGGATGCTGCAGAAGG
>CAYMQG010000094.1:0-4146 GCA_964392625.1 uncultured Gammaproteobacteria bacterium | reverse complement strand
AACCCGGCAAGGTCGCCCTCACCGCCGTCATGCGAAAACTCCTGATCCTGGCCAACGCCCTGATCCAGCAAGACCGCCTGTGGACTCCACAAGCCCCTCTGATCAACCATGCTTGACAACATGGATACTCCAACGCTCCCCAAAAGGAAGGGTCGGGGAAAAGGCTTCCCGGATCGCGCGGGCAACGGGCGGGAGTGCATGAGGCGGGCTGATAGACTTCGGGCGAGATGATCGAGTATCCGCAGTTCGATCCTGTGGCGCTGCGCATCGGTTCGCTGGCGATACGGTGGTACGGGCTGATGTACCTGCTCGGTTTCGTCGCGGCCTGGTGGCTGGCGCATCGACGGGCCCGACGGCCCGAAAGCACGTTCACGCCGATCATGGTCCAGGACCTGATCTTCTACTCCTGCCTGGGCGTGATCGCGGGCGGGCGCCTGGGCTACCTTTTCTTCTACGGCTGGCAGCAGATTCTCGTCGATCCGCTCTATATCGTGCGGATCTGGGAAGGCGGCATGTCGTTTCACGGCGGGCTGCTGGGCGTGTGCGCCGCAGTTCTCCTGTTCGCCCGCAAGCACTCCCGGACGTTCGTCGAAACGGCCGACTTCGTCGTTCCGCTGGTGCCGATCGGCCTGGGCGCCGGGCGTATCGGGAATTTCATCAACGGCGAACTCTGGGGCAAGCCCAGCGACGCGCCGTGGGCGTTCATCGTGGACGGCGTGGGCCGGCACCCGACCCAGTTGTACGAGGCCTTTCTTGAGGGACTGGTGCTGTTTGTCGTCCTTTGGTGGTATACGGCGCCGACGGCGACGCAGCGCGCCCTGGGGCGCGCCACCGGACTGTTCCTGGCCGGCTACGGGGTTTTTCGGCTGCTGGTGGAATTCCTGCGGGTGCCGGATGCGCACCTCGGTTACCTCGCCTTCGACTGGCTGACCATGGGACAGCTTCTGAGCCTGCCGATGATCGGCTTCGGCCTGTGGCTGCTCGCCCGGCGCGCGCCGCGGCCGGGTTAGGCGCATGCGGCAATACCTCAGTCTTCTCGAGGAGGTACTGGAAACCGGAACGGAGCGGCGCGACCGCACCGGCACGGGCACCCGGGCGCTGTTCGGGAGGCAACTTCGCTTCGACCTGGCCGACGGCTTTCCGATGCTCACCACCAAGAAGCTCCCGCTGCGCGTGATCGCGGTGGAACTGCTGTGGTTCCTGCGCGGCGACACCAACGTGCGCTGGCTCAGGGACCGCGGCGTGAAGATCTGGAACGAGTGGGCCGACGAGGAAGGCAACCTGGGGCCGGTGTACGGAGCGCAGTGGCGGCGCTGGCCGGACGGCAACGGCGGCGCGATCGACCAGGTGGACCAGGCGCTGGAAATGATCCGAAACGACCCGCACTCGCGAAGAATCATCATCAACGCCTGGAACGTCGCCGAGATCCCGCGAATGAAACTTCCGCCCTGCCACATGATGCTGCAGCTTCACGTCAGCCGCGGCAGGCTGTCGGGCCAGCTCTACCAGCGCAGCGCCGACCTGTTCCTGGGCGTTCCCTTCAATATCGCGTCGTACGCGCTGCTGCTTTCCATGATGGCGGAGCAGACGGAGCTTGAGCCCGGCGATTTCGTCTGGACCGGCGGCGACTGCCACCTCTACAGCAACCACTACCAACAGGCCCGCGAGCAACTTTCCCGCAAGCCGCGCCCCCTTCCCGAACTCAGGATCAGGGCGGGACGGAAATCGATCGACGATTACGTGGAAACCGACTTCGAGCTGATCGGCTACGATCCGCACCCGCATATTCCGGCGCCCATTTCAGTGTGAAGCGCATCAGACAGGAGAACGACATGAGCAACCAGCCAGACCCCGCGAACCAATCCGGCCTTGACAGGCGCACCGTCCTCAAGGGCCTGGGGGCGGGCGCGCTGGGCGCGTCGGCGCTGTCCGGGTGCGCGGCCGAGCAAGGCGGTGCGCGCGAACCGCTGGATCTCAACGACCCCGTCTCCCGCCTGCGGGCGCGGGTCAAGGTCTACGGTTCGCTCGCCGGGGAAACGGTGCACCGGGTATCGCGCGGCCACGTGTGGGCCTATGTCCACGAAGGCAACCTCGACCCCTTGTTCAGCATGATCAATTACAACGTGACCCGCTGGCGGCAGGCGGAAGAGCACAAGTACCTGGCCACCATGAACGAGGTGGCGCTCTTTACCCGGTTCGACACCGACGAGGTCATCACTCACTGGGACAACCCCTATACCGGCGAGACGGTGGAGGTGCAGCAGTACCTGACGGGGCCGATCGAGATCGAGAACGGACTGGAGGGGACGGTAACGGACGAGACCGCAACCATGAAACCGCAGAACATGGAGTGGTGGGCCGTGGGCGGCAAGCTCTTCATCCCGAGCCGCTCGCGATTCAGCTTCCCCAATCCGCTGCGTCCGGAAGTCTGGCCCAAGGCCTCCGTGGGGCCCACCTTTCACTGGGACTCGTTCATCTTCCTCATGGCGGAAATCGCCGATATCGAGAACCCGGACCTGACCATGGCGCCGGCCATCAGCCACTACCAGGAGACCCTGAACTGGAACCCGTGGATGCTGATGGGCCAGCGGCCCGGCCGCCAGCTCTCACGGGGCTATGGGTGCAAACTGCGCAATCTGGACGAGATGCCCGCCAATCTGCGTGCCCGCCTGGAAGAGCACGCGCCGGAAATGTTCGATCTCGAGAACTGGACCGAGGTGAAGGACGACATGAAGGAATTCATGAAGAACCGGACGCCCGCCACGGTCGAGCCGGAAGAATGATCTCGGGCGACGACATTCTGGTCGAGGTGGAGCCGGCCTACCTGGGGCAGGATTCGAAGGGCGACCGCTACGTATTCAGCTACACGATCACGATTTCCAATCGAGGCGGGGAGCCCGCCCGGCTGCTGACTCGGCACTGGATCATCACCGATGGCAACGGGCACGTAGAAGAGGTATTCGGGGACGGCGTGGTGGGCGAGCAGCCCCGGCTGCTCCCGGGCGAGAGCCACCGCTACACCAGCGGCGCGATCATCGATACGCCGTTCGGGACGATGCAGGGCAGCTACGGCATGATCACGGACGGCGGCCACGACTTCAAGGCGCCGATCCCCATATTCCGCCTTCAGACCCCCGGCGTCCTGCACTGAGTGGTGGCCCGGCCGTATGGCGGTATGGGCGGTGGGAGACGTGCAGGGGTGTCTCGAACCCCTTGATGCGCTGCTGAGCCGGATCGCGTTCGAGCCGGGGCGCGACCGACTGTGGTTCTGCGGAGACTTGGTCAATCGGGGGCCGGACTCCACGGGCGTGCTGACACGGGTCCGCGAGCTGGACGAGTCGACCGTCGTCGTGCTCGGCAACCACGACCTGCACTGGCTGGCGCAACAGCTACGGGAAGAAGACGCCGAAGTGCGCGCGCATGCCGAATGGCTGCGCCGGCAGCCCCTGGCGCATTTCGACGCGGACCTGAATTGCCTGCTGGTGCATGCCGGGGTGTTGCCCGGCTGGGACCTGGAGCAGGCGCTGGCGCGGGCCGCGGAGGTGGAGAGCGTGCTCAGGGACGCGCACTACCGGGACTTCCTTGCCGACATGTACGGCAACCTGCCCAATTGCTGGCGGGAGGGGCTTTCGGGAACCGACCGCCTGCGGATGATCGTCAACGCCTTCACCCGGATGCGGATGGTCGATGCGCAAGGCCGCCTGGACTTTGCCTACAAGGGACCGCCCGGCGGACAGCCGCCCTATCTGGCTCCCTGGTTCGCGCGCGCCGGAAAACTGCCGGCCGGCTGCCGGGTCGTGTTCGGCCACTGGTCGGCCCTGGGGTGCTTCGTTACCGATCGCCATATCGCGCTGGACTCGGGCTGCGTATGGGGCGGATCGCTCGCGGCGGTGCGGCTGGACGGCCCACCCGAATCAGTCAGCGTACCCTGCGGCTGACGCTTCGATCCCGCCCTTCCTTTGCCCGCCTTCTCGTTGGAGACGCCATCCTGGCTCGATTCTCGCTGTCCCTGCTTGTCTGTTCCAATAGGGCCACCCTCGGCGCCCTTGGGCGTCCGAGGGTGGCGGTGGCTGGACCGTTGTCCTGCGGACTTCCTAGAGTCGAGTTGGAGTGAGGTCGGCCACCGTCTTTTCTGAAGTCCTGAAT
>CAYMQG010000093.1:0-37222 GCA_964392625.1 uncultured Gammaproteobacteria bacterium | reverse complement strand
ATAAATCCACCCGCCCCGAGAACAGGTGAAGGACCTTTTGCTTTTCCGGGAAAAGGGCCTTGATCCGCCTCAGATACCCGGCGGGATAACCGCCGTAGTAGCCACTGCGAACCTGGTAGTTGTTGCCCATGATCCACATACCAAGCAAGCGCCCGTCTTCCCCTATGTACAGACTTTGGGGAAAGGGCAGCGCCGCGTAATGATTGATACGATCTTCGACCGTTACCGTCAGGCCCTCATCACGGGAAGGCGGGGTCTGCACAGGCCGCTCTCAGAAGTGGCCGGCCAGCAGCAGGACCAGTTGGCGGATCGATCGGGTGACGGGAATGATGAGGCTCTGGAAAATGCTCCAGTTCCTGCCCATCTGGGCGCCCAGCCAGGGCAGCACGAACAACAACAGCAGCAGGATCGCGAAGCCGTGCCGCTCCAGGCGCGCCAGGGGCACGGCCAGCGAGTTCGGCAGCAGGCCCACGGCCACCCGGCCTCCGTCCAGCGGCGGCAGCGGCAGCATGTTGAAGACCGCCAGCAGCACGTTGAAGTAGATGGCCATCTGCAGCACGTCCACCAGCCAGGCGTCGAGGCCGGAAAACAACGGTCCGCCGGCCGCGTGCAGCAGCAGGGCGGCGACCCAGGCCTGCAGCAGGTTGCACAGCGGGCCCGCCGCGGCGACCTTCACCATGTCGATGCGCGGATTGCGCAGGCGGTGGAAGGCCACCGGAACGGGCTTGGCGTAGCCGAACATGAAGCTGCCGCCGGAAAGGGCCAGCAGGATCAGGGGCATGGCCACGGTGCCGACCGGGTCGATGTGGCGCAGCGGATTGATGGAAATGCGGCCCATTCGCTGGGCCGTGTCGTCGCCGAGTTTGAGCGCCGCGTAGCCGTGCGCGGCCTCGTGCAGCGTGATCGCCAGCAGCAGCGGGACAATCCATACGGACAGTCCGTAAATGAGATTCGGCAGCGATTCCATGAGGGGGGAGTTAAAGCCTATTCTTCCTTGAGCAGATCGTCCATTTTCTTGAACCACTGATCGCTCTTGTAGCCGGGAAGCTCGTAGGCCCAGCCCGCCAGGGCGGCGTTCAGTTCGCCGGCCCGCTCTTCGGCCGCGTCCCCGGCGGCCCGGGCGTCAAACAGCACCCAGTAGCGCGGGTCGGCGTCGTCCCCGCCCGCTTCCTCACCCCCCTCGGATCCGGCCGGCGGTTCCGCGCGCACGTCCAGCTCCAGCTCCAGCCCGTCGAAGGTCTCGTACAGGGCGAGGACCGCGCGCGGCAGGGCGGCCACTTCCGCGCCGGGGCGCACGTCATTGGCCTCGACGTTGGCCAGGGCGCTGGCGATACTGTTGGCCACGCTGCCGTAGCTCAGCTCCCGTCCCTCGGGAATGTCCCGGGGCGTGAAGTTGATGTCGTCGCGGTCGCCCCTGGCAATCTCGAGCCGGTCGCCCTCGCCGCGGTCCAGCGCGACCCGGCGCACTTGTCCGGAACCGAGATCGATGATGTCCCGGTCCACCCAGTCGCGCGTCTCATCGGACAGGCTGAAGTCGGCGCTCACCATCCAGCTCTGCTCCTCGCCCGCGTTGCGGATGTACACCATTCCTGTGCCGGCCCGGTTGCCCACGATGAAACGGTCGTCCGGGCGGCTGCCGCCGTAGCCGAGTTCGAACAGGTAGCCGCCGGCGTCCGGGGCGCTGACGTCCTCGACTCCGATCCGCGGGTAGAACTCGGCCTGTGCGGTCTTCCTCTCGACCCGGCGGGCCTCGGACAGTGCGCTCAGGCTGCCCCGGAAGCGTTCGAAGTCCACCGGGTGCCCGCCCTTCTCGGCCACGCCCCAGCCCTGGCCGGATCGTTCGATCGTGGCTATGACCTCGTCGCCGGCGCGGGTCACGCGCAACGATTCCAGTTCGCCCAGCCGATCGGCAAGGCCGGGCGCGTGCAGCACGCCGATCGAGTCGTCGGTCGACAGGTCCAGCCGCGCCAGCAGCACGACCGCCACCAGCACGGCGCCGACCGCGCCAAGAATGGCGAGCGCGCGCCGGCTCACGATCCGCGACCGTTCCGGTTGCGGCGGCGCATGACCGCCACGGCCAGTCCGCCGAGGCCGATCAGCAGCGGAATCAGCCCGATATTGATGACCTTGAGGAAGGCGCCCAGGCGCTGAATGCTGGCGTCGAGGTTGCGGCGGACTTCGCGCAGCTCGCGGCGTATGCGCAAGCGCTCGTCGGTGAAGTTCTCCAGCTCCGCTTCCTGTTCCGGCGTGAGGCTGAGCGCGAACTGGTCATCGCGGGCTTCCTGGAGTTCCGCCAGCCGGTCCTCCGTTTGGACAAGTTCCTGCTGCAACCGGTCCTCGGTTAGCCGGAACTGCGCCTCGGCCTCGAGACGCAACTCGTCGACGCGGTCGAACGGCCTGGAAAAGGCGGCCCGCCCGCGCAGGCTCATGAGGTCGGAGCTTCCGGCCAACTGGTCCAGGGCATTGACGATAAAGTCGCCGTTGCTGGCGAACGCGGTCACCAGGCGCTGACCGAAAACGCTTTGCGCCTGCGCCCACATCCGGTCGGACAACAGGTCGGTGTCGGCCACCACGATGAGTTGCACTTCGCCCTCGGCGATATGCTCCGGCAGGTCCCGCTCCTCCCCCGGGGGAGAGGGCGTCTCGCCCTCTCCCATAGCTTCCGCAAACGGGTTCGCGTCGGCCTCTTCTCCGTCCGCCTCATCCTCGGGCGCCTCGGGCCGGCCTTCCGGAAAGGCGCTGGCAACCGTGCCGCTGAGCCGGGCCGCCAGCGTCAGCGCCTCGCCCTGAGGGTTGAACCCGGACCAGAGGCTGTTGATGTCCGGCGTGAAGGCCAGCAGGTTGGGATCCAGGAAGCCGGCGTCGGAGCTGGTGCGCACCAGGGGCGTGACCGTGAGGGCGGCGTCGTCGTTCGCCTTGAGGTAGCCGGCGAAACCCAGGTTCACGAAGTCCAGCTCGGCGGTCACCACCTCGCCGGAGTCGGTCTCCGCGAGGTCCACGCCGATATAGGCGGGGTGGCGGGCCAGCGTGCCGTCGACTTCGCTGACCCGCAGCGCGTAACGGCCGTCCCCGACCACGGTTTCCGCGGGCATCTCCAGGCCCCAATGGCCGAGCAGGAACTCCAGGTTGGACGGGCGGTCGGCGGGCATGCCGGCCATGGGGCCGCCGGGCGGGGTCGCGGGATCGGCCTCGGCCAGGGGATCGACGAAAACCAGCGCCCGGCCGCCGCGGAACAGGTACTGCTCGAAGGCGTACAACTGCCGTGGCGTTGCGGCCTTGGGATGCACCAGCATGAGGACGTCGACTTCCTCGTCGATCTGGTCCTCGATGATGTCCAGGTCCATGAGATCGAACAGATCGCTGATCTGGGACGTGATGATCCAGGGTTCCGTCACGCGCGTCTGCATCGGGTCGAAGCCGCCGGTCAGGGGCAGGCTGCTCACCAGGCCGACTACCGGCTCGTCGGTACGCGACAGCGAATAAACCAGCTTGGCGAGGTCGTACTCCAGGAACTGCTCGCGCTGCGGGTCCATGAAGGCGATGAACTCCTCGTCGCCGACGGCGTTCGAGCCGGCCACGCCGAAGTACAGGGGATCGTCGCTGATCTGAAGGCGCACGGCCTGGAGGCCGAAGGCCGCGGCGCGGTCCTCGTCTTCGGAAAACGGCGCGGGATCGATAACGCTCACATCCAGCCTGCCGTCGGAATGGGCCTCGAACTCGTTGAGCATGTCCTCCACCCGGTCGGCCCAGGCGCGCAGGCCGGGGCTGTCGGACAGGCCGCCGCGGGAAATGAAGAAGTAAAGACGCACCGGTTCGGGAATACCGTCCAGCACTTTTTCGGTGCCCTCCGAGAGGGTGTAGAGGCCGGCTTCGGTCAGGTCCAGGCGCGCGCCGCGGAAGACGACGTTGACCAGCGCCACGGCGGCCAGGAACACCAGCAGCAGGACGCCGAGTCCGAGCTGCCCGTAGCGCGGTCCGACGCTCCCGGCCACGCTAGTTCCCCCTTCCCAGGTCGAGGATGATCGCGTTGGCGTACAGGAAGGCGGCGATCACCAGCAGGAAATACAGGATGTCGCGGGCATCCAGGACGCCTTTGCTGATCGCGTTGAAGTGCGTCAGGAAACCCAGCGAGGCGATCGTGTCCACCAGCACGTCGGGCGCCCAGCCGGCGAACGCGTCCAGGACCAGCGGGAAGCCGGCCAGAAGGAACCCGAAACAGACGACGACCGTGGTCACGAACGCCACCACCTGGCTTCGGCAGGCGGCCGAAATGCAGGCGCCGATCGCCAGGTAGGCGCCGGCCATCAGGACGCTGCCGCAGTAGGCGGCGACGATCACGCCGTTGTCCGGTTCGCCGAGGTAGTTGACCGTGATCCAGGTGGGGAAGGTGAGCGCCAGCGCTACGGCGATAAAGCACCAGGCGGCCAGGAACTTGCCCAGCACCGCCTGCCAGGCCGCGATCGGCAGCGTCATCAGCAGCTCCACGCTGCCCGACTGGCGCTCCTCGGCCCACAGGCGCATGGATACGGCCGGCGCCAGCACCAGGTGCAGCCAGGGATGGAAGCCGAAGAACGGGGTGAGGTCGGCCTGCTCGCGCTCGAAGAAATTGCCGAGATAGAACGTGAACACGCCGCTCAGCGCCACGAAGATCACGATGAAGACATACGCGACCGGGGTCGCGAAATAGGCGCGCAACTCGCGGCGGGCAATGGTCCTTACGTGGTTCATCACCGCTCCCGGCCGGTGGTGATGCGGCGGAAGACGCGATCGAGGCGGTTGCTGTCCGATTGCGCGGCCAGCGCCGCGGGGCTGTCGTCGGCGACGATGCGTCCGGCGGCGATGATGATGGCGCGGCTGCACACCGCCTCCACTTCCTCGAGTATGTGGGTGGAAATCACGACGATCTTGTCGCTGGACATGCCGCGAATGAGTTCCCGCACTTCGTGCTTCTGGTTCGGGTCCAGGCCGTCGGTCGGTTCGTCCAGCAGCAGCACCGGCGGATCGTGCAGGATGGCCTGGGCCAGGCCGACGCGGCGGCGGAATCCCTTCGACAGCGTCTCGATCCGCTGATCGAGCACCGATTCCAGTTGCAGCAGGCCCGTCACCTCGCCGATGCGTCCGGCGCGCCGCTCGCCTTGGAGGTCGCGCACGTCGGCTATGAAGTCGAGGAATGCGCGCGGCGTCATTTCGCCCCACAGCGGCGCTCCCTCGGGCAGGTAGCCGAAGGTCTTCTGGGCCGCGATGGTCTCGGTCAGAAGGTCGAACCCGTGCACCTGCACGCTGCCGGAGGTGGGCGCCAGGTAGCCGGCGCACATGCGCATGGTTGTGGTCTTGCCGGCGCCGTTGGGACCGAGCAGGCCGACGATCTCCCCCGGCTCTATCGTGAAGGAGATTCCGTCAACCGCTCTGATCGCGCCGTAGTGTTTGCTGAGCGACTCCGCACGAATCATGGCGGCGGTATTTTACGGCGATTGCCGTAGGGGGCAGTCCAGGCCGCGGCGCCGGCGCACCGGCGAAAGTTTTAGGCTTCGGGTTTGCGGAAGCGCAGCGTGTAGCGGTCGCTCTCGCCGATCTCCAGGTACTTCTCGCGATCCTCGTCGCCCAGGCGCAACGTGGGCGGAAGGGTCCACACGCCTTCGGGATGATCGCGGGTGTCCCTGGGATTGGCGTTGATCTCGGACTTCCCGTCCAGCACGAAGCCGGCCTTCTCGGCCAGCTCGATCGTGTATTCCTCGGTCACGTAGCCGGAAACCGCCTTCGGGTCCTGCTCGCTGCCCGGCGGGCCGCGGTGCTCGACGATTCCCAGAATGCCGCCGGGCTTCAGAGCATCGTAGAAGCCCTGCATGACCTCGTCCTGAAAGTCGCGGGACATCCAGTTGTGAACATTGCGGAACGTCAGCACCAGGTCCACGGGTTCCGGCGCCAGCGCCATCTTGCCCGTGTACATCTCCGTGATTTGAGCGTTGCCGTAGGCCTCCGGATCGGCTTCAAGCTTGGCCTTGTAGGCGTCGCGGGCCCGATTGAAGAACTCCATATCGGTGCCGCCCGGAAAATGCGCTCCATAGAATTGCCCGTTCTCGGCAACGAAGGGTGCGATGATCTCGGTGTACCAACCGCCGGCAGGCCAGATCTCGACAACGCTGGAATCGGGTTGAAGCCCGAGAAACTTGAGGGTCTCGGCGGGATTGCGGGCGCCGTCGCGGGACGAATTCGGCACCCCGCTGCGGCTTGATCCGCGATGGTCGCCCGCCAGGACGGCGGCCATGGCGGAATCCCAGGCATCGCCCGCATCCTCGGCAGGCGCCGAAGCCGGGGCGGCAATGAAAACAAATGCCGCGGCAACGGCAATAGCGGATCGGTTCATATCGTGGTCTCCAGGTTCAGGGAGTCATGCTATCGAGGGGCATTGACCCGAGCCGCGCCCGGGCGCAACGCCATTCAAATCCTGGAAGAGGACCGGGCCGGGCACCGTAAAGCCGCCCCTGAACCGGGCCGCGGTGCGCGAAGGACGTCCCCCTCCCCGTGTTGCGCCGCGTGGGCGATCGCCGCCCACGCGAACGCGAAATTCAGTTAGCCGGCTGCTTCCTCGCCGCCGTCTTCGGCGCCTTCGTCACCGGCGTCGTCGCCTTCGTCACCGGCATCGTCGCCGCCTTCGTCACCGGCGCCCTCACCGTTTTCGGCGCCTTCGGCGCCTTCATCGGCTCCGGCGTCGGACGCCGCGTCGGCAGCATCGGCCTCCTCGGCCGGCGCCGCTTCCTCGGCCGGCATGCTCTCGGCCGCCGCGCCGTCATCCGCCGTCGCGCCGTCGCCCGTAGGGGCGCCCCCTCCACAAGCCGCCAGCGCCAGGGCCGCGGACAAAAGTACCAGGTTCAAACGGACCATGGTGTTCCTCCAGAGTTGTTCCTCAAGAAATCAAAACCGCGCTTTGCGACGCGGCATCAACAAGCCTACCAGAATCAATCCGGAAAGAAAGCCGCCGATGTGGGCAAAGAAGGCAACGCCGCCCTGGCCCGGCTGGATCACGGCGCTGGAAGCAAGCTGAAACAGGAACCAGAGTCCCAGCACCACCCAGGCCGGGACCCGAATCGTGTAGAAGACGATGAACAGCGGAACCAGCACCCGCACCCGGGCATGCGGAAAAAGCCTCATGTAGGCGCCCAGCACTCCGGATATGGCGCCGCTGGCGCCGATCATCGGGATCACGGACGTGGTCTCGGACACCGTCTGCACCAGCGCCGCCGCGACGCCGCAGAGGAGGTAGAAGGCGACGAAGCGCGCCCGGCCGAGAGCGTCCTCCACGTTGTCGCCGAAGATCCACAGGTACAGCAGGTTGCCTCCAAGGTGCATCCAGCCACCGTGCAGGAACATCGAGGTGAAGACCGTGGCCCAGGCCGGCGCCAAATCGAGTTGCGGCGGCAGAACGGCGCCGTGGACCAGGCGCGCCGGAATCAGTCCGAAGGCGTAGACCGCGGCGTCGCCGGCCTGGCGCTGCCACAGGAAGGCCAGCAGTATCGCGCCCAGCAGCGCGTAACTTACGACCGGCGTGCGGCTGGTCCTGTTTTCATCGCTTAGCGGAATCATTCCGCGGTTGGTTTACGTCCGCGCCGCTTACTCGCAAACGGGTCGCATGCCCCGGCCATGGGCCGCGTTATACCGTTCCAGCGCCGCGCTCATCCGCGAAATCAGGTTGCCCATGCGGTCCTCGGGGGCCGGATGCGTGGACAGGAACTGCGGCGGGCGCACGCTGCCCGCCTTGTCGTCCATGTTCTTCCAGAGGGTGACGCTGGCGCGTGGATCGAACCCCGCATCGGCCATGTACAAAAGGCCGAGATCGTCGGCCTCCCGTTCGTGCTTGCGGCTGAACGGCAGGGTCAGGCCGATCTGCGCGATCTGCTGCATCTCGTGCTGCGGCAGGCGCATCGCGGCCCCGGCAACAGCCGCCGCGCCGGTGGTCATCATCCCCCGGTTGACCTGCGCCACCTGGTGCTCGCGCGTCACGTGGGCGATTTCGTGCCCGATCACCGCGGCCAGCTGGTCCTGGTCCCGGGCCACGTCAAGGATGCCGCTGAACACGCCGATCTTGCCGCCGGGCATCGCGAAGGCGTTGGCGTCGGGCATGTCGAACACCTCGATCTCCCACGCGCGGCTGGCGTAGGGTTCTTCGACCACCCGCAGCACCGCCTGCGCCACGCAGAATATGTAGGCCCGCTCGGCCGGGTCCTGCGAGATCGGCATCTGCCGGCGCATCTGCTGAAATTGCGTGTTGGCTTCCACCCGCAGGGACGACTCGCTGACGCAGCCCACCGCGGCCAGCGCCAGAACAACTACTGCC
Source organism: uncultured Gammaproteobacteria bacterium (assembly GCA_964392625.1). GTDB lineage: Bacteria > Pseudomonadota > Gammaproteobacteria > Steroidobacterales > Foliamicaceae > Foliamicus. The sequence continues at coordinate 28,890 of CAYMQG010000093.1, read as the reverse complement.
AGTTTCTTCATTTGCTGCTCCTTTTCTGCGTCTCAGGAACAGGAGAACGCAGGATTCATCGATTGCAATTCCACCCCTGCATTGTTTCCCATCAGGGCGCGCTCGGCACGGTAGCTGGAACGCACCAGCGGGCCGGCCACGACCTCGGTGAAGCCCGCGGCCAATCCGTACTCGCGCCAGTCGGCAAATTCCTCCGGCGTGACGTAACGCTCCACCGGCAGATGGTGCCGGGTGGGGCGCAGGTACTGGCCCAGCGTCAGCAGCGACACGCCCTGCGAACGCAGGTCGCGCATCGTCCGGCTTATTTCGTCCGGGCGTTCGCCCAGCCCGAGCATGATGCCGGACTTCGTCAGGATGCCGTCGCCGTGGCGGGCGGCGGTCCTGAGCACCTTCAGCGACTGGTCGTAGCCCGCGCGCGGATCGCGCACCCGGGGCGTCAGCCGGCGGACCGTCTCGATGTTATGGGCGAAGACCGCGGGTTTCGACGCGAGCACCGTGCGCACGGCGTCTTCGCTGCCTTGAAAGTCCGGGGTCAGGACTTCCACGGCCGTCTTCGGACTGCGGCGGCGGATGGCGCGGACGCAGCTTGCGAAATGCGATGCGCCGCCGTCGGGCAGGTCGTCGCGGTCGACCGAGGTCAGCACGACATAGCCCAGGTCCATGATGCGGACGGTCTCGGCGGCGTTGTCCGGCTCTTCGGCGTCCAGCCAGCCGGAGGGATTGCCCGTATCCACGGCGCAAAAGCGGCAGGCGCGCGTGCATACGCCGCCCATCACCATCAGCGTCGCGGTGCCGGCGTTCCAGCATTCGCCGATGTTGGGACAGTGCGATTCCTCGCACACGGTGGCCAGCCGATGTTCCCGCATCAGGCCTTTCAGACGCAGATACCGCGGCCCCGACGGCAACTGCGCCCGCAGCCAGCGCGGTTTGCGCCCGGCCCGGTCCGGCTCGGGGGCGGCGCGGCGCTTCATGCCGTTGCGCACCGCGCTGAAGCCCTGCGGCGTGCGGTACTTCTCGCCGCTCACCACCGGGATCGCGGCCAGTGCGTTGTGCGCCCCGCCGGGGGAAGTCACGCCGGGACCGCTCCTTCGGCAGCCAGCAGGCGGCGCTTGCGGCTGAGGCCGCCGCCGTAGCCGCACAGGCCGCCGTCGCCCGCCACGATCCGATGGCAGGGCACCAGCCAGGCAACGGGATTGGCGTTCATGGCGCCGCCCACCGCCCGCGACGCGCCCGGCCTGCGCACGCGCTGGGCGAGCCCTCCGTAGGACTCGGTGCTGCCGGCGGGAACGCCGAGCAGCGCCTGCCAGACGGCGAGCTGGAACGCCGTTCCGCGCAACAGGACTTCCACCGAATCGCCGTTCGCCGAAAACAGGCTGTCCGCCCTGCCCTGCGCCCACTCGTCGTCACGCTGAAGGCGCGCTCCGGGCCAGCGCCGGACCAGCCGTTGCCATTGCCGGTCCTCGGCCCCGTCCGCGTACCCGACGCGGCACAGGGCGCCGTCAACCTCCGCCAGCATCAGCCTGCCCAGCGGGCTGGAGGCGAATCCCGCGGTAAGCGAGCGGTCCTTTGCGGATGTCCGGTCGCGGTCCTCAAGGCGGGCTCGAACGAGTGGGGGAATAAGAGTGATCTTGCGCATGGCGATTACTTCGAACAGGAGTGCTTGCTCAAGTTTATCCGCTTTCGGCGGCGCTCCCCGGCCAAAGACGCGGGAGCCTGCTCCGGCCCGGCTCCGCAGGCTCCGCGAGGGGCGGAGGGCGGCGCGCGGCCCGCAGCAGAACGTCGGCGCTCCAGCTTGCCCCGCCCGGCCCGTACAGGGCCGCGGACAGGCGCCGGCACTGGGTCTCGGCCGGTTCGCCGAAGCGCCGGCCCAGCTCGCCCAGGTTGCGCGGCGCGGCGCCGGGCCAATAGGCGCGCGCCCAGTCCAGCAGGGCCTCCTCGACCTTGTGGGCGTCGTTCGCGCGGCAGGCGGAGGCAAGCGCGGTCAGGGAGCCGGCCACGGCATCCCGGCGGCGGGAGCCGTCGTCCAGGGCGGAACGGATTCTGCGGCGGTGACGGCGATGCGCGCCCAGCCGGCGGGAAACCCACCATGCGACCGCGGTCGCGAACCAGCCGAAGGCCAGCAGCGGCGCCAGCCAGCCGGCAGGCCCGGCAGGTTCCGGCGGCGATTCGCCCGGCTGAGGGACGTCCAGCCCTATCGGCGCCCGAGCCTGCAGGATGCGCCGCGGCAGTTCGGCGGTTTCCCAACGCTCGCCCGCGGTGTTCCACCAGTTCAGCCGGATTGCGGGCAACACGACATCGCCGGCGCGCAGGGCAAGCAGCGCCGCGCGCTGGCGGCGCACACCCACCAGCCCGCCGGCGGTGACGGTGTCCTCGAACCGGGCGCGTTCGACAAAGTGACGAAAATTCGGACCGTCGCCGGGCCTGAGTTCGGGTATCTGGCGCGCGGGCTGGCCCTCCACCCGCACGCCCAGCAGCCGAATCAGCGGCTCGCCGGCAACCAGATCGCCCGGCTCGCGCTCGAACTCCTCCCACAAACGCACGTCAGCCGCCGCCAGCCATCGGCCGGACGGGGGCGACGGCACGGCACGGACCACAAACCTTTCCGGCCCGGCGTCCGGTACGAAACTGCGCGTGCGAAACCCGAAGTCCTCGCCTATCCATTGCAGGCTCGCCGGCTGAAGCAGCATTTCGCCCGTTGACTGGGGGTACAGCGCGTAGCGCCGCTCCAGCACCAGCGAGTCGTCGTCCTCCGACCGGAAGTTGTACTGCCGGTCGTTGCCGAGTTGCTCGATCAGCGCCTCGCCCGCGAGCAGGACGGGATCGTTCAGCCGCCGTATGCGCCCGAAGCGGCGGGCGCCGGCGGTCCGGTAGACCCGCACCGTGTACAGCACCTGCGAGCGTTCCCAGGGGCTGCGGGTACTGATCTCGGCGCGCACCACGAACGGGTTCTCCTCCATCGGCGCCTGCGCCTTCGCGCCCGCCAGCGGCAACGCCGCCAGCGCCAGCAGCGCCAGTCCCGCGCGCCGGCCTACCACGGTTCGGCCTCGCCCCCCGGCCACAGGGGGTTGCCGTCCTGGTCCACGCCTTCGGCCCTGTACTGGCGCAGGAACTTGCGCCTCAACAGGCCGCCGGGATCGTCCGGAACCTGGAGCAGCCAGCTCTGCGAAATCTCGGGAAGCAACTCGCCTTCGGGAAGCTCCTCGTCGCCGGCCAGCGGCACGGCCTGACGCTCGTCCTCGCCCCGGGCGGCCGAGTCCTCCTGCGCCTCGTCCGGCCTCGCGGCCGGTCGCTCGCCCGCGGCCGGCGCCAGGCCGGCAAGCTGCCTCAGGATCTCCAGGTTGTAACGCGCGTCGGCATGGTCCGGCTGGTCCAGCAGCAATTCTTCATAAAGACGAATCGCGGTCTCGATATCGCCGGCCAGCGCCAGCGCCGTGGCCCGGTTGTAACGCGCCGCGACCGCGTCCAGGTCCCGCAGCGCCTCCGCGCTTTCGTCGAAGCGGCCCTGGCGGTGCAGCGCGGCGGCACGCCATTCGGGGTCGTCGAACAGCTCGGCGGCACGCGCATAGTCGCTGTTCGAAAAAGCGCGCATGCCCTGCCGGTCCGACGTCGTGAACCAGCCGTCGGCGGCATAGGCGCCAAGCGGCATGGCAACCACCATCAGGATCCAGCCGCGGCGGAAGGCCAGCGACGCCAGCGGCAGCAGCAACAGCAGCAACAGCGGTCCCTCGTCGCGCCAGCGCCTGGCGCTCAGTCCCTCCTCGCGACCGCCCGCATCGGCGCTTCGGACACGGCCCAGCAGGTCGCGCAAGTCGCCGTTGTCGGCCGTCATCCGACGGTAGCCCCCGCCGCCCTCGCGCGCCAACCGCAGCATCTCGTCCTCGTCCGGCCGGCTCACCACCAGGCCCGCCCAATCGTCGCGCAGGAACCCGCCGCGCATGTCCGGAACCGGGGCGCCCTCCGGAGTGGCGGCGCCGAGGACCAGCAGCGTGTGGCCGTCGGTGCGCAAGGCGCGGGCCGCGTCCACCGCCCTGCGGCCACCGGATCCGTCGGTCACCAACAGCACTGCTCCCTCCCGGGCGTCCGCCTGGTTCAGCAGGCGGTGGCCCCTGACGAGGGCTGCGGCCACGTCGCTTCCGCGGCTGGGCATCACGTCCGGCGCCAGCACGTCCAGCAGGTTGACCAGGGTGGCCGCGTCGGTCGTGATCGGCGCGACGGTGAAGGCGTGGCCGGAAAAGGCCACCAGCCCGGTCCGGCCATCGGCGCGCATGCGCAGGCCTTCCTTGATCTTCAGCCGGGCGCGGTCCAGACGGCTGGGCGTGAGGTCGGCGGCCAGCATCGAACGCGACACGTCGAGCACCGCCACCAGCGCGTCGCCGCCGCGCGCGGCGGTCACCGGTATCTGCCGGTAGGCCGGGCCCGCCAGCGCCAGCAAACAGATGGCCAGGGCGGCGGAACAGATCAGTCGCCAATTCGACCCGGCCCCGATCCCGCCGCGATCGATCAGAAACGGCGCCAGCGCGGGATCCAGGACTTTCGCCCACGGCCCCCGGGCGTGCCTGCCTCTCAGCCAGGGAAGCGCGGCCAGCGGCAGCGCCAGAAGCCAGAAGGGGCGGATCCAGTGCAGGTCGAATTCCACGCGCGTTCCCTACGCCCGGCGCGCCCGCCAGGCCAGCGCCAGACCCAGGAGCAGGGCCAGTGCCAGCGGCGGCACATGCGCCGGGCGGCCCGAGCGCAGCGCCAGTTCGTCCAGTTCGGCCGGCTCCAGCAAGTCCAGTTCCGCGTAAATCTGTTCCAGCCGGCCGGTGGCGGCGGCCCGGAAGTAGCGCCCGCCGGTAAGGTCCGCGATGGCCAGCAGGGTCGCCTCGTCGAGTTCCGAGGAAATGCCCGACTGTGAACCGCGGGATGAACCGATGCCGATCGTGTAAATCTTGAGCCCCGCCTCGCGGGCCAGTTGCGCCGCCTTCAGGGGCGTGAGCACGCCGGCGGTGGCGGCGCCGTCGGTCAGCAGCACCAGCACCCGGTGCTGCGGGGCCGGGCCTTCGTCCGACATGCGCTTGACGGCCAGCGCGATCGCGTCGCCCAGGGCGGTCTGGCGCCCGGCCAGGCCAACGGAGGACTCGTCCAGGAACGCCCGCACCGTGGCCCGGTCGAAGCTCAGCGGCGCCTGCAGATAGGCCTGTCCGCCGAAAAGTATCAGGCCCACGCGGTCGCCCACGCGCCGTTCTATGAAATCGCCGGCCACGGACTTGATCGCATTGAGCCTTGACTGGGACCGTCCCCGCAGGCTTGCGTCGCGAACCTCCATGCTTCCCGACAGGTCCACCGCCAGCATCAGGTCGCGCCCGGTGGCCGGAGCCGTCAGCGCGGTATCCACCAGCAGGGGGCGGGCCGCGGCAAACAACAGGCACAGCCACATGAGCGCGGCAAGGAGCCAGTCGAGGCTGAAGCGCGGCTTTGTTCCGGGGGTCGTACCGGCCCGCGAAAAGCGGTCGCGCTCCGGCACCTTGAGGGCCTGGCCGGCGCCCCGCCTGAGCGGCGCCACGAAGCGGTACGCGACCAGCGGCAGGGGCAGCAGCAGCCACGCCCAGGCCCACTCGAAAGCCAGCCTCACCTTGATCCGCCCCCGGCGGGCCCGGGGCGGGCGCGCCGAATCCAGGCCGCGGTGCTGCGGGCGAAAGCGCCCGTGTCCAACTCGACGCGCTTGCGGTAAGCGCCGTGAACCAGGGCTTCCTCGGGCGCGGGGCAGGCGCCCCGGCCGAGCTCCCGCAGGCATTCGATCCAATCGCGGCCCGTCAGGCCGGCGACTTCGGCGCGGTCCCCGAGCTTGAGTGCGCAGGCGCGCAGCAGCACGGAAACGTCCGCGAGCAGGCGGGCCGCGTCGCCATGCCGTGCGTAGGCCGCCTCGGCGGCCTTGAGTCGCGCCAGCGCCTCGCGTTTCCATGCCGGCAGGCGCCGCAGCCACCACAGCGCGGCCGCCAGCACGAGCAGCGCGACCAGCCACCAGCCGGGCTGGGGCGGCCACCACGCCGGCGCCTGCGGCAGGTGGATGTCGCGCAACAGGCCGGCGAGATCTCCGCTGCCGTTCACCGCAATGCCCTCCGAACCGATGCGCGCGGCCGCCGTGTCCGAGGCGGGGCGGCGTAGCGTCGGCCGGCGGGGTCCTCATCGGTGCGGAACTGCAGGTAGGCCCCGCCGTGCGTGCGGGCGATCTCCGCCAGTTCCCGCGATCCGCGCACGAAATCGTCACGCCAGCGCCGGCGCGCGGCGCCCTCGCCGGTGTGGAAAACCGTTTCTCCACGCCCGTCGCGAACGGCGTAGCGCCCGGGCGGCGGCAGGTCCTGATCGAGCGGGTCGTACAGCCGCACGATCAGCAGTGGACGGTGGGCCGCCAGCCGCCGCGCGGCGTCGATGCATCCCGCTCCCATGAAATCGCTGACCAGCACCAGGCGGCTGCCGGACGGAGCATGGCGCTGCAGCGCGGGGACCGCGTCGATCAGCCCGGTCCGTTCGCCATCGCCGGCGCCGCCAGCACCGCGGAAGGCCCCGGCCAGCGCGCGGGCCAGCCGTTGGGCGCCGCGGCGCCCGGGGCGCGGCGGGGTGATGTCGAAGCCCCCCGGCGACAGCACCAGGCCCGACACGCGGTCGCGGGCGGCCACCGCCGCCCAGGCGATCATCATCGCGACCTGCGCCGCCAGCACCGACTTGAACACGCCGACTGTCGCAAAGTGCATGCGGGCGCCAAGGTCGGCGCAAACCACCGTGGGGCGCTCGCTTTCCTCCTGGTAGAGCTTGGTGTAGGGACGGCCGGTGCGGGCCGTGGCCTTCCAGTGCATGTGACGGGGATCGTCGCCCGGCTGCCAGGCGCGCACTTCGTCGAACTCCATTCCGCGGGCGCGCAGGGGCGCCAGCTGTGCCGGACCGGAGCGAACGTCGCCGCCGAACTGAAACCATGCTCCAAACGGCGTGTGCCGCAGGGCCAGCAACTCCGGCAGTCCGATCCAGGTGCGACCGCGACCGGGAATCGTCCCCGTTGCGGCGTCCTGCACTACGGCACCGCCACGCAGTCCAGCAGCCGGCTGACGACCTCCTCGGAACTACGGCCTTCGGCCTCGGCCTCGTAGGTCAGAATGATCCGGTGGCGCAGGACCGGCGGGGCCACCGCCTGGATGTCGCCGGGCGTGACGAAGTCCCTGCCGCGAAGGAAAGCGCGGGCCCGGCTGCAGCGGTCCAGCGCGATCGAGGCGCGCGGGCTGGCGCCGTAGCTCACCAGGCCGGCCAGTTCGTCGTCGTATTTCTCCGGCGCCCGCGTGGCCCGCACCAGTTCGACGATATAGCGCTCGAGGCGCTCGGCCAGGTGAAGTTCGAGCACCCGCGCACGGTCCTTCATGACTTCCTCGACCGAATAGCCGTCATCGGCGTTGCCTCCGCCGGTCGCGGTTTCGGACGCTTCGCGGCGCGTGAGTTCAAGGATGCGCTGCTCCTGTTCGGCGCTCGGATAGTCGATCCGGGTCTTCATCAGGAAGCGGTCGAGCTGGGCCTCGGGGAGCGGGTAGGCCCCCTCCTGCTCGATCGGGTTCTGCGTGGCCATGACCAGGAACGGCTCCGGCAGCGGCCAGCTCTTCTCCGCCACCGTGACCTGCCGCTCCTCCATCGCCTCGAGCAGCGCGGACTGCACCTTGGCCGAGGCGCGGTTGATTTCGTCGGCCAGCACCAGGTTGTGGAACACCGGGCCGGCGCGAAACTCGAACTCGCCCGTCTGCGGCCGGAAGATGTCGGTGCCGGTCAGGTCCGAAGGCAGCAGGTCGGGCGTGAACTGCACGCGGTGAAAACTGGCCTTCAGGCAGCGGCTCAGGACCTTCACCGCCCGCGTCTTGGCCAGCCCCGGCACGCCCTCCACCAGCAGATGGCCGCCGGCGAGCAGCGCGATGAGCATGTGCTCGATGAATTCCTCCTGACCGAGCACGCGCTCTTCCATGCGCCGGCGCAGGGCGGCCAGCGGCAGTTGCGCGATTTCCCGCGGCGCGGGTTCGGCTGATGTCATCTCAGTCTCGTCCCCCACAAGGCATGCGCGCCCGATTGTAGCGGGTACATACTTGCGCTGTGGCGACCAGGGCACTGACATTGGCGTGCCTGCTGCTGGCCTGGCAATCGGCCGGCGGGCAGAATCTCGACCGGCTGGCCCAGGCGAAGGGCGTGCTGGCGGCGTCCGCGGGCCAGTGCGTGTTCCTGGACTTATGGCTGGCGCGGACGCGCGAGCAGCAGCTCCAGGGACTGATGCACGTGCGCGAAGTGCCCGACGGCTGGGGGATGCTGTTCGTCTACCGCCGCGAACAGGAAATCGGCATGTGGATGAAGAACACCTACGTTTCGCTGGACATGCTGTTCATCCGCGCCGACGGCAGCATCGCCAGCATCGCCACCGACACGCGGCCGCTGAGCCTCGAGACCATCCGCTCCGGCGAGCCCGTCTCCCGCGTCCTCGAACTCAAGGCCGGCTCGGTCAGGCGCTGGGGCGTCAAACCCGGCGACCGCCTGCTCTCGCCCTAGCCTCTAGGCGTTCCCGACCGGCGAAACCCGCTGCAATGGCTCGGGTTTGTCCGCTGCTGCCAGTGCGTGTCGAAATACAAGCACTGAGAGTGCCCAGGAAGCGAGCAGGCCTCCCGCCAGGACCAGCGGCGCCAATATCTCCCACCCGGGATCCAGCGCCGATATGGTGAGCCAGACAGACACGAGAACGGCAACCCCCACGAGCGCAGCAAGAAACGCAATATCCTGCTGCGGGCGGACGAGGACAGCAGGACAAAGCAGCGCGCCGATACCGACGGCGCCCGCAAGGGACAGAGAAGTACTCACCGCGGCCAGTGGGTCCAGGGCGTGGAGCAGCGGAAAGGCCAGCGCCACCTGCGTCAGGACCAGGATGGCCGGCAGCAGCGTCACGGAGGCGCCAAGCCTCCGGGTGGAAACCGGCAGGCCCTTGAGTACGCGGAAACTGGCGAAACGCGGCGCCGTTGCGACGAACCCAATCACGACCATGCCACTAAATATCGATCCGCGCACCACCGGGTTGCTCAGGTCCATGTACGGATGCGAATCACTCAGCTCCAACAGATCTCTTATCCAGATATCAATGGCGATGAACGCGCCAAGAGCGGCCGCGATCGTGATCGGTATCCACAGACAGCCTGCCGTGATTGCGGCGAATCCCGTCAGGTTGCGCGCCAGCGGCAGCCGCTTGCGTATTGCCGGCCCCGACTGTGCCAATCGCGATTTCGAACGCGCCCTGCGCGCGGTCAGCAATGCCCGCGTTCGCGCGAAGCCGAGAGCCGATGCGGCCGCGCCCAGGGCCAGTAAAACCAGCGGATGTTTCGGTTGCCACGTATCCGGGGAAACCGCGAAATTGAACGAACCGAGAAACGAACCAAAGAAGACGTACTCGCCAGCAAGCCATGCCATGACAAAGAGTGTCCACATCGCTACCCTTGCCAGGCGCGGCGCGGATTCCCCGCCATATCTCCGCCCGGAATTCTCAAGCGCGTCCATACAGAAGCAAAAGCTCGGTATAAGGAACGCGAAGGCGGCGGCCATCGGCACGGCAATCCAGCCGACTCCGCCAACCATGGATGCCGCCAACCATGCGATCAGCGTGAGTCCCAGAACCCAGGCCGTGGGAACACCCACAGCCAACGCCCAATAGGTCTTCGCAAGTGCGGGTCGATCGATCGGCAGGTGCAGGACGACCCGCGTGAGCCCGCTCTTGTATTCGATGAGAACGACGCCTGTGATCAGGCTCGTCAAAATAATGCCGGAGTGAAGCAAGGCAGAGCCGAGCCTGTCAGGGCCCAACGCGCCGTAAGCCAGCAGCGACAGGCCCAGGGAGAGCAAGCTGCACAGCAGCAGGAACCTGGATCTGCGCTGCAGAAAATCCCGAACGACGCGGCTAATCACGTTCCTGGCCCTCGACCAGACCCGTGAAAAGTTCTTCGAGAGTAACGGGCTGCACGGATATGCCGGTCGCGCCGCAGCCGGCGAGGGCCTGACGGTATTGGTCGGGGGAGTCCGTAAGAACGCGCTGCCGGTCACAGTCGCGTTCGACGAGGCGGGCCCCGGCCGGCGGCGCTCCGCTGAGCGTAAAGCTCACCTGCCGGTGGGAATCGAGCAGGTGATCGGTGCGCCCCTGCGCCAGCAGCCTGCCTTCGTTGATGACGCCGATATGATCCGTGAACCGCTCCAGATCGGCAAGGTTGTGCGACGAGATCAGAACCGTATGGTCCTCGTCGCCCATCAGGGCCAACAGCTCCGCGAACAGATTCTTTTTCGAGAGCACGTCGAGACCGATGGCGGGTTCGTCCATGATCAGGACCCGGGGACGGCGCGCCAGCGCCAGGACCAAACCGAGCTTTGTGGCGCCGCCGAGCGAAAGCGCCGCGATCTTTTCGTCGGGATCGATCCGGAAGCGCCTGAGCAGGTGGTCGCAGTAGTCCTGGTCCCAATCCGGATAGAAGGCGCGAATGAAGCGTATGACGCGCCGCACATATTTCCAGGGAACGAAACTGGTGTGCGGACTGACGTAGGCGGCGGCGAATTTCATATCCACTTCGTCCTTCCTGTGGTCGTAATCGAGCACATGGATTTCTCCGGCCTCCGGAAGTCCCAGGCCGAAAACGAGATCCAGCATCGTGGTCTTGCCCGCGCCGTTCGGACCCACCAGGCCGTAAATGGCCCCGGCGGGAACGGTGAGATCGAGCGGCCCCAGCTGAAAGCGCGGATATGTCTTTTTCAGCCCACGGATTTCGATTGCGTTGGTGCTTTGCATGACTATTCCTCGGAAAGGGTTTCTGTGGTGATTCGGCTTACGAATGCCTTGGCTTCGGCGGAACTCAGACCGGCCTCTCTGGCCTCCTGAATTGCCTGGCGTATCAGTGCCTCCGCGTGCCCTCGCTTGGCGGCGCGGCTGCGCTCACGGCCCTCGGCGGCGACAAAGGTGCCCAGTCCCTGACGGCGGTAGATGATTCCTTCTCTTTCGAGCTCCTCGTAGGCCCGCCGCACGGTGATAATGCTGACCAGCAGTTGCTCGGCGAGCAGCCGGAAGGACGGCAGCGGCGTATCGCCGGCCAGACGCCCCTCGCCAATCTCCCGCTTGAATCCCGTGACGATCTGCTGATAAAGCGCGCCGGGCGCGGCCGGCGAGATCGGACCAATCTGGACGGCGATTTCCCTGCGCTCACTCATTCTGGTGTGTATATATAACATATACAGTTGGGCAGAGCAACGCGTGTGGCGCGGGCGACTTGCGCCCGCTGCCGTGGCTGGCTATTTCAACGAGGGCGGGACGCCCTCTTTCCCGGGGTGAGGGCGAGACGCCCTCTTTCACGGGGCTAGTCGTCGGAGGGTTTGAAGGCTTCTTCGAGGGCTTTCTGGATGGGCGGCGGGGCGGTGGCGTAGTGGTCGAATTCCATCGTGTAGGCGCCCTCGCCTCCGGTCATTGACTTGAGCCGGGTCTGGAAGTCGCCCAGTTCGCCGATCGGCGCCTCGGCGGAAATGACCACCTGGTTGCCCGGGACCGAGTTGTTGCCGCTGATGCGCCCGCGCGAACCGGACAGGTGGCCGGCGATGTCGCCCATGTGCTGGCCGGGCGTCGTGACTTCGATCTTGGCGATCGGCTCCAGCACGATGGGCCGGGCCTTGCTGATCGCGTTCAGGAAGGCCTTCTTGCCGGCGGCGACGAAGGCGACCTCCTTGGAATCGACCGGATGGTGCTTGCCGTCGTACACGGTCACGCGGATGTCCTGCAGAGGGTAGCCGGCCACCGCGCCTTCCAGCAGCACCTGGCGCACGCCCTTCTCGACCGCCGGCATGAACTGCGACGGGATCACGCCGCCCACCACCTTGTCGACGAACTCGAAGCCGCCGCCGCGCGGCAGCGGCTCGATGTTCAGGAACACCTCGCCGAACTGGCCCGCGCCGCCGGTCTGCTTCTTGTGGCGGTGATGCCCCTCGGCCTTCCGCGTCACGGTCTCGCGGTAGGCGATGCGCGGCTGCCGGGTCTCCACCTCGAGGTTGAACTCCTCGGCCATGCGGTCGAGGATGACGCGCAGGTGCAGTTCGCCCATGCCGCGCAGCACGGTCTCGTTGGCCTGCGAATCGAACTCCAGCAGCAGGCTGGGGTCCTCGGCCGTCAGCTTGGCAAGCGCGTCGGACAGTTTCTTCTCGTCGCCGCGCCGGGTCAGTTCCAGCACCACGCCGTGCATCGGCGCCGGCAGCGGCGCGTCCGCGAACTTCAGCCGGTCGTGCGCGTGTTCCGCGTGCAGGACGCCCCCATAAGAGAGCTCGTTGATCTTTGAAAGCGCGGCGATCCCGCCGGGGCCGACCGACTGCACTTCATGCGACTCCGCGCCCTGAAGCGCGTACAAGTGCGCCGCCTTGATCGCCTTGCGCTGGTCGTCGAGGTAAAGCGAATCGCCGACGTTCACCTGGCCCTGAAAGACGCGGAATACGCCCATCTTGCCGACGTACGGATCGACGTTGATCTTGAACAGCAGCGCCACCGCGTCCGCGTCCTTGTCCGCCTTCAGCGTGACCGCCTCGCCATTCAGCGAGCACGCCGGCGGATTGCCCTCGCGCGGCGACGGCGCCAGCAGGTTCATCGCGTTGAGCAGCTGGTTGACGCCGGACCCGGTGGCGGCGGAGACGAAACAGACGGGCACCAGGTGGCCGCGGCGCAGCGCGCGTTCGAACGCGCCGTGCAGCTGCTCCGGATTCATGTCCTCGCCCTCTTCCAGGTACAGCTCCATCAGGTCGTCGTCCAGTTCCACGACCTGGTCGACGATGGCGGTGTGCGCCCCGGCGACCGAATCGAAGTCGGTGTCCGCGTCTTCCGGATTGAAATAGCAGTCGGCGACACGCGCGGCGTTGTCGGCCGGCAGGTTCAGCGGGATGCACTCGCGCCCGAAGGACTCGCGGATCTGCTCCATCAATCCGGGCAGGTCGGCGGTCTCGCTGTCGATATGGCTGACCACGATGAACCGGGCCATCTTCATCTCCCCGGCCGCGTCCATCGCCCGGCGGGTCATCAGTTCGATGCCCGCGGCGGCGTTGATGACCACCATGGCGGTTTCGGCGGCGGGCAGCACGCCCAGCGCGCGCCCCGCGAAATCCGCCGAGCCCGGCGTGTCGATCAGGTTGACGCGGGCGCCGTCGTGCTCGAAGTGGCAGAGGGCGACATCGGCGGAGTACTGCAGGCGCTTCTCTTCCGGGCGGTAGTCGCACACCGTGCTGCCGCGTTCAATGCTGCCGGCCGTCTTGATCGCACCGGAAGCCTCCAGCAGCTTCTCGGCCAGCACGGTCTTGCCGGCGCCGGAATGGCCGAGGAAAACGATGTTGCGGATGGAGGCGGTGGATGGATGGCTCATGCTCTGCAGTCCTCGGCTTTACTCGAAGGGGCGGAACTAGGTGGCCCGGCTTTCCGTTTGCGCTACCCCGGAGTCGCCCGGGTTGCCGGGTGTTTCCATGATCGCCGGCCCGGGTTCCCGCAGGGGCTGGTTTTCGAGAATCTCCTTGAGATTGGCCAGGCCCTGCTCGTATGCGGGACCCACCATGCCGTCCATCATCAGTCCGACATAGCGCGCCACCGGGTTGCCGCCCATGTCCGTCTCCAGGGTCCAGGTCAGGATCGACCCGTCGGCGCCGACGGCATCGATCAGGTAGTCGGCGTTGGCGAGGCCGCCGGTGCCGAAGTCAAGCGCCATGCGCACCCTGGAGTACGGCTCGCTCAGGGTGATTTCCTGCATGCCGTCGCCCACCTGGGGATGATCGCTGTACCAGGTCATGCGCGATCCGGCGCCGGTGGCGGGTCCTTCGTAAACGTAGCGGGTCGAGGGATCGATCTGCGCCCAGGGCTGCCAGCGGTTGAACTGCTGGAAGTCGTTGACCATCGTGAACACCGCTTGCGGCGATGCGTCGATTTCCACCGAGCGCTCGACCCGCACGTCGCGCGGAAGCAAAAAGCCGACGACGAAAAACAACACCAGCAGCGCCACGATGCCGATCAGTATTCTCTTGATGATGACCATGCCGAACCCCTCTTGCCGGAACCCCCGCCCGCGCGTCGGACAGGGTGCGCGAATTTACCACAGCCCCGCCGGTTTGAGGCAATATGCGCACTCTGGCGTCCAACGAGAAAAGGGTAAGTCCATGTCAAACGCTTCACCGCTGCGCTTGAGCCGCGCCTTTGCCGACACGGCCAGGGGCCGCATTCACTATCGCTATCACTTTCCGGGTTCGGCGCAGGGCACGCTGCTGATGCTGCACGCCTCGCCCACGTCGTCGTGGAGCATGCGCACGCTGGGCGGCGCGCTGGCCGAGACCCTTAACGTCGTTTGCCCGGACACGCCGGGCAACGGCGACTCGGACGCACTGCCGATGGAGCAGCCCCGCATCGAGGACTTCGCCGTTTCCATGCTGGCGCTGCTCGATACGCTGGGAATCGAGAGCGCGGCGGCCTACGGTAGCCACACCGGCGCGCACACGGCCATCGAGCTGGGGATCGCAGCGCCGGAGCGGGTCGGCAAGGTCATTCTGGACGGGATTGCGCTGTTCGAGGGCGAGGAGCGACAGGACATGCTGAGCAACTACGCGCCGGAGGCGCATCCCGACCTGGAAGGCCGGCACTACCTCTGGGCCTTCCAGTTCATGCGCGACCAGAACATCTTCTTTCCCTGGTTCAAGCGCGACAAGGAGCACCTGCGCGGCACGGGCATCGTGGCGCCGGAACTCTTGCACGCAGCGACGGTGGAGGTGCTCAAGGCGCTCACCACCTACCACAAGGCCTACCGGGCGGCCTTCTCCCACCGGGTCCGCGAGCGGATGCCGCTGCTGACGTCCGAGGCGCTGGCGATCTGCGACGCACAGGACCCGCTGCTCGAACACACCCGCGAAGCCGCGGCGCTCGCCCCCCGCGCGCGCTTCCTGGAAACGCCGGGCTACGAGGACCCCGAATTCCTGACACGCAAGGTCGGCGCCATCCGCGAATTCGTTACCGCCTGAGGAGGGCGGGACGCCCTCGCGTCGACTAGAGGAGGGGGCCGGGGTCGTCGGGACCCATCATCGCTTCGCGCAGCGCCGGCAGCGGCGCGCTGCCAAGCGACAGCAGCTTCTCGTGAAACTCCTTCCAGGCCGCGGGCCCGCCCCGTTCCGCGGTCCAGTCCTCGCGCATCTTCACGATGATGAGCTTGCCCAGCGTGTAGACGAAGTAGTCGGGATCGTACGTTCCGCGCAGCGCCTGCTGCTGGGCGTTGCCGGGATCCAGATAGGCCAGCTCCGCGAACATCCGTTGCGAGGTGTCGACGCTCATGCCCTCCACGTGCAGGCCGATCGATGACAAGAACCGCACGTCGCGCATCAGCGCATCGAGGATCTGGCCGACCCTGAGCAGCGGCTTTCCGTCGCCCAGTCCCGCCTCCTGCATCAGCTCCTCGGTGTAGTGGGCCCAGCCTTCGCTCAGCATGCTGTTCCAGATGATCTTGCCCATACGGTTGGCGGACCGCTTGACGTAGAGCGAATGCAGGAAATGCCCCGGCCAGACTTCATGCACCGAGGTGTTGAGCAGGTCGGCCTCGCCGGGCACGTACTGCCGCTGCACCTCCGGCGGCCATTCCGGGTCCGGGCCGGCGATGTAGTAGATGGCGGGCAACCCTTCCTCGTAGGCGCCGGGAATCTCGATGTAGGCGGAATTGGTGCGCCGATAGGCGGGCGCTTCCGCCACGAAGGCGGTCTCGTCGCTGGGGATTCCGATGATGTCCGCCTGGACCAGGAACTCCCTGAGTTCCGGCAACTGTTCGTTGGCGCGGGCCACGGCGCCCTGTTCGGGCTTGTCGTCGCGCACCATGGCCGCGCATTCGGCGATCGTGATTTCCGGGTCGACCAGCTTGCAGGTCGTCCGCAAGAGTTCGAGGTTGCGCGCCAGGTCAGCCTGCGCCACGCCCTTCAGCGTCTTCCAGTCCAGGTCGATCCGGTACCGGCGCCAAAGCAGTTCCCGGTAGCGTTCTTCACCGAGGGCGAAGTCGCCGCTCGCATCCTCAAGGCGCAGCTCCAGCCAGGTCTCGACTTCACGCAGGGCCTGCACGGCGGGCGCCAGCGCTTCGGCAAACGCCGCCTGCAGCTCCTCATCTTCGACATCGGCGAACAGGCCGGGCGCGTCGCCCTCGAGATGCGACGCCAGCCCGCCGAAGTTGACCAGCGCGGTGCGAACGAACGGCCGGGCAAAAGGCGGCTCGAGCGTGCCGCGCATCTGCTCCAGATAAGCCGGGATCTTCTGCAGGTGGGCGGTCAGTGCCGCCAGCCGCTCCTCCCTGGGTGCGTATTCGCGCGACACGTAGACACTGGGGCTCAGGCGCCCCGCGTACCAGGCAGGGTTGCGCAAGTGATACTCCGCCACCTCCACGCTGAACAGCATGCTCTCGATGGAGGCAACGAGATGACTGCGCTCAAGGTCCTGTTCCGGACTCAGGGATTCCGCGGAATACTCCTCCTGCGCCCTTCGGACGTACTGCCGCAGCATGTCGCCGCGCTCGCGAATCGCCCGCGCCGTTACGTCCGGAAGCTGTCCGTCGAATTCATGCCGGCCGGCCCACACGGCGCGCGTCGGCTCGGCGGCGAACAGGTCTTCGATGAACTCACCGGTGAATTGTTCCCACGCGGATTCGGCAATGGCCATCGGCTCCTCCTCCGGCGCATCTCCGCCGCATCCCGAAATCGCGCCGGCCGCCGCCAGGGCGGCAAGCAGGCTGATGGTGGTCTTGCGCAGGTCCATGAAGAAGCCTGCAAATTGTATCTGGCCCGCGGATCAGCGCCGTGGCTAGCAGCTAGTCCTGTTCCTCGAACCGGAAATCCCGGTGGCAGCTCCGGCAGGCGTCGGCCAGCCGCTTCAGCGACTGCACCATGAACTCCCGGTCTCCGGATTCGGCCGCGGCAACCAGGTTGCGGCCCTCGCGTTCGGCCGCTTCGGCCCGGGCCAGGAACTGCTCCGGCCGCTGCCAGATGCCCGGCAGCGCCGAGGTGTCGCCTTCGGCGGATTCCGGCGGAAACAGCGAACTGACCAGTTGCGCGTTGAGCCCCAGGGACGTGGCTTGCGCTTCGACGTGACGTTCATCCAGTTCCAGGCCCCCGGCCACCAGTTCCGTCAGCGCCGAGAGATGCGCCGCCATGCTCAGCATGACGTCCTTGCGGTAGTCGATCATGCCTTCTTCGGCCACCGCGGCGACGGCCAGCAGAACGACGGCCCCGATGGCTACCGCGGACCCCCGGGGCATGACGCTAGAGCTCGCGCAGGGCCGAGGTGACCTGCGCGGTCGCCGCCCGCACCGCGGGAAAGATTCCACCCACCAGGCCCACCATCAAGGCCGCCACGATTCCCCTTCCGAGGAGGTCCGGCGTCACCGCGAAATTGAAAACGACCTGGCTGAAACTGGCGGCCAGGGTGGAAGCCTGAAAGCCGTTCAGGGCGAACCAGGCGATCGCGCAACCGAGCACGCCCCCGAGAAACGCCAGCACCACCGACTCCAGCAGGGTCGCCAGGGCCGTTGGAAGGGAGCCGAAGCCGACCGCGCGCAGCGTGGCCAACTCGCGCGCGCGGGCCGCGATGGAGGCGTACATGGCGTTCAGCGCGGCGAAAACGGCGCCGATGCCCATGAGCACGGATATGGGCAGGCCGATATTGGTAATCAGCGCGGCCGTGTCCTCGGCCTGGTCGGAGTAGAACTGCTTCTCGCTCCACACGTCCACGCTCAGCCGCTGGTCATCGCCCAACGCCTCTTCCAGTTGCAGGCGGCCGTCCGCGTCCTCCACGCGGGCGCGCACCACCTGAAAGCCGTTGCCGAGCTGATAGGCCGACTGGAGCACGTTGACGTCGCACCACAGCTCCGACTCGAACACGGAGCCGCCGGTCTCGAACGCCCCGGTCACGAGCCATTCGGTCTTGCCGAAGCGGATGGTCTGTCCGGGCTCCAGGCCCACGAACTGATTGCGGGCGCCGCGGCCGACGACCAGTTCGAACCGCCCCGGAGTGAACTCCCGGCCTTCCGCCAGCCGGTAGTCCTTGCGCAGCGAATAGCCGGTGGGCTGGATGCCGCGCAGCGCCACGTTGGCCTCGGTCCCGGACGACTTGCCCACGGCATTGACGATCCAGAACAGTTCCGCTGAAACCTCCGGCTCGCCCTCCGCGTCCCTGGCAATGCCCGGGGCAAAACGAATGACGTTGACCTGCTCGCCGCTGAAGCTGCTGTTGAGTTCCGCTGTGGAACCGCTCCGCAGGACCAGCGCCACGTCTTCCTGCCCGGTTCCCTCCATGGTCTTTTCGAATCCCGACGCCATGGAAAGCACGCCGGCGAATACGCCGGTCAGCGCGGCGATACCGGACATGGCCACCGCGGCCGTGCCGGGCCTGCGCGGCAGGCTGCGCAGGTTAAGGCCCGCGAGGGCCGCCGTCTGCGTCAGCCAGCCGAACACGGCACTACGTGGTACGCAACAGCGCCACGATGTCCAGCCTGAGCGCGCGGATGACCGGCGGCAGCACGGCCCCAAGGCTGATCGCGAGCATCAGCGCCAGGCCCAGCGTTATGGAAAAGGCGCCGATTTGCAATCCGGCCGGGAACATGGCCCCCATCGTCCCGGCCACGACCGTCAGCGCGCTCCATCCCAGCAACATCGCCAGGATGCCCACCGGCAGGACCAGCAGCAGGCCCTCCAGGACCGTCAGCCGGAAGATGCTCCCGGAGGTAAAGCCCAGCGTCTTGAGCACGCCCATTTCGTGAATCCGCTCGCGCACGGACTGGGCCATCGTGTGGCCGGTCACGAGCAGGATCATGAACACGACCGCGCTCAGGATCAGGGTCACGATCAGGCCGACGTTGCCGAACTGCTTCGCGTATTCCTGGGCGAAGGCCGCCTCGGTTTTGGTCTTGGTCTCGGCCGGCGAATTCTCGAATTCCGCGTCGATCGCAGCCATCACGTCCTCGATCGGCATCGAGCCGTCACCTTTGGTCACGTACCAGCCGATCGTGCCCTTGCCGAAGGCCCGGGCCTCGTCGAAATAGTCGTAGTGAAACAGCACCACGCCCGCATTCATGCCGGCGTCGGTGTCGTCGAAAATTCCCTCGATATCGAATTCCCAGACGTTGCTGCCGTTGTTGCGCGTCCAGATGCTGGACCTGAGCGGCACCCGGTCGCCCAGCTGCCAGCCGTACTGGTTCGCCACCGGGCGTCCGACTATGGCTCCCATCCGGTTGCCCAGCCAGGCCTGTTTCTGTGCTTCGGCCAGCTTGATTTCGGGATTGAGCGCCAGGTATTGCTCGGCCTCGACCGGGTACTGGGCGAATTCGGGATTGTCCTGATAGCGGGCCCCGAACCAGGTGCCGTGGGAGACGGCCTCGATCCCGGAGAGACGCGCGATCCGGGACTCGTAGGCGATGGGCAGCATCATGATCAGCGAAACCTTGTGCGAGGTCAGCAGCCGTTCCTGGGCCGCCGGGCCGACGTCGGAAAGGGAGAACGCGATCCGCAGGCCCTCGAGCAGGGTAAAGAGAAAGAACACCACCAGCACCGCCAGCATGGTGAAGACGGTCCGGATGGGCTTGCGCCAAAGGTTGCGCCAGATCAGGGTGAAGCGGTTCATCAGTGGATTTCCTCCGGCGCGGCGCCCAGCTCGCCCTTGTCCAGGTGCAGAACGCGGTGGGCGAAGGAAGCGGCGCGCGGATCGTGGGTGACCATGACGATAGTCTTGCCGTAATCGCGGTTCAGCTGTTGCAGCAAGACCATGATTTCGTCGGCGGTTGCGCGATCGAGGTCGCCGGTGGGCTCGTCGCACAGCAGTATGGGCGGATCGGACACGATGGCGCGCGCGATCGCCACTCGCTGCTCCTGGCCGCCCGACAACTCCCGGGGGTAATGCGAGGCGCGATCGGCAAGTCCCACCAGCTGCAGCGCGGTGTTGACGTGCTTCTTGCGCCGCGAGGCCGAGAGGGAAGTCAGCAGCAACGGCAGGCCGACATTGCGGGCGGCGGTCAGCACCGGCAGCAGGTTGTAGAACTGGAAAATGAACCCGATGTTGTGCGCCCGCCACTTCGCCAGCGCGCCCGTCGACAGCTTGCTGATGTCCCTGCCGTCCACCTCGACCTCGCCTTTGGTCGGCTTGTCGAGACCGCCCAACAGGTTCAGGAGCGTGGTTTTGCCGGACCCCGAAGGACCCATCAGGCCCACGAAATCACCTTCTTCGATGGCCAGCGAGATGCCGTCCAGCACGCGTACCAACTCGCGCCCCTTGCGGTAATTCTTGCTGACGTCCGCCAAGCGGATCAATTCTCGGGCCATAAATCACGCTTTTTCGTTCCGTGCCTCAAGGATATTGAATTTCCGCTCCGTCGGATAGCCCCGCGGGCGGATCTAGGATGACCCTCTCGCCCTCGGACAGCCCGGAGAAAATTGCCACACGCGGTCCGTCCCGCTCGCCGGTCACGACGTCGCGCCGCCATGCCTTCCCGTCCTGAGCCACGAACACCCAGTGCGCATCGTGCTCCCCAAGGATGGCCGAGGCGCCAACGCTGAGCGGAACCGGCTCCAGCGCGGTCTGCACCGGCTGTCCGGCTTCGATGAACGATACCTTCGCGCCCATGTCCGGCAAGATGCGCGGGTCGCGCTCGAGAAGGCCGACCCGCACCCGAACCGTGGCCTTCTCGCGGTTGGCCGCCGGCACGATCGCAATCACTTCCGCCGCAATGCGCCAGGAAGGATAGGCGTCCAGCCGCGCCGTCACAGCGCCTCCGGGCTGGACCCGCTGCAGATAGGCCTCGTTGACATCGACCTCGATTTCCAGCGATTCCATGTCCACCAGCGTGCAGATGCCGGTGCGGGTGAATCCGCCGCCCGCGGAGACGGGCGAGACCATTTCGCCCGGCTGGGCGTTCTTGTCGATGACCACGCCGGCAAAGGGAGCGCGAATGACCGTTTCGCTGTGCGCCTGCCGCTGCACCGCCACGGCGCGCTCCGCGACCGTCACCGCGGCGCCGTTGGATTCAAGGCGGGCGCTCAGCCGGTCGCGGGCGGCCCTGGCGGCGTCCAGTTCCGCTTCACTGGCCAGTCCCCGGCCGTGCAGTTCCGACAGCCGGGCGAAGGACAGTTCCGCTTCATGAAGCTCGGCGCGGGTCTCGCCCAGCGCGCTGCGCGCCGAGGTCAGTTGCGCTTCCGCCAGGCGCAGCTGCGCGAGTTCCGCCGCATCGTCCAGCTCGGCCACCACCTGGCCCTCGTCCACGGTCATGCCTTCCTCCACGAGCACCCTGCGGATCCTTCCGGTGCGCTGGGAGGAAACGGTGGCGCTGCGACGCGCGGTCACGTAGCCGCTGGCGTCCAGGACGCTCGCGGCGCCGCCTGCCGATGAACGCACCGTTTCGACGCGCACGGCCATCGCGGAGTCGGGCCAGAACCAGGCGGCCAGCAATGCAAGCGCGCCGGCCACGACGACCGTGCCGATGGACGGCCACAGGAATCGCTTCAGTCGGCTTTCCGGGGGCTGCTCATCGCGCGGAATGCGCAGCCCCTCGAGGCTCGGACGGTCGCCGGGCTCGCTCATTGAGCGCCGCTTGGGGCGCCGGCGGCCTGGATCGCAGGGGCGTCGCCGGCCGGATCGGCCTCATGCTGCGACAGGACCGAATCCATGGCCTGGAAAAACGCCTCGACGATAGGTTCGCCGTAGCGGCCTACCGGCGTGCCGTTGTAGATGACCCGCGTCCCGTCCTGCACGAATTCCCGCACCAGGGGCTCGTTCCAGTCGGGATAGTCGATGGGATCGTAGCGGCTGTATTCGTCGAAGCCCTCGTAATTGACCATGGCGTGCCCGAAGGCGGTGTCGGTGTTCTCGGCGAAGAACGAGACGGGCAGGTTGACGATGTAGTCGTAGCCGGCGTTGATGCCGTTCCAGTACGCCTCGTTGGTGGACAGGTAGCGGTCGTCGGGGTCGTTCAGCGGATCGGCGAAATTTTCCTGGCTCACCACCACCTCGCTGCGGGAGAAGCCGTAACTCTCCAGCACTTCGCGGACATCGTTCTCAATCGCTTCGAGATACGGCGGACCCAGCTCCAGCCAGGCCTCGTGCGGAACGTTGTCCCAGGGCATGCCATGGCTCGATATCACCACGTTTACGGAATCCGCGGGCGAAAACGTGTCCAGCCGGTCCCTCAGCATTCGGGTGTAGGCGGTGCGGAGGACCGGGATGTCGCCGAGGTGCGGAGTGATGATCACCTTGATGTGCTTGCCGTTGCGCTCCTCCCACTCGTGGATGTAGTGCATGGCGTGCTTGACGCTGCTGTTGAATTCCTCGTGGTGCGAATAGACCGGCCGCGGGATGGCCAGCAACACGGTGTCCACCCCGGTGTCCAGCAGCTCGTACATGGCCTTTCGCGCCATGCCGAAGTGTTCGGCGGTCACCCAGGCCCAGGGGATGTCGCCGTACTTTTCGTGTACCCGCTGCATCGCGTCCTCGGCGAGGAGGCGGCTGCCTTCCTCGTGAGGTATCCGGCCGTCCATGAAACCCTTGCCGGGGGCGTAGTAAAACACCCGGCACTTGGTTATCAGCCTGGCCGCCGAGGTGGGCATGCCGGCCTTGCGGCCCGGAAGCAGGAAGAACCCCTGGGCCATGTAGGTTGCGGTTGACGGCGGAGACCACACGACTTCGCCGGTCAGGTACTTGTCGGCGTACGGCACGCCGTCGTAGTCCGTATCGCGCCCCATGTGGTCGATCAGCCGGGTGGGAGTGAATTCCTCGAATTCGTAGTAGCGCTCGGCGTCCATCAGCACCACGCCGGCATCGCCGCCGGCGAAATTGCGGATCGGCCAGGGGATGTACTGCAGGCTCTTTTGCGACAGCACGTAGTAATCCTCGAAACGCAGTTTCTCCGGCTGGATGAGGTGCGAAATGAAGATGCCCACGCGGCCCTCGGGCACGGTGTCCTGGGCCTTGTAGTAGGCGAAGTAGTTCGGCTCCTTCAGTTGCGGCGGCGTGCGGTTCATGTACCTGAACACGCCGAATCCGGCCACCGCGAGGGTAAAGACCGCGATCACGGCCACAACCAGCACCTTCCCGAGTTTCTTCATGATTCGGTTACCCCTCGGCTTCAGGAGTTTCGACAGGTTCGGCGAATGGCACGCGGTCCAGCCAGGCGCGCGCGTCCGCGGAGGTTTCGCGCGGCGCTTCCTGAATCGCCATGTGTCCCACGCCGGGATAAATGATAGTCTCAACCGAAGGCGCGCCGGTCAGCAGCCGGGCAAGCTCGCCGGCCAGTTCCACGTGCACCTGCGGATTGTCCTCGCCCCACTGGATAAGGACGGGTACGGGCACGCGGCCGATCAGTTCTTCGATGTTGCCGGAAATGTACTGCCGCAGGCGTGCCAGTTGCGCCGGGCGCTGCCCTTCCAGACGCCACAGGTCGTGCCAGCGGTCCACCAGTTCCGGAGTGACGTTCGCCGGGTCGCCGAAGCCGCCCTTCAGCATGAATTCGGGAAGCGCGCGGGGAGTGATCCAGCGAACCAGGGCCGTGACCGGCGACATGCGCGGCGGCGCCTCGCGCCCACGCACGCCAGGCTCCAGCGAGCCGGGTGAAATAAGGCCCAGGCCGACCACCCTGTGGGGGTTGCGGACCGTGTAGTGAATGGCGACGGTGCCGCCGAGCGAAGTTCCGACGATCGCGCAACGGTCCACGCCGAGACTGTCCAGCAGCAGCTCCATCAGGTGCACCGTGCGCTGCAGGCTGTAGTCGCCGGTCGCGTCGGCGCCGGACAGGCCGTGACTGGTCATGTCGAAACGAACGACGCGATAGCGGTCCTTCAGCGCTTCCGCCCAGGGGTCCCAGCCGATGAGGCTGGCGAAGTTGGCGTGGATCAGCACCACTGCCGGGCCCTGGCCCTCGTCGCGGTAATGGATGCGGGCGCCTTCGATCTCGGCGAATCGCGACGCCGAGGTGCCGTAGCGTGCTTCGAGTTCTTCGGAGGGGATGTCCCGCCAGATCCAGGCGGCAATGCCAAACCCGATCAGGGCCAGGGCGATCAGCCCCCCGGCGGTCCAGGCCAGCGCCAGAAAAACGCCGCGCAGGATCCTCACAGGGGTTGTCCCGGGCGCGGGCCTTCGGAAGCAACCAGCAGCAGCGGTCCCTGGGACACGACCACGCCGCCGCGCTGCTCGAGCGTTACGGCGAAGGCCACCGGCTGTTCCACATTCAGCTTCGCGTCCACGGGGACAACGATATCGCCATCGTCCAGGGCGTCAAATACGCCGCCGTCCACCGGATGCTCATAGCGGTCCGGATCCACGATCCACAACTGGTATTGCTGCACTTCGGGATCGTTCGGCGGAAGCCCGACGAACCGCATCTCGCCGACCTGCAGCGAGTCGCTCCACGCAATTTCGCCCCGCACCTCCTCGTAACCGCCGATTTCCGAGCGCCAGGGCAGCCGGACGACATCGGACGCCGACTGCACCGATACGCTGTCCGGAACCGTTGGCTGGCGCGGCAGCAGCACGGTGCTGACGATCCAGACGATCACCATGGCCGTGGCCGCGGCCCATCCCCATCGGGCCGACCAGTTGATGCGCCTTGCGCGCGGGGCGCCGTCCAGCGAACGGGCGCGGGCCATGCCCAGCAATCGTTCGCGCAGGTCCCCGGGCATCGGCCGCCAGGCCGCGCGGTCCTCCGCGAGGAAGGCGGCCTGCCCCAGGGCCGCGGCTTCGTGCATGGCGTCGCGCTCGCGGCTGCGTTCGGCGGCCGGAACGGCAGCGAGCATTTCCCGCAACTCGTTGAACTCCGCGTCGTCGAGACGCTCCCCGGCGGCCTCGGCGGCGAGCAATTCGCGGATTCTGTCAGCCGGCGCCACTGTCGGCCTCCCCTTGCTGCACATTGAGCGCCGCCCGCAGCCGGATTAGGCTGCGGCGGATACGCGTCTTGACGGTTCCCAAGGGCATATTCAGGCGCTTCGCGATCTCGCTATGTGAATAGCCTTCGTAAAGAGACAACGAAAGGATTTCCCTTTCGTTTCCGGACAGCTCCCGCAGCAGCGGCTGGACCCGCATCAAATCGAGCTGCGCGTCGAGCCGGGCCTGGTCGCTGCTGTTCTGGTCCACCTCGTCGCCCACCAGCGGCACGCTGTTCGAGAAACGGGCCTCGTGGCGGACCTGGTCCACGATCCGCCGGCGCGCGACCGTGAGCACGAAGGTCAGTTCGCTGCCGCGCTCGGGGCGGAACCGCCCGGCGCTGGACCAGAGCGAAAGGAAGGCTTCCTGCACCGACTCCTGGGCGATCGGCGAAGCGCCGAAGTAGCGTCTGGCCAGCGACCAGACGAGGTCGCCGTACTGGTCGACGAGTTCGGTCATGGCGAGCGGGTCGCCATCCGCGATCCGCTCGAGGATCGCGCGCCCGGGCGCAGGCGTAGCGCCGGACGTTGCCGCCTTGCCCCTGTTCACGCGATCATCCAAGCAGTCGTTCGGACCCGAGAAAGACCGGATTGTATTCGCATCCGGGCCCATCCCTCATGGGAGGCGGCGGCGCCTCCACGGGGGTGCCGATCCGCAAAAGGGCGTCCGATTCGCCAAAAACGGATGCAGCGATGCATCCGACGACGATTCGGCAACAAAACAAATATTGACATTGATTAATATGTAATTACAGTAATTACAGCTTAGGAAACGGAAAGAGGACGTCATGGGCGAATCGACGGCTGTGCGGGAAATCAAACTGATTGCCATCGGCAATTCCAGGGGCATTCGCCTGCCCAAGACATTACTGCGACAATATGGCTGGAACGAATTCATCGTTATGGAAGAGGCCGAGGATGGCGTCTTCCTGCGTGCCAGGGATCAAAGCAAACTATCGTGGGAGGAAACATACCGCGCGATGGCGGCAGCCGCAGAGGACTGGAGCGATTTCGATGAAACCACGGCCGACGGCATCGACTGATGTCGTCATATCCACAGCGATACGTAATCTACTTTGCCGACCTCAACCCCACGGTTGGCGCGGAACTCCGAAAGGTCCGACCGGTGGTGGTGATAAGCCAGAATGAAATGAACCGCCATCTTGATACGGTAGTGGTATGCCCCATTACTTCCAGGCTTCATCCACAGTGGCGCAGCCGCCTGCAGGTTCAATGCGAAGGCCAGGATGCCGAAGTGGCCGTCGATCAGATACGCGCGATCAGCAAACGGCGTCTGAAGCGCGAGATCGATCGTTTGACAACCCAGAATGCGGTCCAGCTACGGCGCATAATCACCGCGATGTATGGCCAGCGAGATTGATTCCATGAATCGGCTTAAGGCAGAGAGCAGTCCGTACCTGCTGCAGCACGCGGACAACCCGGTGCACTGGCACCCCTGGGACGAGGAAGCCCTGCGCGACGCGCGCGAATCCGGGCGTCCGATCCTGCTTTCGGTGGGCTATTCGGCCTGCCACTGGTGCCACGTCATGGCCCACGAGTCGTTCGAGGACGACGCCACCGCCGAAGTCATGAACGAACTGTTCGTGAACGTCAAGGTGGACCGCGAGGAGCGCCCGGACCTGGACAAGGTCTATCAGACCAGCCACCAGTTGTTGACGCGCCGGGCCGGCGGCTGGCCGCTGACGGTGTTCCTGACCCACGACGAACTGCTTCCGTTCTTCGCCGGAACGTATTTCCCCAAGGCGCCGCGTTTCGGCATGCCGGCCTTCACGGACCTGCTGAGGAACGTCGCCGCCTACTACGCGGGCCGGAGCGAGGAGGCGCGCGGCAACGGCAGGGCGGTCCAGGAAATGCTGGCCCGGATCGCGGCGCCCGGTGCGTCCTTCGCCGGCGAGCTCGACGAGCAGCCGCTGACCAACGCGCTGGAGCAGATGCGCTCGGCTTTCGATCCCGTGCACGGCGGCACCCAGGGCGCACCGAAGTTTCCGCGCCCGGCGGACATGGAACTGCTGGTCCGGCGCGCCTCGCAGCCCGGCGGCGAGGCGGCCCGTGAAATGCTCGAGACCACGCTCGACGCGATGGCCGCGGGCGGGCTCAACGACCACCTGGGGGGCGGTTTCTTCCGCTACTCGGTGGATGCCCGCTGGGAGATCCCGCATTTCGAGAAGATGCTCTACGACAACGCGGCGCTGTTGTCGGCCTACGCCCTGGCCTGGCAGTTCACCGGCAAGCAACGCTACGCCGACATGGCCGACGCCACGGCCGGATGGCTCATGCGCGACATGCGTCACGAAGGCGGGGCGTTCTTCGCCGCCCTGGACGCCGATTCCGAAGGCGAAGAGGGCCTCTATTACCTGTGGACGCCCGAACAAGTCGCGGAACTGCTTCCGGAAGATGAATACGACGGCTTTGCGGCCCGCTACGGACTGAACCGGCGGCCCAATTTCGAGGAAAGCGCCTGGCACCTCGTGGAGCGGCCCGCGCCGGACGCCGCCGAAACGGACTTTTCCGCGGCGCGGCAACGCCTGCTTGAGGTGCGCGCCCGGCGCGAGCGCCCGATGCGCGATGAGAAGTTGCTGACCGCGTGGAACGCGATGACGGTGCGCGGGCTGGCGATCGCCGGGCGTTGCCTCGAACGCCCGGACCTGACCGCGGCGGCGGAACAGGCGGCCGACTTCATCTGTACGGAAATGATGCGCGACGGCCGGCTGCTCGCCAGCTGGACCGACGGACGGGCCGGCGGCGAGGGTTTTCTGGACGACTACGCGTTCTTGATCGACGCATTGCTGGAACTGGGCGGCGAGCGGCAGGCAACGGCCGAGGCGCTGGCGCGGACCATGCTGGACAGCTTTGAGGACGCGGACAACGGCGGCTTTTTCTTCACTTCCGGAAACCACGAGCAATTGATCCACCGGCCGCGCTCGCTTTCCGACGACGCGCTTCCTTCCGGCGCGGCGGTTGCGGCGCGCGCCCTGCTGCGGATTTCGCAATTCGCGCCCGGCTTGCGCTACGCGGAGGCGGCGGAGCGGACCTTGCGGACCGCCTGGGAACACATGAGCCAGCACCCGCTCTCGCACACCGCGCTGTGCCTGGCGCTGGACGAGTGGCTTCGCCCCAACGCCTGCCGCCTCGACGGAACCTGCTGACCCTGGAGCGAGGGCGTCTCGCCCCCGCTCGCGGCGTGGTATAAACGCGCACTTCAACCGAGGGAGGATTACGAATGAATTCAGCACCCCGAATCCGGAACATCGTCAAGCGCACCACGCTGATCGTCCGGGACATGGAAAAGAGCCGCCGCTGGTACGAGTACGTGCTGGGGATGAAGACCTGGATCGACATGCCCTACACGCTCTCGGGCAAGGGCATAGCCGCCGGCAAGAAGGGCGATGTCACCCACCTGGTCATCATGCAGTGCGAAGACCCCAGGATCGGCATGATCGGCCTTCTGCAATGGGTGGACCCGCCGCTGCCGGCGCCGGAGATTCCGACTTCAGTGGGCTACGGCACCCCGGTGTTCGTGGTGGATACGGAAGACGCGGCGGAAGTCGCGCGCCGGGCCGGCGAGCTGGGCACGCGGGTGCATACGCCGGAAAGGACTTTCAAGGTCACCGGTTCCAAGGGCGAGACGCGGCATCTGCTGGGGTGCGCGATCTTCGATCCGGACGGCTACTTCTACGAGTGCAACCAGGTGCTGCGTATCGACGATCCCGAGTAGCGCCGGTCCCTCGCCTTTTCCCCGACCCTTCCTTTTGGGGAGGCGCCATCCATGGCTCGATTCTCGCAGTCCCTGCTTGTCTGTTCCAATAGGGCCACCCTCGGCGCCCTTGGGCGTCCGAGGGTGGCGGTGGCTGGACCGTTGTCCTGCGGACTTCCTAGAGTCGAGTTGGAGTGAGGTCGGCCACCGTCTTTTCTGAAGTCCTGAAT
>CAYMQG010000092.1:0-29048 GCA_964392625.1 uncultured Gammaproteobacteria bacterium | reverse complement strand
TTCGTCGGTGAATTCCACCGCATCGGGTATCCACCACTTGGCGACCTTGCCCTCAAACCAGGCCAGCAAGGCGTCGGCATCGACCGCCTCGTCGTCCTTCAGGCAGACGATCAGCAGCGGCCGTTCCGACCATTTCTCGTGCGGCATCGCGATCACCGCCGCCTCCGCCACGGCAGGATGCGCCATGGCCACGTCTTCCAGTTCGATCGAACTGATCCACTCGCCGCCGGACTTGATCAGGTCCTTGGTGCGGTCGGTGATGCGCATGAAGCCTTCCGGATCGATACTGGCGACATCCCCGGTGTCGAACCAGCCGTCCTCCAGCGCGGATTCCTCCGCCCGGTAGTAACGGTGCGCGACCCATGGTCCCCGAACCTGCAGGCGCCCAACGGCCTCTCCGTCCCTGGGCAATTCCTCGCCGTCGTCGTCGACCAGGCGCATCTCCACCCCGTAAGGCGCGCGCCCCTGGCTCAACTGCTGGTCCAGTCTGGCCTCGGCGTCCATGCCGGCGGTACCGGCCGTAGGCGCATTCACGCTGCCCAGAGGGCTCATTTCGGTCATTCCCCAGGCGTGGATCACATGAATTCCGTGCCGTTCTTCAAAATCCACCATCATCGAACGCGGGCAGGCCGCGCCGCCCACCACCAGGTCCCGCACCGTTTCCAGGCGCTGGCCGGTGGCTTCCAGGTAATTCAGCAAACCCAGCCAAACGGTCGGGACGCCTAGCGCCGTGGTCACCCGTTCGCTGTTCATCATCGCAACGAGCGCTTCAGGATCGCCCGCCTTGGGCCCCGGCAGCACCAGCCTGGCGCCCACCATCGGCGCGCAGTAAACCACTCCCCAGGAATTGGCGTGGAACATGGGCACCACCGGCAAAACGCTGTCGGTACTGTTGATATTGATTGCGTCGGACAGACCGCTGGCATAGGTGTGCAGGATCGTGGAGCGGTGCGAATACAGCACGCCCTTGGGATTACCGGTCGTGCCCGAGGTATAGCACATGGAACTGGCCGTGTTTTCGTCGAGTTCCGGCCAGTCGAAGGAATCGCCCTCGCCTTCTATCAGTTCCTCGTAGCTGATCAGGCCCGGAACGGAAGAGTCGGGCATGGCCTGCCTGGAGCACAGAAGCACAAACGCCTCTACCGTCGGGAAGGCGCTGTGCAGCTTTTCCAGCAACGGCAGCAGGAGGGGATCGGCAAACAGAAACCGGTCCTCGGCGTGGTTGACGATGTACTGAAGCTGCTCGGGAAACAGCCTCGGATTGATGGTGTGCAGGACGCCTCCCATGGAGGATATACCGTAGTAGAGCTCCATGTGACGGTAGTCGTTCCAGGCGAGGGTGGCCACCCGGTCGCCCTTCTTCAGGCCCAGGCGCCTGAGCGCATTGGCGAGCATTGCGCAGCGGCGGAAGATCTCCGCGTAGGTGGTCCGGTGCGCGGGATTCTCCACGGTCAGCGAGTAGACCTCCGAGGCGCCGTGCTGGGCCTCCACGTGGCGCATCAGGCTGGTTACCGTCAGCGGGTAGTCCATCATCAAACCTTTCATGGGTCATGCACCTTTGCAAACGTGCTCCCGGGGGGCGGACGTGATCAGCCGCGGGGAGGCAGCAGGGGGACGGGCTCGACCGGCTTGCCGTTGCGGCGGATCTCGAAGTGCAGCATGGCCGTATTGCCGGGCCCCGTGCCCATCGTCGCGATCGGCTGACCGGCGCGCACCTCGTCACCCTCCTTGACGAGAATCCTCTCGTTGTGGCCGTAGGCGCTCAGCCACTCCGGCGAATGCTGCACGATCACCAGCAGGCCGTACGCCTTGAGCCCGTCTCCCGCATACATGACCTTGCCGCCGTCGGCGGCCATGATGTCCTGACCGCGCGTTCCCAGGATGCGAATGCCGTAGTCGCCGGCCCGCGCCCGCGCTCCCTCGACGTCCACGCTCCCGCCGGTGGGCCATTCCCATCGGGAAGCGGCTGCCGCCGGCCCGGAAGCCGCGGATGAGGTGGCCGGTGAGCCCGGTGCGGAAGAAGCGCCCGATCCGGCGCCGCCGGGCGAGGAGACCGGATCGCGGGCCGTCCCGCCTCCGGCGGAGACACGCATGGCCGGAGAAGAAACCGGAGCGGCGGCAACGGGGCCCGAAGCCGCATACCCCGGCGGGGGCGTTAGCCTGATTCGCTGCCCTACCAGGATCAGGCTGCCGTCCCCCAACTCGTTCCAGGCGGCCAGTTCGTTCACCTGAACGCGGAATCGCCAGGCGATGGAGAAAAGCGTGTCGCCGGCCTCTACCGTGTACCAGTCGGAGGCGATGTCCGTTGCGGCGCCGGCCGCGCTCTCCCCGCCTGACTCCGATGGAGTCGCCGCGGACGGGATCGCGGCAGCGGGCGCCTGGCCCGCGGGCGTCGGATCTTCCGGAATCCAGTTCCAGCAACCGGACAGTAGCAAGGCGCCGGCCGTCATCAGGTACAGGCGGCCCACGCCGCGATTTCGAGGGACCACGCTCACAGGTACCACCATAACCCAACTGCGACGACAAGAAGGCCGATCAGCGCCCAACCGGCCCTGTCCGAATAGTGAATGGCCCTGAGCGCCTTGGGACCCAGCCAGGCGGCCAGCGAACCGACCAGGAAGAAACGCAATCCGCGGCCGAGGAACGAAGCGGTAACGAAGGCGCCCACGTCCATGTTCATGCCACCGGCGGCAATGGCGAAGACCTTGTAAGGGAGCGGCGTAAAGGCCGCCATGACCAGCGCCCAGTAGCCCCACCGCTCATACCAGGACCGGACCCGGGAATACTGCTCGCCCCAACCCCATTCCTGAATCAGGGGCAAGACGGCGTCGATCGCAAGATAGCCGAGCAGCAAACCGCACAAGCCGCCGGCCACCGAGAACAGGAGCGTCAGGAAAACCAGCCGGACCGTCTTCTTCGGCTGCGCCGCGCACATCGGCACCAGCATCACGTCCACGGCAATCGGAAAGAAAATCGACTCGGCAAAGCTGACCGCGCACAGCACGGCCGGCGCGCCGGGCATGCGGGCCCATGCCACAACGCGGTCGGCAAGCCGCGCCGGCGCCGTTTCCATAGTCCGGACCGGCGTCAGCCCTGCCCCGGCAACAGCGGGACGAAGGCGACCGGCGCCAGGCTCTCGCGGATATCGCCGTTCTCGCCACGCTCGATAAGCACGAGCTCCTGGCGGGAATGATCCCCCAGCGGAATGACGATGCGCCCGCCCGGCGCCAGCTGGTCCACCAGCGCCTGCGGCACCGCCGCTGCGGCCGCCGCGACCAGGATGCCGTCGAAGGGCGCCTGGCCCGGCCAGCCGAGCATCCCGTCGCCGTGCCGAAAGCGCACGTTGTTGCAGCCCAGTTCCGCCAGCAGGGGCCGGGCTTCGGCCAGCAGCGAGCCGATACGCTCGATGCTGAACAGGGACCGCACCAGCGGCGACAGAATCGCGGTCTGGTATCCGGAACCGCATCCGACCTCAAGCACCTTGGCGGGCCGCCGCATCCGGCCGTCCTCCTCCATCAGCAGCGCCTGCGTCATCAGGGCCACTACATACGGCTGCGAAATCGTCTGGCCCGCTCCGATGGGCAGGGCGTTGTCGTTGTAGGCGTAGCGTTCCAGCGCCTCGTCGATGAACAGGTGGCGCGGAGTGCGGCGAATCTGCTCCAGGATCTCCAGGCTGCGGATTCCGCGCTCGCGCAGGGAATCCGCCAGGCGGTCGCGGACCCTGGCGGACGTCAGGCCGATCCCGCTACGCCGGCGTTGTTCCGGGCGCGAGGCGTTCATAGCTGCAGCCAGTCGCGGGTCGCTTCGAGACGGTTGTGGTCGGTCAGATCGCACTGAAGCGGCGTCACCGAAATCCATCCGTCGCGCACGGCGAAGAAATCGGTGCCCGGCCCGGCGTCCAGCCCGTGGCCGGGAAGACCCATCCAGTACAGCTTGCCGCCGTAGGGATCGCCCGATACCTTCACCCGCGCGGCCTTGTGACGATGTCCCAGCCGGGTCAGCTTGAACCCGCGGATATCGTCCCAGGGCAGATCGGGCACATTCACGTTCAGCAGCATGTTTCCCGGCGGCTTGTTCCTGTTCAGTCGCTCGAACAACTCGCTCACCGCGCGTTGCGCGGCGTCAAAATTCTTCGGCGGGTAGCCGGCGACCGATATCGCGACCGCCGGCACGTCCAGGACCCTGGCCTCCATCGCCGCCGCCACGGTGCCCGAATAAAGGACGTCGTCGCCCAGGTTCGGGCCGTGGTTGATGCCGGAAAACACCATGTCGGGGTCTTCCGGCAACAGCCCCGTAATGGCGATATGCACGCAGTCGGTGGGCGTGCCGGAACAGTACCAGCGGTTCTTCCCCAACTGCGTGACCCGGAGCGGCTCGAACAGCGTGAGCGAATTGCTGGCGCCGCTGTGGTTGCGCTCGGGCGCAACAAGCATGATTTCGGCCAGCCCGAGCAGCGCGCGCTCCAGGGCCTGCAGGCCTTCGGCGCGATAGCCGTCGTCGTTGGAAAGCAGGACCCGCACGGGGGGGCGCTACTCGCGCGGGTCTCCCGGTTGGTCGACCTGTTCGGGATCTTCGGTTTGCGCGTCTTCCTCGACCAGCAGGTAGATCTTTTCGTCAGGACCGATCATGCCCAGTTCGGAGCGCGCCAGCCGCTCGATCTCCTCGTCGCCCTCCTTGAGGCTCCGCACCTCGGCGGCCAGGCGGCGGTTGCGCTCGCGGAGAGCGGCGTTCTCGTCTTCTTGCCCGGCCACTTCCTGGCGGGCGCGGAACAGGCCCAGCAGGCCATCTTCGGCGAACCACAGCGGGTACTGCAGGCCCGCCAGCGCCAGGCCGGCCAACACGATTCCTGCAGTCCTAGGCTTCATTGCTCATTGCGGCGGAAGCCGCATGGTGCTGCACTACGGAGGTGGGGAAAGCGTTGAGGCCGGCGTAGGGCGCGTCGGCGCCGAGTTCCTCGGCGATGCGCAGCAGGCGGTTGTATTTCTCGGTGCGATCGGAGCGGCACGGCGCCCCGGTCTTGATCTGGGTGGCGGCAGAGCCCACCGCCAGGTCGGCAATGAAGGTATCGGCCGTTTCGCCCGAGCGGTGCGAGATGACGGCCGCGTAGCCCGCCGCAACGGCCGCATCGATGGCTGCGCGCGTTTCTGTAAGAGTGCCCACCTGGTTCGGCTTGATCAGGATGGCGTTGCCGACGCCGCGCTCGATGCCCTCGGCGAGAATCGCCGTCTGCGTAACGAAAAGGTCGTCGCCGACAAGTTGCACCGTCTCGCCCAGCGCGCTTGACAGCGCTTGCCAGCCGTCCCAGTCGTCCTCGGCCATGCCGTCCTCGATGCTCACGACCGGGTAGCGGTCCGCAAGTTCCGCGAACCAGCCGGCGAAATCGGCCGGGTCAAAGGTGCGGCCTTCGGATTCCAGGCGGTACAGGCCGGCCGAATACAGTTCGCTGGCGGCCACGTCCAGTCCGAGCAGAAAATCTCCGGGCACGCTGAACCCCGCCTGCTGGATCGCCTCGATCAGCGCCTCCAGCGCCGCTTCGTTGGAAGGCAGGTCGGGCGCGAATCCGCCTTCGTCTCCCACCGCCGTCGACCGGCCGGACTTCCGCAGCACGTCTTTCAGGACGTGGTAGACCTCGACTCCCCAGCGCAGCGCCTCGGCAAAGTCTCCGGCGCCCACCGGCAGGACCATGAATTCCTGAACGTCCAGGCGATTGTCGGCATGCGCGCCGCCGTTGAGGATATTCATCATCGGCGTGGGCATTGCGGGCGCCCCGCTGCCCAGGCCTCGGTAGAGCGGGTCGCCCCGCGCCACCGCCGCCGCCCGGGCGGCGGCCAGGGAAACGGCCAGGATCGCGTTCGCCCCGAGCCGCGACCTGTTCGCCGTGCCGTCCAGCGCCACCATTCGCGCGTCCAGCTGGTCCTGGCGCTCGCCGTCGGCGCCGAGCAGGGCCTTGCAAATCTCGCCGTTGACATGGCGTACGGCCGACTGGACGCCGCGCCCGCCGAAGCGGCGGGAATCCCCGTCGCGCAACTCGACCGCTTCGCGCGCTCCGGTGGAGGCCCCGGAGGGTACCGCCGCCCTGCCCCGGGCCCCGCAGCTCAGCGCCACCTCGGCCTCCAGCGTGGGGTTGCCGCGCGAGTCGAGAATCTCGCGCGCGTGTATATGGGCTATTGCGGACACGATCCTTCGGCCAGCGGACGGGACTTCACCAGGCGGTCCAGTTCCAGCAGGGACTCCATCAGTTCGCGGACACGATGAAGGGGCCAGGCGTTCGGCCCGTCGCTCAGCGCCTCATCCGGGCGCGGGTGAGTTTCCATGAACAGCCCTGCCACTCCGGCGCCCACCGCCGCCCGGGCGAGCACCGGCACGAATTCCCGCTGCCCGCCGGAGGACGTGCCCTTGCCGCCCGGAAGCTGCACCGAGTGAGTGCAGTCGAACACGACGGGGCAACCGGTGTCCCTCAGCACGGCCAGGGACCGCATATCCACCACCAGGTTGTTGTAACCGAATGAAAAGCCCCGCTCGCAGACCAGGATGTCCGGGTTGCCGGTCGAGCGCGCCTTGTCCACCACGTTGGACATCTCCGCCGGGGAAAGAAACTGGCCCTTCTTGATGTTCAGGGGACGGCCCGCTCCGGCGGCCCGCAATATGAAATCGGTTTGCCGGCAGAGCAGCGCGGGCGTCTGCAACACGTCGGCCACGGCGGCCACTTCATCCATCGGCGTGTTCTCATGCACGTCGGTGAGCACGGGCACGCCGACCTGGCGCTTGACCTCCTCGAGAATCTTCAGGCCCCGCTCCATGCCGTGACCGCGGAAACTGGCCAGCGACGACCGGTTGGCCTTGTCGAAGGACGACTTGTAGACGACAGGAAAGCCAAGCTCCCGACCGATTTCAGCCAGCATTCCCGCGGTTTCCAGGGCCGATTCCCGCGATTCGACCACGCAGGTGCCGGCGATCAGGAAAAGCGGCTGATCGAGTCCGGCGGTAAATCCCGCTACCTGCGCCCTGCAGGGGCCGGATTGGTCCGTCACGGGCGGCTAGGCGCCGCCGGCGCTGGCTGCCTTGGCCGGCAGGTCGCCACGCTGCCGGTAGCTTACGGCGGCGGCGATGAAGCCGTCGAAGAGCCTGTGCCCGTCGCGCGGCGTCGAGGTGAATTCGGGATGAAACTGGCTGGCCAGGAACCAGGGATGCGAAGGCAATTCCACTACTTCCACGAGGCCGTCGCTGGACCGACCGGAGAACCCCAGCCCGGACTTACCGAGTCTTTCGAGGTAGCGATTGTTGAATTCGTAGCGATGGCGGTGGCGTTCGTACACGGTCT
Organism: uncultured Gammaproteobacteria bacterium; assembly: GCA_964392625.1. GTDB lineage: Bacteria > Pseudomonadota > Gammaproteobacteria > Steroidobacterales > Foliamicaceae > Foliamicus. The sequence continues at coordinate 21,727 of CAYMQG010000092.1, read as the reverse complement.
GCGCACCGTACTCGTTGCGCGCCAGGCTGCCCTTGGCAAGATGGCAGGCCTGTTCTCCCAGCCGCATCGTTCCGCCCAGGTCGGAATCCTCGCTACGGCGCTCCACCTGACCGGACTCGTCCACCCATTCGGTCACCAGCGCCACCACGGGATGCGGCGTGTCCGCGTCGAATTCGGTGCTGTTGGCGCCCGCAAGGCCGGCAACGTGCCGGGAAAACTCGATCACCGCCACCTGCATCCCCAGGCAGATGCCCAGGTACGGAATCTCCTTCTCGCGCGCGTGGGTTACGGCGCGCACCATCCCCTCGATTCCGCGTTCGCCGAAGCCGCCGGGAACCAGTACCGCGTGCACGCCGGCCAGACAGTCGACGCCTTCCTCCTCGACCTGCTCCGATTCGATATGCCGGACCCGCACGTTGACGCCGCTGCGCCGGCCGGCATGTCCCAGGGCCTCGTTGAGCGAAATATAGGAATCGCGCAGGTCCATGTACTTGCCGACCATGGCCACGGTCACCTGGCCTTCGCAGTTCCGGCCGGCCTCGACCACCTGTTGCCATTCGGACAGGTCGGCCGGAGGCAAGTCCATCCCGAACTGCGTGGCCAGCACTTCGTCCAGTCCCTGGCTTCGCAGTTCTATGGGTATCGCGTACAGGTCGTCCATATCGCGGGCGGAGAAAACCGCCGACTCCGGCACGTTGGTGAACAACGCGATCTTGCGCCGCTGTTCGTCCGGAAGGGCCAGCTCCGAGCGGCATACCAGCACGTCCGGCTGAATTCCGATGGAGCGCAGTTCCTTGACCGAATGCTGGGTGGGCTTGGTCTTGATCTCCTGCGAAGTGGCCACGTAAGGGACCAGCGTGGCATGCACGAAGGCCACGTTCTCGCGGCCCATTTCCAGGCCCATCTGGCGGATCGCCTCGAGGAACGGCAGTGACTCGATGTCGCCGACCGTGCCTCCCACCTCGGTGATGCAGACGTCCGCGTCGCCGGCGCCCAGCAGCACCGAGCGCTTGATCTCGTCGGTGACGTGCGGGATGACCTGCACGGTCGCGCCCAGGTAGCCCCCGCGGCGTTCCCGGCCGATGACGGCGTTATAGATGCGCCCGGTGGTGAAGTTGGAGTCCCGCCCGGGCCTGCCGGAGCGAACAAACCTTTCGTAATGTCCGAGGTCGAGGTCGGCCTCGGCCCCGTCGGCGGTCACGAACACTTCGCCATGCTGGAAGGGGCTCATGGTGCCCGGATCCACGTTCAGATAGGGATCCAGCTTGATCATGCTGATGGAAAGGCCGCGGGCTTCGAGAATTGCGCCCAGCGATGCGGCGGTTATGCCCTTTCCCAGCGAGGAAACCACGCCGCCGGTAACAAAAATGTAGCGGGTCATACCACTCCGACCACAGTATGGGATCGGGCATCTACGATAACACAGACCGCCCGCCGGATCGTATCGAAAGAGCTACGGCGGCGAAATGTAGATGCGGCCCCGGCGGCGTGTAAGGCGAACGCCGCCCCAGCGCGCCTCGGGGCGCCGGTCGACGGCGGCGTTCAGCAGCATGTCCAGCGCCGCATTCAGGCGCGCCTCGGACGGTGCGGCGACGCCGAGCGCCGACAGCCGTTCGCGTAAAAGGTTCGCGCGGCGCGGCGGCGAAAGCCCGAGCAGGCCTTCGCAATCGATAGAGTCGCCCCGCGCGATCCCGCGGCCGTCATGCTCGGCCAGGTCCCGCAGCAATTCGCGCGTTTCTCCGGCCAGCCGCGCCATCCGCCCGGCGGTGGCCCCGGCCCCGGGCCAGCGCTCCCGCAACAGCGGCTGTACCTTGTTGCGCAGGAAGGAGCGGTCGAACTCCGTTTCCCGATTGGACGGATCCTCTATCCAATCCCCGCCCCTTCTATCGAGCCAGACCCGCAAATCTTCCCGCGAGACATCGAGCAGCGGACGCAACACCCACCCCCGGCCCAGACGGCGCTTTTCGCGGATGCCCGCCAGACCCGCAATGCCGGTCCCGCGAAGCATGCGCAGCATCAGCGTTTCCCACTGATCGTCCTGGTGATGCGCCGTAAGCAGGCATTCTTCGGGCTCCATGAGCGCCGCGAGCGCCTCGTAGCGCGCGCGTCGCGCGGCGGCCTCCACGCCCCGGCCGTCGGCGTGCACTTCAACCTCGCGGCAGGTGAAGGACACTCCCAGGGCGCGGGCCCGGGCCTTGCAATGCCTGGCCCAGCCGCCAGAATCCTTGTGCAGCCCATGGTCTACATGCGCGGCGCGCAAACGGCTGCGACCGGATTCCTCAAGCAGCTCGTGCACGGCCAGCAGAAGGGCGGTGGAATCCGGACCGCCGCTGAACGCCACCAGCAGCGGACGTTCCCGCCAGTCGGGGCACAATCGACCAAGCGCCGCTTCCGCGACCGGCTTGACGGCGTCGCGGCGCCCGGCCAGCTTTATGTTCCGCGCGCCGCCGGCCCCTATGCGGCTTCTCCGGCCAAGACCCCGCGCGGGTCCTCGATCAGGTCGGGATGATGGAGCTTCACGAGGCGGAGCAGTTCAACCGGCAACCCTTCGGGCGTTTCCGCCTTGCCTCCCCGCCCGTTCTGCACCGTATGACCGGGGGCATCGCCCATTTGCATCCAGGGCCGGAACGCCGTGTTGGCGATGTAGGCCACGTCGACGGGCACCGACACTGTCGACGGATCGGAAAGCGCCGCCCAACTGCCCTGGTTGATCGTCCACTCGCGGTAGAAAAAGTCCGGATTCGGTTCACCGGCCGGGAACACCCGCGCGCTGATGTCCTGGCGGATGTAGAAGTCGTCGCCGCGCCGCTGCGGCAGACTGATGAAGCGCTCGCTCTCGACCTGCCCCGTGGCAAAAAAGGACTCGCCGTCGACCGTTTCCTGCTGCATGGTGAACTCGTTGGTGTCCTCGGCGCGAACCGTCATGTCCATGTGCGACGGACCGGCGCGGTACAGGGGCACGTCCACCACATTGCCGGTAACCGGCATGGTCAGCTTTTCCAGCAGCTCTCCCGTCTCGATGTCGATGTACATCGCGACTTCCAGCGAGACGCTCTTGTAGAGGCTGTCGTTGACCTTGCGCATCTGGCGGATCGTGGTCGAAAGAAGCCGGTACATCGGGTAAGTCACGCCGTCGACGAACGCATAGTTCACCGCGTCCACCCAACCCATGGTCACGCGGTCGTCGAGGCTGCTGCGCAGCTTGACGAAGTAGTGCAGCATCTCATCGTCGCTCAGATCCAGATCGGTAAGCCCCGAATACCCGTCCGCGCGTGCCCCGGGTGCCAGCCCGGCCAGAAACGGCGCGCCGAGCGCGCCCGCCAATACCGAACGGCGGTTCAAGTTGGTATTCATGTTTCCTCCCAATACATGTGACGCGACGCTAGGCTTCGCGGTAGACGCCGTACTTGAGCAATCGCTGATGACGACGCTCCAGCAGCTCGGCGGGTTCCAGTCGGGTCAGGCTGAGCAGGTGCTTGCTTATCGCCTTCTTGACGCTCGCGATGGCGGCGGACGGGTCGCGGTGGGCGCCGCCCACCGGCTCTTCCAGCACCTCGTCCACGAGCTTGAGGCTCAACAGCCGCTTGGCCGTGATGCCCATGGCCTGGGCCGCTTCGGTGGCGTGCTCGGCGCTCTTCCAGAGAATGCTGGCGCAGCCTTCCGGCGAAATCACCGAGTAGATGCTGTATTGCATCATGATCACCACGTCGGCGACGCCGATGGCCAGCGCCCCTCCGGAGCCGCCCTCACCGATGATCGCGCTGATGATGGGGGTCTTCAGTCCCACCATGCAGCTCAGGCTGGAGGCGATGGCCTCGCTCTGGCCGCGTTCCTCCGCGCCGATTCCCGGATATGCGCCCGGCGTATCGATCAGCGTGACCACCGGCAGCCCGAACTTCTCGGCAAGCTGCATCAGTCGTTGCGCCTTGCGGTAACCCTCCGGGCGGGTCATGCCGTAGTTGCGGCGCACCCTTGAGGTCGTATCCCGACCCTTCTGGTGGCCGATCAGCATCACCGGCGTGCCCTCGATCCGGGCCAGCCCACCGACCAGCGCGTAATCGTCCGCGTACATTCGATCGCCGTGCAGTTCCTGGAACTCCCCGGTCATCCCGGCGATGTAGTCCAGCGAGTAGGGGCGCTTCGGATGGCGCGCCACCTGCGCCGTCTGCCACGGCGTGAGCTTGCGGTATATGTTGCGGGTCAGCGACCGGCTGCTGCGCTGAAGCCGCTGAATCTCGGCGGCCACGTCCACGCCCGAATCGTTGTCGAGAAACCTCAGTTGCTCGATCTTGCTTTCCAGCTCCGCGATGGGCTGTTCGAAGTCAAGAAATGATTCCATGCACAGTGCTTCCGACCAGGCCGGGCCTGCGATTGTAAGCCCTTATTCGTGCTGGGCGTAGCGAATACCGAACTCGCTGACTACCGGCGATTCGCCCAGATCATGCCGCAGGCCGCCGGTTGCGCGCACGTTCCAGTGAGTGCCCAGCCGCAGGCTTCCGGCGGCGGCCGGGCCGGAATAGCGCACGACAACCTGGGTCCCGCCGGGTACATGCGGGCGCAGCAGATCCTTGAGCTGCATGAAGGTCTCGGCCGGCTCTTTCGCCGCGCGACAGTCGAGCCACAGCACCCGCGCGCGCTTCTCCATCACCTCGTCGAGCGGCTCCACCGAGTCGGCAAACAGCATCAGCGAACCTCGCTGCAGACGCGACAGTCGGCCCTTCACGAGCACGAGGGAATGGGGCGTGATCAGCCGGCCGGGAGGCGCGCCCGCGTCCCACCTCGGCAGACGCACCGGCAGCCGAGTCACTCCATCGTCCAGGTCGAAGTAGTTGGCGCCGGATCTGCGCCACTTGCGCAATACGCTGCCGGCCACCGCAACGGGCGGTGCGTCGCGTTCGTCCCGGGGCCCCGGCTGCGATCGATCCAGTATTTCGCGCAGGCCGCCGCCCGTGAGGACGCGCGCTTCTTCCCTGCATTCGTCGAACGGGTGGCCGCTAAGGCAGAACCCCAGGCTGCGGCGCTCCCCGTCCAGAAGCTCCCGCGGGCCCCACTCCTGCACGTCGGGAATCTCGATACGAATCGACTGGTCACCGCCGTCGTCAAACAGGCCTTCCTGCCCGCTCTCGGCGTCGCGGGCGGCCTGCGCCGCCGCCGCGAGCGCCGCGGGCAGCACCCTGATTACCGCGGCCCGGTTGGCGCACAGACTGTCCAGGGCGCCGGACCGGACCAGCGTTTCGGCCTGCCGCTGGTGCAACCCCGCGCCGCTGATTCGCGAAAACAGGTCCGCTAGTCCCGAATAGGGCCCGTTTGCTTCGCGTTCGGCCCGAATTGCCTGGGCCGCGGCCTGGCCCAGTCCGCGGATGGCGCCCAGCCCGCAGCGAACGGCCTTGTCGTCCACGGCGCTGAATCCCACAAGCGACCGGTTCACGTCCGGGCGCAATACCTCAAGCCCCAGGGCGAGGCACTCCTGCGTCATCCAGTAGAGGCGGTCATGCGCGCTCATGTCGGTGGTCATCGTGGAGGCCATGTACTGGGCCGGATAGCGGGCCTTCAGCCAGGCCGTCTGGTAGGCGACGATGGCGTATGCCGTTGAGTGCGACTTGTTGAAACCGTAGCCGGCGAAAGTCTCCATCAGGTTGAAGATGTGTTCGGCCTTGCCCCTGGTCAGTCCGTGCTCAAGGGCGCCCTTCACGAATACCGAGCGCTGATCCGCCATCTCGTCCTTCAGCTTCTTGCCCATAGCGCGGCGCAGCACGTCCGCCTGGGCAAAGCTGTAGCCGGCGATCAGGCGCGCGATCTCCATGACCTGCTCCTGGTAGAGGATCACGCCGTACGTTTCGCTCAGGAGTTCGCGCAGGTCCTCATGGAGGTAGTCGACGGACTCCTGGCCGTGCTTGCGCTTTATGTAGGTGTCCGCCATGCCGGTCTGCAGCGGACCGGGACGGAACAGCGCCACCAGCGCAATCATGTCGCTGAAGCGGTCGGGCCGCAGGTCGCGGATCAAGTCGCGCATGCCGCGCGACTCGAGCTGGAATACCGCGCGGGTGCGCAGGTTGCGCAGGAGTTCGTACACCTTCGAATCGTCCAGCGGCAGTCGGGCGACGTCTATGGGCGGCTCGCCGGTCGAGCGCCGGGAGCGATTGACCTCCTCCACGGTCCGTGTGATCGTCGTGAGGTCGTTCAGGGCCAGGAAATCGAACTTCACCAGCCCGACCGATTCGATGTCGTCCTTGTCGAACTGGGTGACCGTGGGCGAGTCGCTTTCCTGGCGGTAGAGCGGCGTGAAATGCATCAACTCCGACGGGGCGATCACGACGCCTCCCGCGTGGGTGCTGGAATTGCGCGGCAGGCCCTCCAGCTGAAGCGCCAGATCGATGACTGCGCGCGCCTCGGTGTCGGTGTTGTACAAATGACTCAGTTCCCGGTCGTCGTTCATCGCCTGCTCAATGGTCACGCCCACGGGCAGGGCGGGGATCAGGCCGGCGATCTGTTCTCCCAGACCCAGCGGATGACCGAGGACCCGGGTCGCGTCCTTGATGGCGGCGCGAGCCGCCAGGCGGTTGAACGTGATGATCTGCGCCACCCGGTCCCGCCCGTATTCCTCGGCCACATGCTCAAGGACCCGTTCCCGCTGCTCAGCGCAGAAATCGATATCGATGTCCGGCATCGAGATCCGCTCCGGGTTCAGGAAACGCTCGAAGATCAATCCGTAGCGCAGAGGATCGATAGCGGTGATGCCCAGCGCGTAACTGATCAGCGAACCGGCCGCCGATCCCCTGCCGGGACCTACGGGCACCTCGTTTTCGCGCGCCCACCGCACGATATCGGCAACGATCAGGAAGTAGCCGGGAAAGTCCATGCGCCGCACGACCTCCAGTTCCGCCCGCAAGCGGTCGGTGTAAGGCCCGGGCAGTTCCGCAGCCGCGCCATTGCCCGCGCCGACGCCGAGCTGTTGTCTCAGTCCGGTCAGCGCCTCCTGCTCGAGAAATTCCCCTTCGCTGAGCCCCTCGGGCGCACGCGCCTTCGGCAGCCTGGATTCGCCCAGGTCCAGCTCCACCGTGCAGGCGCGGGCGATGGCAATCGTGTTGCTCAAGGCTTCCGGCAGGTCGGCGAACAGCTCGGCCATCTCCTCCGGACTCCTGAGATACTGCTGGGGCGTGTAGCGGCGTTCGCGGCGCGGATCGTTCAGCGTTTCTCCCCGGTGTATGCACACGCGCGCTTCGTGCGCGGTGAACTCGCCGCTGTCCAGGAATCGAACGTCGTTGATCGCCACCAGGGGGATCCCTTCGGCGTTGGCCAGTTCCACCGTTCGCTGCGTCAACTCCGTCTCGCCCGGGCGGCCCAGCCGGCTCACCTCCAGAAAAAGACCGTCTCCCATCAGCCTGCGCAAGGCCAGTACCTGCTCGCGCTCGCGCCGCGCCTCGGGTCCGCCGGCGGCAGCGTTGTCGAGACCGGTCAGCCCGATCAGGCCCTCCAGGCCGTCGGCGCTCAGCCATTCCCCCATCAGCACGGGCGTGCCCCGCGGCTCAAGTTCCAGGTACATGCGCGTAAGCAGGGCCAGCAGGTTCCTGTACCCCCTGGCATTCCGGCACAGGAGCGTCAGCCGCCCGGGGCGGCGCCCCTCCATCCGCCGGCCGAAATTGAGGTCCGCGCCCAGGATGGGCTTGACTCCCGCGTCAAGCGCCGCGCGGTAAAAGCGCACCGCCCCGAACATGTTGTTGAGGTCGGTCAGGGCGACGGCGGGCATTCCCCGCTTCCGCACCGCGCGGCAAAAGCCTGCCTCGCCACCGCTGATGCGCAGCACCGAGTCCACCAGCGAGAATTCCGAGTGCAGGCGCAGATGAACGAATTGAGCGGTCTGTTCCACGGCGGGTTCAGCCTGCAACAACGGCGCGGACCGGCCGGAAACTGAGGCGGTGAGCGGGGCTTGCGCCCAGGCGTTCGAGGGCCGCGCGGTGGACGGGCACGGCGTAGCCCTTGTGTTCGGCCAGGTGATATCCCGGCCACTTGAGATCCAGGTGGCGCATCAGGCGATCCCGCCGTTCCTTGGCCACGATGGAAGCGGCGGCGATCAGCGGACAGCGGCGGTCGCCGCCGATCATGGCCTCGAGTTCGACACCCCGGCGCCAGCGCGCCGGCATCTCCGGCAGGTAGGGTCCGTCCACCCGCACCAGCGCCGGCCTGCCGGACAAACCGAGCAGCGACCGGCGCATGGCCAGCAAGCTGGCGCGCAGCACGTTGAGACGATCGATTTCCTCCACCGTGGCAAGCCCCACCGACCAGGCGAGGCACCCGCTTCGAATTGCTTTCTCGAGCGCCGCGCGCCGCGCGGGCGAGAGCAGTTTGGAGTCGCGGACGCCGGGAATGCCCCGTCCCGCGGGAAGCGCGACGGCTGCGGCGACTACCGGCCCCGCAAGAGCGCCGCGGCCCGCTTCATCCACCCCTACCACGATGCCGGCCGTTTCCGCCCCGGGGTGTTCCATTGCAGGCTCCCGCACGACTCAGGAGACGTGCGCCAGGGCCAGGACGGCCTGCGCCGCGCGGTCGTTGACGCCGCGGCCCAGCGATTCGGATAGACGGGCAAACTCGGCGCGCATCGCGTGGCGGGCGCCGCTATCGTCGTAGAGGCTCAGCAACTCCGCCCCCAGCGTCTCGCCCCGCGCCCGGCCCTGCAGCAATTCGGGAACGAGTTTGCGGCCGGCAAGAATGTTGGGCAAGGCAATATAGGGAGTCTTCAGGAGACGAAACAGGCGCGCAATCCACGCCGTAAGCGGCGCAACCCGGTAGGCCACCACCAGCGGACAACCACACACCATGGCCTCCATCGTAACCGTGCCGGAAGCGGCCGCGGCCAGATCGGCCCTTGCCAGCAAATCGCGCGCGTTTCCGGGCTCCCGGCGAACCTCGACGCCGGGCGCGAGCCGTTTCAGAATCGCGTCGAATTGCTCCCGACCCTGCCCGCTGGCGGCCGCAGTGGAAAAGCGAACGCCGGGGCGTCGCTCCGCAAGCCAGGCGGCCGCGCGCGCGATCGCAGGGCCGATGCGGCTTATTTCCGAGCTGCGCGAACCGGGCAACAGGGCCACAAGCAGGTTGCCTTCGCGCGCGGGAAGAGACTGTCCACTCCGTTCCGGAGGCTGTTCATCGGCAATCGGATGTCCCACGAATACCGCTTCCACGCCTTTTTCGCGCAACAGGGCCGGTTCGAACGGAAGCAGGCACAGCACCCGGTCGCAATTGCGGCGGATACGCCGCGTCCGGCCGGAGCGCCAGGCCCAGATCGACGGACTTACGTATTGCGCGGTGCGCACGCCCCGGCGCTTGAGGCGCCCGGCCAGGGCCAGGTTGAGTTCCGGGGAATCCACGCCCACGAAAACGTCCGGGCGAAACTCGCCGAGTTGACGCAAAAGCCGGCGGCGCAGCATCCACAGGCGCGGCAGGTGCCGGACGATTTCGGCCAGGCCCATGACCGCGAATTCCGACGATTCAAGCATGGCCCTGCATCCCGCCTTGCGCATTTCAGGGCCCGCCACGCCGGCCACCTCCACCTCCACGGGGCCGGCGCGCAGGGAACGAATCAGCCCCGCGCCCAGCCGATCGCCGGAGGCCTCGCCAGCGACCACCGCTATCCGCAGGGCCCGCCTGGGAAGCGTCAACGCAAGAGGCCGCGCCCGGGCTCGGCCAGAAATTCCGCCATCGGCGTCAACTCCGGCTGTTCCCGGGCGGTTTCGGCAATGATTTGGGTCGCCTCGGCGCGGCTGAGTTCCTTGCGGTAAAGCGTGCGGTAGGCCCTTTCGATGTTGGCCCGCCGGGCAGGGTCGAACCCATGGCGCCGAAGGCCGATGACGTTGACGCCGCGCGGCTTCGGCGGTTGTCCCGCAACCAGCACATAGGGCGGAACGTCCCGGGTGATCCCGGCGTAGATCCCGATGAAGCCGTAGTCGCCGATCCGGCAGAACTGATGCGCCCCCGAGAACCCCGCCATGGTTACGTGATTGCCGACTTGGACATGGCCGGCGAGGCTGGCGAAATTGGCCATCACCACGTCGTCGCCGAGTATGCAGTCATGCGCGATGTGAACGCTGGCCATCAGCCAGCAATTGTTCCCCACCCGGGTGACTCCGCCCCCTTCCCGGGTACCGCGATTGATGGTGACGAACTCGCGAATGGTGTTGTCGTCGCCGATTTCCAGCCGGCTCGTTTCTCCCGGGCGGAATTTCCGGTCCTGCGGATCGCGCCCGATGGCCGCATGGGGGTGGATCACGTTGCGCGCACCCATGCGCGTGGGCCCTTCGACGACCGCGTGCGGACCGACCTTGCAGCCGGGGCCGATCTCCACCTCCGGTCCGATTACGGCATAGGGGCCGACCTCCACGTCGGCAGCCAGGTCCGCGCGCCGGGAAATGATCGCGGTAGCGTGGACCTGCGTCACCGGGAACGCTCCAGGCGCCGCACCCGCTTGTGCAGGGCGTCGAGATGCTTGAAGCGTGCCGCATTGCGGCGCCAGCTCGATACCTCTTCCATGGGCGTCATCGAACCCGCATAGGCTCCGGGTTTGCGGATCGGGCGCGTTACCGTGGTGCGGGCCAGGAGCACGACGTCGTCGCAGATGTCAAGGTGGCCGGCCACGCCGACATTACCGGCGATACGGCATCTGCGCCCGATCTTCACGCTCCCGGCAATCATGCAACCGGCGGCCATGGCCGTGTGCTCGCCGATGTGGACGTTGTGCCCGATCTGTATCAGGTTGTCCAGACGAACTCCATTCCCGATCACCGTGTCATCCAGGGCGCCGCGGTCGATGGTGGTGTTGGCGCCGATCTCGACGTCGTCGCCGATGCGCAACGCCCCCAGTTGCGGTATCTTGCGCCAGCGTCCTCCGCGGTCCGGAGCGTTGCCGAAACCGTCGGAACCCAGCACGGCCCCCGGATGGATCAGGCACCTCCGGCCTATGGTCACGCCCTCGCAAACGGTAGTGTTGGCCAGCAGCCGCGTGTTCTCGCCTATACGGGCGGCGGCGCCCACGGTCGCGTTGGGTCCCACGTACACGCCGCGGGCCAGCGTGGCCCCCGCGGCCACGCGCGCCCCGGGGGCCACTTCGCAGGTCCCGTCCACGCTCGCGTCGGCAGACACCGTGGCGTCGGCATGAATTCCGGCGGCAGGCGGCAGCAGTTCGTGCAGCTGATCGGCGACGCCGGCAAAGGTGCGATACGGGTCGGCGGTAATCAGCGCCGCGACCGGGCATTCAACGGCGTGGGGTTCGCTCAGGATTACGGCGCTGGCCCTGGTCGAGCGAAGATCGTTCAGGTACGCCTGGTTGAGAAAGAAGGCCACGCTGCCGGCCTCGGCGCCGGCCAGTGTGGATGCGCGATGAACCCTCACGCCGGGCTCTCCGCGAAGTTGGCAGCCGTGATGCCGGGCCAGTTCGCTAAGCGTCAGTCCCCGCTCGTGATGCGAACGCCGCTGCATCAACTTTCCGGCCGGCGGCAGCCTTTCGCGGTTTCACGGCTAACGGCCACTCCCGGAAATCTAGTCCTGCTGTTCGCTGCTGTAGGTTTCCTGGAGGGCGCCCAAAACCTGCGGGGTGATATTGACCGCATCGCCGAAGTACACGACCCCGCCACTGAAGACGAGGTCATATTCGTTTTCCTCGGCCACCTGGCGGACGTGGCTCAGAAAAACCGCTCCGAGGTCGCGCTGGCTGTTGTTCTGCTCCAGTTGCAGGTCTTCCTCGAAAGCCTGCGCTTCCTGCTGAATCTCGCGGCGCAGGGCCAGGATCTCCCGCTCGGCGTTGCGCAACTGCTCGGTACCCATGGTTTCGCGGTCGCGCTCGTAGTTGCCGCTCAATTCTCCCAGGCGGGTCTGCTTGGCGTTGATTTCGCGTTGCCGTGGAGCAAACATATCGCTGATCCTTTCATTGGCCGCCCGCCCCTGGGGCGATTCCACGGTCAAGGCCTCGAGGTTGACGAAACCGATCTTCAGGGCGGTCTCCTGCGCCAGTGCGCTTCCGGCCGCAAGCGCACTCAAGGCGGCGCCCAGGAGCAGGTTTTTTGCGATGTTCATTGTCTGAAAAAGCCTCTTGTTTCCAAAGGGATAGGGGAGGACGCAACAGATTCTAAAACGCGCCGCCCAGGGAAAACTGGAAGCGTTCCACCTCGTCCCCCCAAAATCGGTCGGTCTCGGGATCGGCGTTCAGCGGCGCGGCAAAGCTGAATCTCAACAGCCCCAAGGGCGCCAGCCACTCCGCACCTATCCCGACGGAGCGCTTAAGTTTACTTGTCTCAAAGTCGTAACTCAACGGATCGCCCTGACGGTCGAAGAACTCCAGGTCGGAAGTGGAGAACACGTTGCCCACGTCGAAGAAGGCCGCCAGGCGCGCACTCTGGCGGAAGCGCTCGGGCAAGGGCAGGATCAACTCGACCTGGCCGGTAACCAGCATATTGCCGCCATAGGCATTGCCGAACCGGTCCTTGGGCCCCAGACGGTATTCCTTGAATCCGCGCACCGAATCAGGTCCGCCGCCGTAAAAATGCTTGTAGGGCGGAACCGCGCTCGTGTCGCCGAAGGCCTCGGAAATGCCGATATCGGCACCGAGCCGCAGGCCGAACCAGCGCAGTCCCGGAATTCCGAGGTATTGCGTGTACTGGTAGCGCGCGGTCGCATACTCGACGTCGCTGCCTGGAATCGTGGCCGACAGGGAAAGGCGGTGGCGCATGCCCCGGTCGGGGAACAGCACCCGGTTGCGGCTGTCGTAGAGCCAGCCCATCAGCAACTCCAGGCTGTTGAACTTGGAACCGTAGTAGATTTCCGGCTCGCCGGTGATCGGGCTCACGACGTCGCGCTCGTACGGCTTGCCGTTGACCTGCACCCATTGCCGGGACTGCTCGTTGCTGAAGTTGGTGGTGATCAGGTCGGCCTGCTGCAGCGTCGCCCCGAGGATCACGCTCTGGTACTCGGTAATGGGATAGCTCAGTTCGACCGAGGCCGAAGCGGTGGTGGTGTCCAGGTCCGAAGCGGCGTTGAAGAACTGGGTGTAGTTCTGGTAGGTAAGCCCGCCGGTAATGCTGACCCCGTTCATGGTCGCGTACGGGTCGGTGTAGGAAATGTTGTACACCCGGGAGTAGCTGGTGCCCGTCAATCCGATCGCAAGCCGGTTGCCGCGGCCGAAAAGGTTGGAGTGCACGGCGCTGCCGCTCAGTTGCATCCCGTAGTATCCGGTGTAGCCCACCGAGCCCTGGAACTCCCCCGGCTGCCGCTCGCTCAGGCTGAATACCACGTCCACCTGGTCCTGCGAGCCCGGCACCCGCAGGGTCTCGAAATCGACCTCCTCCAGGTACGGAAGCCGCTGCAGACGTATCTTGGAACGTTCCAGCAGGTCGTTGGACAGGTATGCGCCCTCGAACTGGCGCAACTCGCGCCGCAGCACTTCGTCCTCGATGGAAGATGCCCCCTCGAAGGTGATGCGCCGCACATAGACGCGGCGCTCGGCGGTGATCAACAGCGTGACCGCGACCTCGCCAGCCTCCTCGTCGATTTCGGGGATCGGCGTGACTTCCGCAAAACCATACCCTTCCTGACCCAGGCGCAATCGGATCAGCTCGCTGCTCTGGGTGATGAGCTGCTGCGAATAGCGCATGTCCGGCTTGAGCAGCACGTACTGGTTCAGCTCCGCCTCGTCCACGACGAAATCGCCGGCCAGCTTGACTTCCGATACCGTGTAATTGCTGCCTTCACGGACGTTGATGGTGATGAAAACGTCCTTTAGATCGGGCGCGAGCGTCACCTGGGTCGATTGCAGTTCGAAATCGGCATAGCCGCGATCCAGGTAATACGAGCGAAGCTTTTCCAGGTCGCCCTGCAATGCCTCGCGCGAGTAGCGGTCGTCCTGGCGTATGAACGACAGCCAGTTCGGCGTCTTCAGTTCAAAGTCCTTCTTCAGCTCCTTGTCCGTGAAAAGTTCGTTGCCCACGATGTTGATCTGGCGGATGCGCGACCGGTCGCCTTCCGTGATGTCGATGACCACGTCCACCTTGTTGTCGGGAAGCTCCGTCACGTCCACGTTGACTTCCGCGCCATACTTGCCGCGCCCGAAATAGAGATCGGTCAGCGAGAGCTCCACTTCCTCCAGGACCGACGGCTTGACCAGGCTGCCTTCGGAGATGCCGTTGTCGAACAGCGTCCGGTTCAGGTCCTCGGTCTTGACGTCCTTGTTGCCCTCGATCAGCAGCGATTCGATCGTGGGCTGTTCGCGCACCGCGACCAGCAGCGCGTCCCCGTCGCGCCGGAATTCGACGTCCGCGAAGAAGCCCGACCCGTACAGGCTCCTCAGGAGCTGCCGCACGGCGGCCGCATCCAGCGTGTCGCCGATGTTCACCGGCAGGTAATTGAGCACCGCGCCCTCGGAGATGCGCTGCAGGCCCTCGATTCGGATGTCCCGGACGACGAACGCCTCCTCCTGCGCCGTCGCATGCGACGCGGCAAGGCCGAGCAGTAGCACTGCCGCGGCCATCGGAAGCGTTCGCCTCATCGGCTCAGCCTCCCGGGCGGAAGAATCCGCTGATGTCGTTGAACAGCGCCACGAACATGATGGCCAGCACCACCGCCAGCCCGAGCCGCTGCACGGCGAGCTGGGTCCGTTCGCGAATCGGGCGCCCACGAAGCTTCTCGATGGTCTGGTTCACGATCTGGCCGCCGTCCAGTATCGGAATGGGCAACAGGTTGAGGATGCCGAGGCTCACGCTGACCAGCGCCAGAAACATGAGGAAAGCGACCCCGCTGATCTGGACCGCTTCTCCCGCGTATCGGGCTATGCCCACCGGGCCGTTCAGCGTGCGCAGCGAAACGTCCCCGGTGAACATGTTGCCGAGCACGCGGAAGGTAAGGACGGTAATTCGCCCGGTTTCGCGAACGCCGCGCGCCAGTGCCTGCACCGGCCCCAGGCGCTGGGTCACGAACAGGTGCGAACGCGCCGCCGGGGACTGCGTCACGCCGACGAATCCGATGGCGACGGGGCCGGACGCGTCCTGCGGCGCGGCCTCGCTGCGGCTGCCGATCCGCAGGTACAGCCGCTGCTCCGTCCCGTCGCGGTCCACCGTCACGGGCACGCTTTCCCCCGGGCGGGCCCGCACATAGTCGACCCACCGGCGCCAGGTGCCGATGTCCTCGCCGCCGGCCGAAAGAATACGGTCTCCGGACGCGAACCCGGCGGCGGCGGCCGGACCGTCGGGCAGGATGTCGCCCAGTATCGGGCGCGAATCCGTCATCGGTTCGAAGCCGGCCGCGGCGAAAAGATTGCCGTCTTCCAGTATGCCCTTCTTCTGCTCGGACAGATCGAGAAGGAGATCGCGACGGGCGCCCTGCCGGTCCTGAACGGTCAGCTGCACCGAGGGGTCGCCGAGGATCCGGTCGATGATGGCCATTGCGGCGGCCTGCCAGGTGGGAGATTCGCGATCCTCAACAGCCACGATCCGATCGCCGGGACGCACTCCGGCCCGCTCCGCCACGCTGCCGGGCGTCACTCCGCCGACCAGCGGCGCGGCCGCCTGTATGCCGACCATGAAGATCACCCAATAGGCCACGATTGCGAACACGAAGTTCATGCCGGGGCCGGCTGCGAGAACGAAGATCCGTTGCCAGTAGGGCCGCCGGTTGAAGCTGCGATGCAGCTCCTCCTCGGCAACCGGACCCTCGCGCTCGTCCAGCAGGCGCACGTATCCGCCCACGGGAAGCGCCCGCAACTGGTACTCGGTCTGGTCCACGCCCGCCTTTCGGCGCCAGATCGCCGGCCCGAAACCGATCGAATACTCCAGCACCCTGACCTTCGACATCCGGGCCGCGATGTAGTGCCCCCACTCGTGCACGGCCACGAGCAGACTTATCGCCAGTACAAAGGCTCCAATTGCAATCAGGGTATCCACCAGCATGGCAGAACGGTTTCTCTCTCGGTTCGGTCTTTCGCGGGCTTCTTTCTATGCTACCAAAACAACCGCTCCGATCCCTGCCCGAGAGGACCTAGAGCGGCAGCCAGCCCACCGGCTGAAACACGAGCAATCCAAGCAGCGGCGCGGTGGCGATGCTGCTGTCCATGCGGTCCAGCATCCCCCCGTGGCCGGGCAACATGCGGCCGCTGTCCTTGAGGCCCGCACGCCGTTTGAACATGCTCACCGTCAAGTCGCCCAGCATCGCCAAACCTCCCACGGCCAGCCCTCCCAGCGTCCAGAACAGCGCCGATTGCTGCAGGTAAAAGGATGCGACAAAGCCGGCGAGGGTTGCCATCACCAGCCCCCCGACGGCGCCCTCAACGGTTTTGCCGCCGCTCAAGACGGGCGCAAGCGGACGCCGGCCGAACAGCTTTCCGAATACGAACGCCCCCGTATCGGACGCGCCGACCAGGATCAGCAACAGGACCAGCAAGTCCCCTCTGCCGTTACCGAGAATGGCGAGCACCGCCAGCCATGCCGGAGCAAATCCCAGCAGACCGTAGCCCAGGGCGGCCGGGTTGCGGATCGAAACGTACGAGCCACGCAACAGCACAATGGCCAGCGCCCACCACGCCACGCCCAGGGCCATGACGGCGTAGGAAACCGGATGGGGCGGCGGCACCGCAACCGGAACGGCCAGCGCCAGCGCGAACAGGAGAATCCCCGACGATCGCGCCGTGGTCCCGGCAAGGCCCGCCATGCGCAGCCACTCGCGCCAGCACAGCAACAGGACCAGCCCGATCATCGCCAATTTGACGCTGAGCGGGGAAACGCCGGCGACCACGATCGCGGCCACCAGTGCCGCCGCCGTCAACACCCTCGGGGGCAGGAAGCGGCTCATGCGGTACCGAATCGGCGCTGACGCGCCGCATAGTCGTCCAGCGCCGCCTGCAGTTCCGCGGACCCGAAATCGGGCCACAGCACTTCAGTGAAATACAGCTCCGTATAGGCCAGGTGCCAGAGCAGGAAATTGCTGATCCTGCGTTCGCCCCCGCTTCGAATCATGAAATCCGGCGGCGGCAGGCCTGCCAGACCGGTGCGAAGCGTAAACGCTTCCAGGTCGATCTGCTCCGGACCCAGCGCTCCGCGCGCCGCATCCCGGGCCAACTCCCGCGCCACGCCAACGATTTCCTGCTGCCCGCCGTAGGAAAGCGCGACGATCAGTTGCATCCGGTCATTGTGGCGGGTGCTTTCCTCGGCCTTTTCCAGCGCGGCCCGCACGCCGCCGGAAAACCGGCTGCGGTTGCCGATGCAGCGCAGGCGGATGCCGTTTTCGTTCAACAGTCCCATATGCCTCCTGAGGCTGTCGGTCAGGAGCTTCATGAGTTCGCTTACCTCATTCTGCGGCCGCCGCCAGTTCTCGCTGCTCAACCCGAAAAGCGTCAGCACGGAGATACCGCGTCGCGCACAATCCTCGACAATGTTGCGGGCCGCGTCCACTCCCGCCCGATGCCCGTCCGAGCGCGGCCGCCCGCGCCGCGCGGCCCAGCGGCCGTTGCCGTCCATGATGATCGCCAGATGCTGCAATGCGTCACTCAAAACAATATCCGGCTAGATCGACATGATTTCCTTTTCCTTCTCCTCCAGCATCGCGTCCATCTGCGCAACATGCGCGTCGGTGATCTTCTGCACCTCGTCCGCCGACCGCCGTTCCTCGTCCTCGGAGGCCATCTTTTCCTTGACGAGCTGCCTGATGTCCGCCAGGACGTCACGCCGGATATTGCGCACCGCCACGCGGCCCATCTCCGCTTCGTGGCGGGCGACCCTTACCAGTTCGCGGCGGCGCTCTTCCGTCAGCTCCGGTATCGGCACGCGGATTACCGTCCCGGCGGTGACCGGATTGAACCCCAGCCCCGACTCCCGGATGGCCTTCTCGATCGGCTGCACCATATTGGCCTCCCACGGCGACACGGCAAGCGTGCGGGCGTCCTCCACCGTGATGCTGGCCACCTGGCGCAGCGGCGTGTCCGCGCCGTAGTACGGCGCCGTCAGGTGGTCGATCAGGCCGGCGTGGGCCCGGCCGGTGCGCAGGCGGGATAGGTTCGAACGCAGGGCCGCCACGCTCTTGTCCATGCGTTCGATTGCGTCTTCCTGAAGCTCGTCGATCATTTGCGTCAGCCCTGCTCGTCGGCGCTGGTTACCAGCGTCCCGACATTCTCGCCCTTGACAATACGCAGCAGGTCGCCGGGCGAGGCGACATCATATACGCGAATCGGCAGGTTGTTGTCCCGGCACATGACGGCCGCCGTGGAGTCCATGACGCCCAGGCGCGCCCCGATCAACTGATCGTGCGAGATTCGTTCGTAACGCTCGGCGTCCGGCTCAAGGTTCGGATCGGCCGAGTACACACCGTCCACCTTGGTGCCCTTGATCAGCAGGTCGGCGGAGATTTCCACCGCCCGCAGGCTGGCGGCCGTGTCGGTCGAGAGATAGGGATTGCCGGTGCCCGCCGCGAAAATGCATACCCTGCCCTTTTCCAGGTGCCGGAGCGCGCGCCGCCGGATGTAGTCCTCGCACACCGCCCGTACCGCCATGGAAGACATTACCCGCACGCCCGCCCCGAGGCGCTCCAGCGCATCCTGCAGCGCCAGGGCGTTGATGACCGTGGCCAGCATTCCCATGTGATCGGCGGTGACCCGATCCATGCCTGCCCGCGCCAGGCCCTCGCCGCGAAAGATATTGCCCCCGCCCACCACGACGGCGGTCTGAACGCCGAGATCGGACAGCTCCTTGACCTCCGCGGCGATCCGCCGCAGCATCGACATGTCGATCCCGTGCGGCTCGCGGCCCATCAGGGCCTCCCCGCTCAGCTTCAGCAAAATACGGCGCAGTGAAGGAGCGGGGCTCACCAGTGCTCCAGAATCTGAACTGTTACTTCTTCCGCCGGACTCGCGTTCTTCAAAATGACTCACGAACCTTCTTCACAACCCGAAGTGCATTCTACAAAATGCTGCGGCGGCAACTCGGGGGATTTGTTGCGCCATGAGCGCATCCGGCAAGCCGCACAGCCGGGCCGTTCGATTGGCCCAAGCTTTATATTCCCAAATACTCCAGAGCCTTGAGTGCGGCAACGACGCTTGCGGCCATGAGGTAGATCCTCATGTTCAGTCGCGACTCCAGGGCGGTCATCTTCGCGTCGAACCTGGACTCCAAGTCTCGGATGCCAGACTTCAGTCCCCGAACTTCGGCCTGCACCTCCCGGACTTCAGCCTGCACTTCCCGGACTTCGGCCTGCACCTCCCGTATGTCGCTCTTCAGGGCGACGACATCGCTCTTGGTGGCGATCTCCTCGTTGCGCTGCGCTACCGTTCGCACAATGGCGCGAGCCTGATTGGCAGGAATGCCCTCGGCGGTGAGCCCGTCAATGGCGGCGGCGGTGTCGATCATGTATCCGGCCATGGAATGCGTACCTCCCTGTTCGCTGAAATGCAGCATCCGTTCGCAGCCTCATCATATCGCAATCCACAGTTCTCCAGCGTGAATATCGCATTGGAGCAGAATCACCAGCCGGCTCGCTGCCTGGTGCGGAGTGACAAACGCTCCCGGCCCTACCCGAAGCGCAAAAGAATCTGCCGAAAATCAATCGTAAAGTATTGATTCCATTTATTATTCATGCTATAGTTCCGATACTGTCAACGGACTGAAAGGAGCCTGGAAATGGACCTTCACTGCAATGCTTCCCACGCCCCTGCTCGCGATGCCGAACATCATTCTTACAACGCCTCTGATCCGATACCAGGCAGTGATGCCTGGTTAGCCGAGCGAAAGCGCGAAGAAGTCGCGCTCGAAGCCCTGGAAACGCAGATAACCGAGCTGTGGGGAAACATCAACGCGGCCACCGCGCATTTCCTGGCACTCTTGGCGGAGTTCGACCGCAGGGAGGGCTGGGCTCAGCACGGCGTGGCGAACTGCACCCACTGGCTGAGTTGGCAATGCGGCATCGGCGCGGTGGCAGCGAGAGAGAAGGTGCGCACGGCGAGAGCGTTGGAATCGCTGCCGAAGATACAGGCGGCTTTCGGCGAAGGTCGGCTGTCGTATTCAAAGGTGCGCGCGCTCACGCGGGTGGCCACGGCGGAGACGGAGGACACCTTGCTGAATATCGCCTTGAACGGCACGGCGGCGCACGTGGAGCGAACGGTGAGGGGCTTCAGGCGGGTGGTGCGTTATATTGAACGCGACGAGGCCAGTGCTATTCAAGAGCGGCGCTACCTGGATTGCCGGCGAGAGGCCGACGGCAGTGTGAAGCTGGACGCCCGCCTTTCGCCGGAGGTAGGCGAGATGCTGCTCAAGGCGCTGGAAGCGGCCGACGCGGAACTTGAGGCGCGGGGCAGAGTGACCGAGAAAGCCGAGAAAGCCGATCCTGCGGGTGCGGTTGACGCAGACTCCACGAATGTTTCAGCGGAAACACCGACTCGTAGCGTGAGCCAGCGGCGAGCGGATGCACTGGAGCACATCCTCGGGCGGTTTCTGGCCGGGAAGTGCTCGGGCTCGTCCGCAGGCGCTCACGAAGTGGTCGTGCACATTGCCCACGACGCGTTGCGCGACGTGCCGGAGAGCAGCTGTGCGGAATTTGACAACGGCCACAGCGTGGCGGTGGAGACTGCGCGTCGGCTGGGCTGCGACGGGGCATTAGTTGGGGTGGTGGAAGGCGCAAAGGGAGAGCCGCTGGCGGTTGGGCGCCGAACCCGCGCCGTGCCGCCCGCCATTCGGCGGGCATTGCGCGTTCGTGACGGCGGCTGTCGCTTTCCGGGCTGCGACCGTTCCCGCTTTACGCACGCCCACCACATCAAGTATTGGGCCGATGGCGGAAAGACCAGTCTCGACAACCTGGTCACGCTATGTTCTCAGCATCACCGCCAAGTGCATGAAGGGGGTTACGGCGTTCGCATGCGCGAGGGCGGGATCGAGTTCATGCGCCCGGACGGCCGGGTGATTCCGCTGGCCGGAAAGGCGCAGGAAGATTGTTTCCGCGGAAACAAACCGGCAGTGTGCGGGTCGCGACGGCTGGCGGCGTTCAACGCGGAGCGGGGCCTGAATATCGACGCCCAAACCGCCCGCTGCAAATGGGGCGGCGAGCGGATGGACTACAACATCGCCATCGACGGACTGTGCTGGAAGGCGGGATATACCGGACGAGCCGCCTGAGCTGCGGACGAACGTTCAGGCTCGAAGCAAAGCCGAAGAGCTATTCAATCGCTGCTCTGACCAACAAATAGCGGAACTCCCCGTAGCGTTCGAGTTCACTCGCCACACAACTGTAATGCCGCCATTCAACCGCGTAAGACCACTTCAGCACTATCGGGTGCTTGCGTTTTTTTGTGGTTCCCGCGCTCGCGTCTTTGTCCCAAGCCATTTCTCCTTGGATCTTGTCGACGCTCAAGCTAAATTGAGCGTCAAACGTGCCCTTGTGAACAGGCCCTCTCCAGTAGAGGTCATCGTTTGTCAGAAGGATTGCGAATCCTGCTTTCGCATCGGGAAATCCGGACAAACTTTCCAATCGCTGAACGTCCTTTAGATAGTCGTATCGGCCGTGGTCGTGCGCCGATTGATGGCGGAGTGACCGTTCCCCCGTAATCCGAGCCGTTTCGGATGTGGGATTTCCTTGTATGTGAGAGGCCCCCGTTTTCTGGGCCAGATTGTTAGCTAATTTCTGACCTGTTTTCGGCCCACAGGGCCTTGAATTCCAGGGGCGAGAGCTCATTGAGAGACCGGTGAGGCCGGCTCTCGTTGTACTCTCGCCGCCAAGCTTG
>CAYMQG010000091.1:0-2320 GCA_964392625.1 uncultured Gammaproteobacteria bacterium | reverse complement strand
ATCCAAAGTACGACAGATGATCCCTCACCCCCGACTGGGCAACCTGATAGGACAGGTCTCTCACGGCCAGCGTGAAGTCCATCAGGCTGGCGCTGCCGGCTTCCACCTGTTGCGCCGTCACACGCGGGTCCGGAAGAGGAGTCGCGCCTTCCGGCAGCGGGCAGGCGTCCTGCGTCTGCGCCGTAGCCGGGTTTGCAACGAAGAAGACGGAGGCCAGAAGCAGCCCCCCCAGGCGTTTCATTGATGTCGATTCAGGTAGTGCTTTAGTGTTCATCGGTCCCCTTTTGAAGATGCGCACTGTCTTATCGCCTGGTTTGCGGCATTCGTGATCCCGCTGCCGGAGGAACTTTCGCCTCGTACGAAAGCATCTGCACCGAAGCACAGAACTATTACCCTCGCAACGAAAGTTGCTGGTCCAATCAGGCCTATTTCCGAATCATACAATATGGCGGTTGCCGACGGCTGCCCTCCCTCCCGAGCAGCGTCTTTTTCGGGGATATACTGTCGTCTTACCCGGGGGGCGGCATTCCGGCCTGAGACCCTTGTTGAGGGGAACCCCTTGAACCTGATCCGGTTAGTACCGGCGGAGGAACGAGGTATGCGGCATTTCAATTCGCGCAGTCTTTTTCTTTTGGCAACCGCCTTTTTGGCGACGGCGGTAGTTGCGCAGGAATCCGGGGAGGATTCGGCTGCGGGCCCTCTGGAGGAGGTGGTGGTTACGGCATCGCTGAAGGAGGTGCGGAGCCTGGAACTGCCGTCCAGCGTCACCGTGCTGGACGCGCAGGCCATCCGCGGTTCGGCGGTGCAGCATTTCGAGGAACTGGCCCAGCTTACGCCCAACCTGCACTGGGCCGGCGGATCTTCGCGGGCCCGCTATTTCCAGGTGCGCGGCATCGGCGAGCGTTCCCAGTATGAGGGCGCGCCGAACCCATCGGTGGGGTTCCTTCTCGACGACATCGACTTCTCGGCGATCGGCGGCGTGGCCACCCGTTTCGACCTGGGCAGCGTGGAGGTATTGCGTGGGCCTCAAGGCACGCGCTACGGCGCCAACGCGCTGGCAGGCCTCATTTACGCGAGCTCGCGGGAGCCGTCCAGGGAAAGAGAGGCCGAGGCCGAGATTTCCCTGGGCAATGACGACATGCGCGCCGCGGGGCTGGCAGTGAGCGGTCCGCTGGGCCCGGCGTCGGCCGGCCGGTTTTCGGCGCATCAGTACCAGGCCAACGGCTTCAGGCGCAACATGACGCTGGGCCGGGACGATACCAACGCGCGCGGGGAGCTGAGCCTGAGGGCGAAGCTCGACTACCGGCCTTCACCCGACCTGGCCCTGAAGCTGGCGCTGCTGCATATCGACCTGGACAACGGCTACGACGGATGGTCGATCGACAATGAACTGACCACCTGGTCGGACCGCCCGGGACGCGATTCGCAGACCTCCACGGGCGCTTCCCTGCGCGCTGACCTGGCATTCGCCGGCGGCCAGAGCCTGGTGAGCATTACCGGTGCGGCGAGTTCGGATATCGAGCACAGCTACGACGCCGACTGGGGAGAGGACGGCTACTGGTCGGACATTGCCGGCTTCGAGATGCGCTACGACTACACCTCGCGCACCCTGCGCGAGCGCTCCGGTTTCAGCCAGGAACTGCGCCTCTTGTCGCCGGCGGACAGCGAGACGGGCTATGTGCTGGGCGTGTGGTATCTGAACCTCGAGGAAGACAATGACCGCGTGGACACGGGCCTGTACGCCGAGCCGGCCTACGCGCCCGGACCCAGCGAGGACCGGTTCGATTCCGGCTACGGCGCCGATAGCCTGGCGTTTTTCGGCGAACTGTCGCGCCCGTTGGCGGGCCAGTGGCAGGTCACCGTGGGCCTGCGCTGGGAGCAGCGGGACTCCGACTACAGTGATTCGAACGGCGAGCAATTCTCGCCTGCGGACGACATGCTGGGCGGCCATGTGAGTGTTTCGCGCCCCTTCGGCGAGGACGCGAACGTTTATGCGCGGATTGCGCGCGGCTACAAGGCCGGCGGGTTCAACCTGGGCCTGGGAGGCCGGGGACTGACCGGCGATGAACTCGTATACGAGCCGGAATACCTTTGGAACTACGAGCTGGGCGCCAAGGGCCTGTGGCTGGACGGCCGGCTGCGCGGCGAACTGGCCGTGTTCCATTCGCAGCGCGTCGACGTGCAGGTGGACACGTCCCGGCAGCTGGACCCCCAGGACCCGAATACCTTTCTCTTCTTTACCCGCAACGTGGGGCGCGGCGTGAACCGCGGCATCGAGCTGAGCGTGGAGTACCAACCCGGCGACGCGTGGCGCATGAGC
>CAYMQG010000090.1:0-13211 GCA_964392625.1 uncultured Gammaproteobacteria bacterium | reverse complement strand
GAGGGCGGGCGAGTTCTTTACCGGGGTCCTGGCCGTGCTGGTGGCCACGCCCTGTACCGCGCCGTTCATGGCGCCGGCGCTGGGTTACGCAATCCTGCAGCCGGCCGTCGTCACGGTCAGCGTGTTCCTGGCCCTTGGACTGGGCTTTGCGCTGCCCTATTTCGTGGTCGCCTTTCTTCCCGGCGCTCAGCGGCTGCTGCCGCGGCCCGGCGCCTGGATGGTCAGTTTCCGCCAGGCGCTGGCCTTTCCGATGCTGGCCACGGCGATCTGGCTCTACTGGGTGCTGGGCAACCAGGCCGGCATCGACGCGCTCACGCTGGCGCTGATTTCCGCCCTCGCACTGGCGCTGGGGGCCTTCGGTTGGCGCCGCGGCGCCGGCGACAGCTATTCGCGCCCCTGGCGGGCGGCCAGCCTAGCGGGTCTGGCGGTTGTGCTCCTGAGCCTCTGGACGCTCCCGCGGGCTGTCGTGGAAGCGGACAGCGCGCCCGAGACGTCGGACGAGATCGCTTACTCGGAAACCGTGCTGGAGGAGCTTCGTTCGCAGCGGGAACCGGTGTTCGCCTACTTCACCGCCGACTGGTGCATTACCTGCAAGGTGAACGAGCGTGTGGCGTTGAAGAGCGACGCGGTCCGGCAGTTCTTCTTGCGCGCGGGCGTGCAGGTGATGGTGGGCGACTGGACCAACGAGGACCCGGAGATTACCGAGGTCCTTCAGCGCCACGGCCGGGCCGGCGTACCGCTGTATCTCTATTTCAAGCCCGGTTCCGCCGAAGCGCTGGTCCTGCCGCAGATTCTTACGCCGGACCTGGTGATCGACGCGATCGAAAACGCCTGATCCGCAGGGCGGCGGAGGAATTCGAACTCAGCTTCCGTCCTCCCGCTTGCCGAAACGCTCCGCAAGCGCCTCGTCCAGCTTGCGGCCTCTCAGGTTCCTGGCCAGGATCCGGCCGGACGGGGCGTCCACCAGGAAGTTGGCCGGCACACCGGTAACGCCATAGGCCTCGGTGGCCGGATGCTCGACGCCCATCCCCGCGTTGATCCACGGCAGGTCCTCTTCCTCGGACGCTTCCACCCAATCCTCGCGCAGATCGTCGACCGTGAACGAGAGGATCTCGAATCCCCGGGGCCCGTAGCGGGCATATGCCTCCTTCATGTGCGGGATTTCCACCCGGCAGGGACCGCACCAGGACGCCCAGAACTCCACCAGAACGACGTCCTTGCCTTCACGGGCGCCGGACACGCTCACGATTTCCCCGTCCAGAGTCTCGGCTTCGAAGTCCCTGGCCTCGGCGCCTGCGTCGAGACTTGCGACCCGCGCCTGCTCGGCGGCATATGCCTCTTCAAGGGCAAGGCTTTCCGCCACCCAGGGATCATGCGGAATCATTTCCGCCAGTTGCCGGAGCGCATCCGTGATCCACGGGCCCCGCAGCCAGGTGGACTGGATCGTGAGTTTGCGCGCCAGCGGATCCTCATGGCCCAAGGCCACCCGGCGGCGGCCCTGGCTCTCAAGCCGCAGCATTTCTTCGAACAACGCCGCGGCCCTGGTTTCCCGCGACTGGCGTTCGGCCCGGGTCTCGCCCTCCGCGGCCCGGTCCGTTCGGCGGTAGTCGTCCCGCAAGCGCAGATATTCCGGCGACAGACGCCAGGAATTGACCACGATGTCGTTGTAGTGCCCGCCCTGCACGATGAATTCCGTCCGGCTGTCCATCGTCAACGTCAATTCGCCCGGCTCCAGCACGAACGCCTGCCCTTTCACCGACGCTATTCGGTGCCCGTCCCTGCCGGCAGCGTTCAATATCTGGAAGTACACGTTGCGCGGCGTGCCCGCCATGCCCTGAAGAAAGACCGCGCCATCGACGATCAGCGCCTCCGCGACGATCTTCCCGCCGTCGGGTTCGACCGCCCACAACTCGAACTCGCCGCTGTCGCAGACCGCGGACAGGTCGCCGGTGATCGCATAGCGGTCCGGATCGTCCGTTTGCCCGGCGTGTTTGTCGGGCTGCATGCAGCCTGCCAGGGCCAATGCGGCCAGGGCGGTAATAAGCCGGTTGCGTTTCACCGTCGCGGTGCGCCGCGGGCGGCCTGCATTCCGGCGGGAAGCCGTGGGCGCGATGCCCGCACTCCCTACATGAAGTTGGCGCGGTACCAGTCGTTGACGTCGTCGCCGGTCGTGAACCACACGCCTTCGTGCTTCGCCATGTAGCGGAACGCGCGCGCGAGGTGCTTGAACTTGTTCGGCTGGCCCACCCAGAACGTGTGCAGGCAGATGGGCATGCAGCGGGCGTTGGTCGCGCCTTCCTCGTAGAGCACGTCGAACTGGTCGATGATCATGTCGCCGAAAGCCTCGGAAGACACGCCCACGTTGCCGAACGCGGGAATATCGTTCAACTCCACCGTGTAGGGCACGGCGATCAGGTTGTTCTTCGGCGTGTTGAAGCGGAACGGGTGGTCGTCGGCGGTGTAGTCGCACAGGTACTCCACCCCGAACTCCTCAAGCAGGCGCGGCGTGTTGTCCGTGTGGGTCAGGAACGGGCTCAGCCAGCCCTTGGTGGGCCTGCCGATCGTTTCCTCCATGGCGGTCAGCACCGCGCTCAGGATCTCGCGTTCGCGGTCCTCGTCGATATTGCTGATGAAGTTGGCGGGCGCGTTGTTGACGCCGTGTCCGATCCAGGCCCAGTTGCGCGCCATGCCTTCTTCGAGGATGCGCGGGTACTCGCGGATGATTTCGGAGTTCAGGCATACCGTCGCGCGGGCATTGCATTCGTCGAGCAGGTCGGTCATGCGCCACAGTCCGACGCGGTTGCCATAGTCCCGCCAGCCGTAGTTCAGCGGGTCGGGGTTGAACTGCTGGGTGCCCGGAACCAGCGCGGTGCCGGGTATGTCGGCTGGAAAATGCTCGATGTTCAGGTAGGGCATTACCGCCACTCGCGCACCGTCAGGCAGCCTGAACGGCTCGCGGTCGATCAGCGGCACATAGTCGTAATGCCGGGATTGAGTCAGATTCGACATGAGGTTCTCCTTTGTCGGATTGTGGCCTTGAGCGCTCGGGTGCGCTACAGGCTCTGGAGGTATTCGAGAGCTTCCGCCTTGGGCACCACGTCCCCGTACTTGGCGTGGATATCGAAAAGGTTGGCTTCATGCGGCCCGTCGTGCCGGTCGCCGACACATTCGCGCACGACGATAGGCCGGTAGCCGTGCTGCACGGCGTCAACCGCTGAGGCACGGATGCATCCCGAGGTGGTGCAGCCCAGAATGATGAGCGTGTCCGCGCCCCTGGCGGCCAGGATGGACGACAGGCTGGTGCCGAAGAAACAGCTCGCGTAGTTCTTGGTCAGGACCGTTTCCCCCTCCGGCGGGGCGACCTCGTCGCAGAATTCGGCATACAGGTTGCCGGGCACCAGGTCCTTGAGCACCGGCGCCTTGAGCGTCCACACGCCTCCGTCTTCAAAGTTGGTCGGGTTGTAGAGCACCCGGGTGTGGATCACCGGCACGCCTTTGGCGCGGGCCGCCTCGATTACGTCCGGCACCTCCTTCAGGCAGGCTACGACGCCCGGCGCATAAAGCGGCGAACCTTCGGTCGTGTAGCCCTTGAGCAGGTCGATAACGATGACGACCGGATTCTTGCCGAAGCCGAGACGATTGTCCCAGACGCCCGCGTAGTTTTTATCGGCAGCTTGCGCCATGATGCTCTCCCCTTCGTTTGGCTGTGTGCAGATCGTTTCCCGGTTTCCGCGGCGCCGAACCCCCTGCGGACGCATGGCGCCCGGCTCCCGCGGCGAAACCGAATAGTATCACCCGTATTGCGCCCGCGGCCCGGCGGGCGGCCGGTTGCGGGCCTATCCGGTCCCGGTCACAGGACTTCCTCGAGCAGGCCCGTCCTGACGTTGTAGACGAAACCGCGAATCTTGTCCTTTACCGGTATGAAGGGGCAGGCCCGTATGCGTCGAATCGACTGGCGCACGTTTTCCTCGAGGTGCGGGAACGACTCCAGCGCGAACGAAGGACGAAGTCCGGTGTCCGCTTCGATCGAGTCCTTTACGTCGTCATCGCGGAAAGTAAGCATCCCGCAGTCCGTGTGCTGAACCAGAATGATCTCCTGGGTGCCCAGCAGGCGCTGCGAAATCACCAGCGAGCGGAGCACGTCATCGGTGACGACGCCTCCGGCGTTGCGGATCACGTGCGCGTCGCCCTCGGAGAGGCCGAGCAGCCTTCCGGTCTCGATGCGGGCGTCCATGCAGGCCACGACCGCGGCCCTGCGCCCCGGGGGGAGCGGCACTTCGGACTTGTCGAAGTTCTCGGCATAGCGCCTGTTGTTTTCGACGCAGTAGTTGGCGAATGTATTGGCGGCCATTGCGGGTATTCCTCAATAGGGGCATCAGCCTGTAACAGGGGCTTCAGCCTGTCAGGGGAGAGGCAGTGTACAGCATCCGGAGACCGCCGCGGCCGTTGGGTTCGACCCAGGATGACGTCGCGTTTTCCTGTATAATCGTCCGACTCGCGGTTGCGGGGTGGAGCAGTCAGGCAGCTCGTCGGGCTCATAACCCGAAGGTCACAGGTTCAAATCCTGTCCCCGCTACCAATTTGGTTTTGCGATGGCCCCGCGAGGGGCTTTTTTGTGCATGGCGAACTTGATTCTGGACAGGCTGAACGGACTGCTGGAGCCCTGCGTCGAGGCAATGGGGTACGAACTGGCGGACCTGGAACTGAAGCGCGAGCGGCGCGGCCAGGTGCTGCGCCTGTTCATCGACCAGGATTCGGGCATAGGTCTTGACGACTGCGAGCGGGTCAGCGGCCAGGTCAGCGCCCTGCTCGACGTAGAGGACCCGATCCCCGGGCACTACAACCTGGAGGTGTCGTCGCCCGGTTTGGACCGAAAGCTGGCAAAACCCGAGCATTTTGAACGCTTTGCAGGGCGCCGGGTGCACGTGAGGATGCGCCGCCCGCATCTGGGCCGCAGGAATTTCGGCGGCACGCTGCTGGCGCGCGAAGGCGAGCTCATCGTGCTGGATGTTCACGACGGCACCGGTCGGGTCGAGCTGGACCTTCGGGACGTCATGGTGGCGAGACTGGCTCCGGAAATTCGCCTGGAGGACTGACGGGTGTTTGGTAGCAAGGAAATTCTTGAGGCCGTAGAGCTTCTGTCCAACGAGAAGGCCATCGGCAAGGACGTGGTCTTTTCGGCCGTCGAAGCGGGACTGGCGGCTGCGCGGCGCCGGCTGCTCGCCGAGGACGTCGAAGTCCGGGTGGCCATCGACCGGCATACCGGCGAGCAGGAGTACTTCCGGCAATGGGAGGTCATGGAAGACGAGGCCGAGGAAATCGAGGCGCCCACCCGCCAGTTGCGCCTCGCCGAGGCCCGCCAGATCGATCCGGAGGCGGAACCCGGCGGTGTCGTGGAGAAGCCCATGGACGGCATGGACCTGGGCCATATCGGCGCCTATACGGCCAAGCACGTGATCAACCAGAAAGTGCGCGAAGCCGAACGCGCGCTGATCCGGGAACGCTACCAGGGCCGGATCGGCGAATTGCTGAGCGGCGTGGTCAAGCGCGTGGACCGAAACGGCGTTTACGTGGACCTGGGAGGCGGCGTCGAAGGCTTTGTGCCGCGCGAGCACATGATTCCCAGAGAGCCGATCCGCCCGCAGGACCGGGTCAAGGGCCTGCTCTACGAGGTGGCCACCGAGACCCGCGGGCCGCAACTGAAGCTGACCCGAACCAGCCCGGAATTCCTCATGGCCCTGTTCAGGGTGGAGGTTCCCGAAGTCGGGCAGGACCTGATCGAAATTCTGGGCGCGGCCCGCGATCCGGGTGCAAGGGCGAAGATCGCCGTGCGTTCCAGGGAGCCCAGGATCGATCCGGTGGGCGCCTGCGTGGGCATGCGCGGGTCGCGTGTGCAGGCCGTCACCAACGAAATTGCGGGCGAGCGGGTGGACATCATCCTGTGGGACGAGAACCCGGCGCAGTTCGTTGTCAACGCGATGTCGCCGGCCGACGTGGTGCAGATCATGGTGGACGAGGACCACCGTCGGATGGACATCGCCGTTTCCGAATCCATGGTGTCGCAGGCAATCGGCCGCGGCGGACAGAACATCCGCCTGGCCAGCCGCCTGACCGGCTGGGAGCTGAACGCCATGACACCCACCGAGATCGAGTCCAAGATCGAACGGGAGAACAGGCAGCTCATCGAAATGTTCCGCGAGCAATTGTCGGTGGGTGAAGACGTCGCCCAGGTGCTGGTGGACGAGGGAATCACCGACCTTGAGGGCATCGCCTACTCGCCGGTCGCCGAGCTCTACGCGATAGAGGAATTTGACGAGCAACTGGTCGACCAGTTGCGTGGGCGCGCGCGCGACGTGCTGCTCATGGACGCCCTGAGCCGCGAAGAGGAAATGGAGCAGGCCACGCCGGCCGACGACCTTTTCGAAGTGGAAGGCATGACCCGCGCGCTGGCCTACGCCCTGGCCGGCCAGGGCGTATCCACCCGGGAAGACCTGGCCTGGGAGGAAGCCGACTATCTGGCCGAGCATATCGAAGACCTCAGCGAAGAGATTGCCGGTCAACTGATCATGGCCGCGCGCGCGCCGTGGTTTGCGGAGGAGGAGGCGCCGGCGGAAAATGACTGACCTTACTGTCGCCAAACTTGCCGAGAATCTCAAGGTGCCGGTGGAGCACCTGATGGACCAGCTCGAGCGCGCCGGGCACAGCTTCGAGGACGCCAGCCAGACCGTGCCGGACGTGGCCCGCGAAGAATTGCTGGCGTTCCTGCGCAGCCGTCACGGGCACGGCGGGTCCGTGTCCAAGGACTCCGCCATGCCGCGCGAAATCAGCATTACCCGCCGCGAATCCGTGGAGGTGGTGCAGGTCGACCAGGGTCGCCGCCGGGCCGTCCAGGTCGATTTTCGGCGCAAGCGGAAATTCGTGAACCGCGCGGCGCTGGAGCGCGAAGCCCTTGCGCGGCGCCAGGAAGAGGAAGCGCGCAGGCTGGAACAGGAAAGCCAGGCCGCGAAGGAAGCCGAAGAGAAGGAGAAGCAACTCGCCGAGGAAGAGGCCCGCAAGGAGCAGGAGGAGGCGGAACGCGAGGAGGCGCTCAAGGCGCAGGCCGAGGAAGACGCCAGGAAGCAGGCGGAGCAGGACGCCGAGCTGGAGAAGGCGCAGGAACAGGCCCGGCTGGAGCGGGAGCAGGCGGACCGCCAGGCGGAGGAGCAGCGCAGGGCCGAGGCGGCCCAGGCGGCCCGGGCCCGCGAGGACACCGCCCGCAAGCCGGCGAGGGCCCCCAAGGCCGCGCGATCGAGGAAGGCGCCGCCGCGGGAAGAACTGCACGTGGCCGCCCATGTGCGACCGCGCCGCACCCGCCGCCGCAAGGCGCGCCGGCACGCGACGGCAAAGGTGGAGAACGTCAACGCCTTTGTGCGGCCCGCCGCGCCGATCGTGCATACGGTGGAGGTCCCCGAGTCGATTACCGTTTCCGACCTGGCGCGCCAGATGGCGGTCGGCGCGGAGAAGGTGATCGCCAAGCTCATGCAGGAAGGCGTGATGGCGGGCATCAACGATACCCTGGACCAGACGACGGCGATGATCATCGTCGAGGCCATGGGCCACGAGGTCGTCGCCCAGGACGAAGCCAACGAAGAGACGGTCCTGCTTCAGCGGGCAGTGACGGTTTCCGGGGAGGAAGAGCCGCGTGACCCGGTCGTGACCATCATGGGGCACGTCGATCACGGCAAGACTTCGCTTCTCGATCACATGCGCAGCAGCAGCGTCGCCGCCTCGGAAGCGGGCGGCATCACCCAGCACATCGGCGCGTACCGGGTGCGGGCGGGTAACGGCGCGATCACCTTCCTGGACACACCCGGCCATGCGGCCTTTACCGCCATGCGCGCCAGGGGCGCCAGCCTGACCGACATCGTTATCCTGGTCATCGCCGCCGACGATGGCGTGAAGCCCCAGACGGAGGAGGCAATCAGGCACGCACAGGCCGCCGACGTGCCTATCGTGGTCGCGATCAACAAGATCGACCTGGAAGATGCCGACCCCACTCAAGTGCGCAACCAGCTCAACGTGCTGGGCCTGGCGCCGGAAGAATACGGTGGCGATACGCAGGTCTCCGAAATTTCCGCCCTGACCGGCGAAGGCATCGACGATCTGCTCGAGAAAGTACTGCTTCAGGCGGACTTGCTGGAACTGAAGGCGAGGCGCAAGGGCGGCGCCCGCGGCGTGGTCATTGAATCGACCATCGAGACCGGCCGCGG
This sequence comes from uncultured Gammaproteobacteria bacterium, assembly GCA_964392625.1. Classification (GTDB taxonomy): domain Bacteria; phylum Pseudomonadota; class Gammaproteobacteria; order Steroidobacterales; family Foliamicaceae; genus Foliamicus. The sequence goes on along the minus strand of CAYMQG010000090.1, from coordinate 4,962 downwards.
GCCGGTAACCACTCTCCTGGTGACGGAGGGTCGCCTGCGCAAGGGCAACATTCTGCTGGCCGGCTCGGAGTACGGGCGGGTCCAGTCCCTGCGCAACGAGCGCGGCAAGCAGATCGACCATGCCACGCCTTCGGTGCCGGTTGTGGTGCAGGGTCTCTCCGGCGCTCCGGAAGCCGGCCAGGATGCGGTCGTGTTCCCGGCGGAACGCTATGCAAGGGAACTGGCCGAATGGCGCGCGCGCGCCGCGCGCGAGCGGCAGCTTGCGCAACGAAAGGGCCAGCCGGCTTTCTCCGGCGCATTCCCCGGCGAAGACGAGACCCAGACCGTGCGGCTGTTGGTCAAGGCCGACGTGCGCGGCAGCGTCGAGGCGCTGTGCGACGCGCTGGGACGCCTGAGTCGCGACGAAGTCGAGGTGGACCTCGTGTCCTCCGGAGTCGGCGGCATCACCGAGTCCGACATCAACCTGGCGGCCACATCGGGGGCTTCCGTGATCGGTTTCAACGTGCGGCTGGATCCCGGTGGGCAACAGGCGCGCAAGGCCACGGGCGTGGAGGTGCGCTACTACAGCGTGATCTACGAAGTGCTGGACGACGTGCAGGAGGTCATCAAAGGCCGCCTGGCGCCGGTGCTGCGCGAATCCATCGTGGGCAATGCCGAAGTCCGCGAGGTGTTCCATTCGCCGAAATTCGGGGACATTGCGGGTTGCCTGGTGACCGACGGCCTGGTGAAGCGCAATAACCCCATACGCGTCCTGCGGGACGCCGTGGTGATTTTCGAGGGCGAACTGGAATCCCTGCGGCGGTTCAAGGACGATGTCGAACAGGTGCGGGCGGGAACCGAGTGCGGCATCGGGGTGCGCAACTACAAGGACGTGCGCGCAGGGGACATCATCGAGTGTTTCGAGAGCGTGGAGGAGGCCAGGACCTGATCCGCCTCCGTACCGGAGCACCCGCGCGCAGCCACTGCTGACCGACGTGCCCCGCGAATTTACACGCGCGCAAAGGCTGTCCTCGCGGGCCCTGCGCGTGTTCGCCACCATGACCTATTCGGAATTGCGCGATCCGCGGCTGAGCGGAATCCAGTTCACGCATGTGGCGTTTTCCCCCGACCTGAGCGTCTGCCGCGTCTGGTACCTGCCCGGATCCGCCGACACGGAAACGACCGCCGCTTCCCTCAAGGCGGCAAGCGGCTACATGCGCAAGCGCCTCGGGGAGTCCTTTCGCCTTCGCCGGCAGCCCGAGCTGCGGTTCGTGCTCGACGAAAGCATAGCCAGGGGCGAGGTGCTGGAGGGCCTGATCGAGGACGCCGTGCGAAGGGACCAGGCGGCCCGAAAGTGACGGACCCGGGCGGCAGGAAGCGTGACGTAACCGGGCTTCTGTTGCTTGACAAGCCGTCCGGAATTACATCCAACGCCGCCCTGCAGCGGGTCAAGCGCCTGTTCGCCGCCCGCAAGGCCGGACACACGGGCAGCCTCGATCCCATCGCCACGGGAATGTTGCCGCTGTGCCTTGGCGAGGCCACGAAGTTGTCGGCATTCCTGCTCAAGGCGGAAAAGACCTACCGCGTGACCGCCCGGTTCGGGACCAGGACCGATACGGGAGATGCCACCGGACAGACCATTGCCGAAACCGCGCAACGGCCGCTGGGCCGATCGCAACTCGAAGCCGTCCTGGACCGGTTTACCGGTGAAATCGAACAGGTTCCTCCGATGTATTCGGCGCTCAAGCACAAGGGCAAGCGACTGTACGAACTGGCGCGCGCCGGCCAGACCGTGGAACGCGCGCCGCGGCGCATCCGCATTCGCCAGCTGGAACTGGAGGAGTACTCGCCGTCGGAACCCGTCTTCCTGGTGGCCTGCGGGGGCGGGGTGTATATCCGCACATTGATTGAAGACCTTGCCCAGGCGATCGGCTCGCTTGCCCACGTAAGCGCGCTGAGGAGGCTGGGCGTGGCGCCGTTCGAGGAATCGGGCATGGTGACCATGGATCGGATCGAGGCCTGTGCGGCCAAGGGGTATTCCGCACTGGATGCGCTGCTTCTGCCGGCCGATGCCGCCGTGCCGGCCCTGCCCGCCGTAAGGCTTTCGGCGAGCGAGAGCTTCTATCTGCAACGGGGAAATCCCGTCGCCGCGGCCCGCGGAGCTCAGCCGGGTCCGGTACGCCTGTACGCGGACGCCCAGGGATTCATCGGCATCGGCGAGGCCACGATGGACGGCCAGGTGGCTCCCCGCCGCCTCCTCAAGCCCCAGGCATAGCGTTTTTTCTTGTCAACCGGAGTACAATACGCGGTTTGAACAAGGGCTGAAGAAAACAGGCATGCCACTTACGACAAGCGAGATCGGCGCGACCGTGCAGGAATATCAGCGCGGTTCGGCGGACACGGGGTCCCCCGAAGTGCAGGTTGCGCTGCTGTCGGCGCGTATCAATGCGTTGTCCGGCCATTTCCGGGCGCACAAGCAGGACCATCATTCGCGCAGCGGCCTGCTGCGCATGGTCAATCGCCGCCGCCGGCTACTCAAGTATCTGCGGAACAAGGATCAGGAGCGTTATGCCAAGCTGATTTCCCGCCTCGGCCTTAGACGCTGAGCGCCAGGGGAATGATTGCCCAAACCACTCCGCCCGTGGAGTAAGGATGGCGTGCGCGTAACGGGCGCGTCGAAACCATTGCAAGAGAGGAAGCAGTGTCAATCGTAACGAAAGAATTCCAGTACGGCAGCCACACGGTAACGCTGGAAACAGGAAAAATCGCGCGCCAGGCCGATGGCGCTGTCGTGGTGAGCATGTCGGAAACCGTGGTGCTCGTAACCGTTGTCGGCGCCAGGGAGGCCGACCCCAGCCGGGACTTCCTGCCGCTGACGGTGAACTACCAGGAAAAAACCTATTCCGCGGGCCGGATTCCGGGCAGTTTTTTCCGCCGCGAAGGACGGCCGACGGAAAAGGAAACCCTTACCTGCCGGCTCATTGACCGGCCCCTGAGGCCGATGTTCCCCAAGGGCTTTCATCACGATGTCCAGGTTATCGCCACGGTGCTGTCCACCAACCAGGAAGTCGATCCGGACATCCCCTCCATGCTGGGCGCGTTCGCGGCCATGGCCCTGTCGGGACTGCCCTGCGCCGGGCCCATCGGAGCGGCCAGGGTGGGATGGGTCGATGAAGAATTCGTCATCAACCCCACCGCCACCGAACTGGAGTCGTCAAGGCTCAACCTCGTGGTGGCCGGCACCGAGAACGCCGTGCTGATGGTGGAATCGGAAGCGGACCTGCTGTCCGAGGAAACCATGCTGAATGCCGTGCTGTTCGGGCATGAGCAGATGCAGGCGGCGATCGGGGCGATCGGGGAGTTCGCCGCCGAGGCCGGAAAACCCGCCTGGGACTGGCAGCCCAAGGCGGAGAATGAGGAACTCGCCGCGGACGTGGACCGCATCGCCGGGAAGGATCTTTCCGCGGCTTATACGGTCACGGAGAAGACCGAGCGCAATGAGAGCCTTCGCGAAGTCCGTGGGCGGGTCATCGAGGAATTGGCGTCTGAGGATGCAGAGTCTTCGGAGTTGCGGGAGATTTCGGCCGCGCTCAAGAGCCTCGAAAAAGACATCGTGCGCAAGCGGGTGCTGTCGGGCGAGCCGCGTATCGACGGCCGCGACAATTTCACGGTTCGCGGTCTGGACATCGAGGTGGGCGTGCTTCCCCGCACCCACGGTTCGGCATTGTTCACCCGTGGCGAAACGCAGGCGCTGGTCACGGCCACGCTGGGAACCGACCGCGACGCGCAGATCGTCGAGGGCCTGGAAGGCACCGGCCGCGACCGGTTCATGCTGCACTACAACTTCCCGCCGTACTCGGTGGGAGAGACAGGCTTCATGACCGGCCCCAAGCGGCGCGAAATCGGCCACGGGCGGCTGGCCCGGCGGGGCATATCGGCGGTGCTTCCCAACATGGGGGAGTTCCCCTACGTGCTCCGCGTGGTCTCGGAGATCACCGAGTCGAACGGCTCAAGTTCCATGGCCAGCGTGTGCGGTTCAAGCCTCGCGCTGATGGACGCCGGCGTGAAATTGAAAGCCCCGGTGGCGGGCATTGCCATGGGCCTGGTCAAGGACGGCGACGACTATGCCGTCCTCACCGACATCCTGGGTGACGAGGATCACCTGGGCGACATGGACTTCAAGGTGGCAGGCGCCGAGGAAGGCATCAGCGCATTGCAGATGGATATCAAGATCGACGGAATCACCAGGGACATCATGGCCGAGGCCCTGGAGCAGGCCCGTACGGCGCGTTTGCACATCCTCTCGGCCATGAACGAGGTCCTCGGCGTATCGAGGGAGCAGATGTCCGACTGGGCTCCGTCCATTTTCACGATGCAGATCGACAGGGAGAAGATCGGCGACGTGATCGGCAAGGGGGGCGCCGTTATCCGCTCGATTACCGAGGAGACCGGGGCGGAAATCAATATAGAGGACGATGGCACGGTGAAGATCGCCTCGGTCGATGGCGAGTCCGGCAGGGAGGCGCGCAGACGGGTCGAAATGATCGTTTCCGACGTCGAAGTCGGCCAGATCTACGACGGCAAGGTGGCGCGGCTGATGGATTTCGGCGCCTTCGTCACCATCGTTCCGGGCAAGGACGGCCTGGTGCACATATCGCAGATTTCCGACGAGCGCGTGGACAGGGTCAGCGACCGACTTTCCGAGGGCGACGCGGTACGGGTGAAGGTGCTGGAAGTGGACCGCCAGGGGCGGATACGTCTGAGCATGCGCAACCTTGACGGCGATGAAGAGGTTTCGGAATCGAGGGCGCCCAGCCGCAGCCGGGTGCAGGAGATCGAGGTCGGCAAGACTTACGAGGGCACCGTGTCCAGCGTGATGGACTACGGCGCCTTCGTTACGGTGTTGCCGGGAACCGACGGGCTGGTGCATATCTCCCAGATGTCGGACCGGCGCATCGAACGCACCAGCGACGTGGTGAAGGT
>CAYMQG010000089.1:0-35515 GCA_964392625.1 uncultured Gammaproteobacteria bacterium | reverse complement strand
CCCTCCCAGTCCACGCGCTAAAATAAGGGGCTGAACCCCGCCCGATCCCCATCCCATCCGGCTGCTGAAAATGCGACTTCCCAACTGGCTTCACAAGCTGGCTTCGCCGCCCCATTTTTACCGGATCGCGGGGCGCATCGAGCCCTGGATGCTCTGGTCCGGCCTTGCCGCGATCGCGGTGGGGGCTTTCGGCGGGTTGCTGCTCGCGCCGCCGGACTACCAGCAGGGCGATGCTTACCGCATCATCTATTTCCATGTGCCGGCCGCCTATCTCGCGATGCAGCTCTATGCGCTGATGGCGATCGGTTCGGCGATCGGGCTCGTTTGGCGGATGAAGCTGGCCTATGCCATCTCGGCGGCCGCGGCGCCTGTGGGCCTGGCTTTTACCGGTCTGGCGCTGGCTACCGGCATGCTCTGGGGCAAGCCCATGTGGGGTGCCTACTGGAGCTGGGGCGACGCCCGGCTTACGTCGGTGCTGGTGATGTTCTTCCTCTACCTCGGTTACATGCTGCTGCACGCCTCGCTGGAAGAGCGTTCGACCGCGGACCGCGCGGCCGGCATTCTCGCCGTGGTGGGTGTGGTGAACCTGCCGATCATCAAGTTCTCGGTCGAATGGTGGAGCAGCCTGCACCAGGGACCGACCATTTCCCGCCTGGCGGCGCCGGCGATCACCTGGGATATGCTTTGGCCCCTGCTGGTCATGATAGTGGGAGCGGTGCTGTTTTCCCTTGCGGTCACGCTGACCCGGGCGCGGGCGGAAGTGCTGTTGCGCGAGCGCGGCTCCCGCTGGGTGCGCGATGTGGTGGCGGTGGGCGCATGAGCGAGTTTCTGGCCATGGGCGGCTACGCTGCGTTCGTCTGGCCGTGTGTGGGGCTGTCGTTCGCGATCCTGGCAGGTTTGATGCTCAGCGCCCGCCTGCGCCTGCGCGGCGTGCATCGCCACATACGGCATCGGAATGTCGCGCCGGAAGAGGGCGCTTGGGAGCTGCGCGCATGACGCCGCGCCGGCGCCGGATGGTCGCGATGACCGGCGGGCTCGTTTGCCTGGTGGCGGCGACGGCGCTTGTGCTGACCGCCTTCGAGCAGAACATGCTGTATTTCTACACACCCACGCAGATTGCCGCGGGCGAGGCGCCGGAAGGGCGGCGTCTGCGGGTCGGCGGGCTGGTCGAGCAAGGCAGCGTGCGGCGCACGCCCGGTTCGCTGGAAGTGCGTTTCGACGTGACCGACCTCGATCGCACGATTACCGTGGCCTACGCCGGCGTCCTGCCGGACCTGTTCCGTGAAGGGCAGGGCGTCGTCGCCCACGGCTGGGTCAGCACCGACGGGCTGTTCGAGGCCGACGAGGTCCTGGCCCGACACGACGAAAACTACATGCCGCCGGAAGTCGCGGAAATGCTGGAAGAACGGGGTCACCCCCCGGACGCATCGCTCCGCTGACGCCCCGGATACCAGGCACAAGAAATAATGGTTCCTGAAATCGGCCAGATCAGCCTGGCGCTCGCCTTGTGCCTGGCGATTGCGCTGGCCGTGTTCCCGCTGGCGGGAGCGCATACGGGCAATGCCCGCTGGATGGACGTGGCCCGGCCCTGCGCCCTGGGAACGCTCGCGTTTGTCGCCCTGGCGTTCGTCATGCTGGCGGTCAGCTTCTTCCGTCACGACTTCAGCGTCCAGTACGTGGCCCTGAACTCGAACCTGAAGCTTCCTGCCATGTACCGCTTCGCGGCGATCTGGGGCGCGCACGAAGGTTCGCTCGTCCTCTGGCAACTCATCCTGAGTACCTGGACGGCGGCCGTGGCGCTGGCCAGCCGCACGCTGCCGCAGGTGCTCAGGGCGCGGGTGCTCGGCGTGCTGGGGCTGGTAAGCATCGGCTTTCTGCTGTTTATCCTGCTCACCTCCAACCCTTTCTTAAGGCTCTTCCCGGCGGCGGAGGACGGCGCCGACCTTAACCCGCTGCTGCAGGACCCGGCCCTGGCGATACATCCTCCGATGCTCTACATGGGCTACGTTGGGCTGGCCGTGCCCTTCGCCTTCGCGATCGCGGCTCTGCTGAGCGGGCGGCTGGACCGGCGCTGGGCGCGCTGGACCCGCCCGTGGACCACCGCGGCCTGGATGTTCCTCACGGTGGGGATCGCACTGGGGAGCTGGTGGGCCTACTACGAGCTGGGCTGGGGCGGATGGTGGTTCTGGGACCCGGTGGAGAACGCCTCGTTCATGCCCTGGCTGGCCGGCACCGCGCTGATTCACACGCTGGCCGTGACGGAGCGCCGGGGGCTTTTCGGCAACACGACGCTTCTGCTGGCGATTGCCGCCTTCGGTCTGAGCCTGCTGGGCACCTTCCTGGTCCGCTCCGGCGTGCTGGTGTCGGTGCATGCCTTCGCCAGCGACCCGGCGCGGGGGCTGTTCATCCTGGTGTTCCTGGCGGTCGTGATGGGTGGCGCGCTACTGCTGTACGCGCTCCGGAACGCGGCCACCAACCCCCAGACGGGATTCAAGCTGGTGTCGCGTGAGTCCGCGCTGCTGGTCAACACGGTCCTGCTGAGCGCCGCCACGGTGCTGGTCCTGTTCGGCACGCTCTACCCGCTGGCGCTGGACGCGCTGGACATGGGCAAGATCTCGGTGGGCCCGCCGTATTTCAACCTGGTCTTCATCCTCCCCATGCTTCCGCTGCTGCTGGTGGTGGGCGCCGGCATGCACGCTTCATGGAAGGCGACCGATACCGCCGACTGGGGACGAAAGCTCAGGGTGCCGGCCGCGGTCGCCGTTCTTGCGGGGATTGTCCTGACCGTCGCGGCCTATGGGTTTGCGGGCGTTTTGACCGGCATCGGTATCCTGATCGCCGTATGGGTGATCGCTTCGGCGCTGCGCGACCCTGCTGCCTGGCTGTTGCGGCGCGGTCCAAAACCCAGTCGCTCGTCCTGGGGCATGCAGGTGGCGCACTGCGGACTGGGCGTCACCACGCTGGGCATCGTAGTCGTTTCCGCCTGGGGGGTGGAAACGGACCGCAGTCTGGCGCTTGGGGAAAGCCTTGAAGTGTCCGGCTACGAATTCCAGCTCGATCGCATCGAAGACGTGCAGGGGCCGAATTACAGGGCCGCGCAGGGCGTCGTGAACGTTTCGCGCGACGGCCGGCCGGTGACGACGCTCTATCCGCAAAAGCGCGTATACGAAGTGCAGCAGAGTCCGATGACCGAGGCCGGCATTGATCCGGGATGGCGCCACGACCTGTTCGTCGCGCTGGGCGAACCGCTGGGCGAGGAGGCCTGGAGCGTGCGGGTGCAGGTGAAGCCGCTGGTGAGGTTCATCTGGCTGGGCGCCCTGATCATGGGCCTGGGCGGACTGCTTGCGATATCGGACCGCCGCTACCGGGTAGCCGCGCCGAAAGAGGACGAGTCGTGAGCGAGGGCCGCATGCGCATACGCTGGGTGCTGTTGCTGCCGTGCGCGGTGCTGCTGGTGATGGTGTATTTCTTCGGCGTCAGCCTGGGCCGCGACCCCAGCCTGGTGCCGTCGCCGCTTGTCGGCCGCCCGGCGCCGGAATTCTCGCTGCCGGAGCTGCTGGAGCCCAACACTGTCTTTTCCCTGCAGGATGTTGAGGAGGGGCCGTGGATGCTCAACGTCTGGGCAAGCTGGTGCTCGGGCTGCATCGTCGAGCATGAGTTCCTGATGGCGCTGGGCCGCGCCGGCGCTCCGCTCTACGGACTCAACTGGAAAGACGGGAACGCGGACGCGATGGAGTGGCTGCAACTCAGGGGCAATCCCTACCGGGCCATCGCCGTTGATGCGGATGGGCGCGCCGGAATCGACTGGGGCGTCTACGGCGCCCCGGAGACCTTCCTGATCGACGCCGACGGCATCGTGCGGTACCGGCATGTGGGCCCGCTTGACGGCGCCGTATTCGCGGACGTGTTCCTGCCGGTCCTTGAGGGTCGTTCGCAATGAACAAGCTGGCTGCAGCGCTGCTGGTGCTGGTGGCGGCAACCGCCGCCGCCGTGGATACCGAGGCGCCGCTTGAGACCGCCGAGCAGCAGAGCCTGTACCGCAAACTGCTCGAAGAAGTGCGCTGCATGGTCTGCCAGAACCAGAACCTGGCCGATTCCGACGCGCCGCTGGCCAGGGACATGCGCCGCGAGTTGCGCCGCATGGTGGAGGACGGCGCAAGCGAGGCCGACGTCAAGCAGTTCCTGCTCGATCGCTATGGCGACTTCGCGCTCTACCGCCCGCGGCTTGCGCCCAATACGCTGCTGCTCTGGATCGGCCCCGGCGTGATCGTGGTCCTGGCGCTGGGCGCGATCGCGCTGGTCATCCGGCGGCGCATGCATATGCCGATTCCCGAAGAGGACTAGGGCCCGGGCACAAGACATGACAGCCGGCTTCGTCGCAATCTGCGTGGTTCTGGCCCTGGCGGCGCTGGCCTGCGTCGCGCCGTCGTTGTGGCGCGATCGCGGCAAGCCCGCAAGCACAGCGGCCCTGACCGCGTCGTGTCTGCTGATTCCGGTCCTGGCCGCGCTGATCTACCTGCAGTCCAGCAATTACGAATGGGCCCATGCCGGCATTGAAGTCGGCGAGGACGGTTCTCCCCCGACGGTGGAAGAACTGATCGGTCCTCTGCGCGCCAGGCTGGAAGCGTCACCGGACGATCCCAGGGGCTGGATGCTGCTGGGCGTTTCCTACATCCAGGTGGAGCGTTATTCGGAGGCGGTGCAATCCTTCGATCGGGCGCTGGACCTGACCGGGGGACGGGACATGGATGCGCTCATGGGCAAGGCCGAAGCGCTGATCCTCGGCAACCCCCAGCGGCTGCTGGAGGACGCGGGCGAAATGGTCGAGCAGGTGCTGCTGGCGGACCCCTCCAACCCCAAGGGACTCTGGTACGGCGGCCTGCGGGCCAGCGCAACGGGCCAGGACGTAATCGCCGTGCAGCGCTGGAGGACGATGCTGGAGGGTCCGGTCACGCCCGAGGTGCGGGCCATTGTCGAGGGCGAACTGAATCGCCTCGGAGCGCGTGCAGACACGAGCGGGGCAGGCGCCGCGGAAGGCAACGTGGAGCTTCGCCTGACCTTGGGGCCGCCCGCATCTCCGCCACCCGGCGCCGTGTTGTTCATCGTGGCGCGCATTCCCGGGCAGGCCGGCCCACCGTTGGCCGCAAAGCGCGTGGACGGCGCTCGTTTCCCGCTGGAAGTCCGGCTGAGCGACGCCGACGCCATGCTCCCGGGCGCAAAGATCTCCGACCAGTCCGAACTGGCGATTACCGCCCGCCTGTCCGCCGGCGGGCAAACAACGGCCGGCTCCGGTGACTATGAGGCGCAGGGCGCCTGGCAGTCAGGGCAGGGCGCCCTCGAACTCGAACTGATCCATCAGCCCTAGCGAACATGCACCTTGGGAAAGAGGGCGTCCCCGTCCTCATCCAGGAAAGGTAACGTGAAAAATCAAAGCCTCCGCTTGCTCATCATAGGAGGTTACGGCACATTCGGCGGCCGATTGGCGGAATTGCTTTGCCGCGAACGGCGGGTCTCACTAGTAATAGCGGGCCGCTCGAAGTCCGCCGCGTTGGCTTTCTGTCACGCGATCCCACCCGGGGCCGCTCGTGAAGCACTGGCAGTCGATCGTGACGGGGATGTGGACCGGCAGATCGAGAAGGTCAATCCGGACATCGTTGTGGATGCGTCCGGGCCGTTCCAGGCTTACGGGAAGGAGCCCTATCGCGTCGTCAAGGCGGCGCTGGCCACGCGCACGCATTATCTCGATCTCTCCGACTGCCCCGATTTCGTTCGGGGCATCCGGCAATTTGATAGCGCAGCACGGGAGAAAGGCCTGGTGGTTTTGTCTGGCGTCAGCAGTTTTCCCGTGCTGTCGGCCGCCTTGGTTCGCGATCTCGCGAACGATTTCGGGCGCATTGATTCGATAACGGGAGGGATCGCGCCTTCCCCGTATGCCGGCGTCGGATACAACGTGATCCGAGCCATTGCCGGTTACGCGGGCAAGGGAATCCCGGTGCGGCGGCAAGGAAGCGAACAAACCGCACGCGCCTTGCGCGAAACGAGAAGATTCACGATTGCGCCGCCGGGCGAAATTCCGCTGTGCCCGCGCATGTTTTCGTTGGTCGATGTGCCGGACCTGCAGTTGCTGGCCGATGAATGGCCGGAGGTGAGGGACATCTGGATGGGCGCCGCCCCGGAACCCGCGATCCTGCACTGCCTGCTGCGCTGGTTTGCCGGACTGGTAAGGCTGGGACTGGTCCCTTCGCTGGCGCCGCTCGCACGGCTCATTCACTCGACGGCCAACAATGTGCGCTGGGGCGAGCATCGGGGCGGCATGTTCGTGGAAGTGAGAGGCAGGGACGCGGACGGAGCGGACATCAGCCGATCGGCGCACCTCCTGGCGGAGGGCCATCACGGCCTCTACATTCCGTCGATGGCGGTGGAGGCCATTGTCCGCAACTGGCTGGACGGCCGGCCGCCCAGGGCGGGCGCCCGACCCGCGACCGCGGAGCTGGAGTTATCCGACTACGCGCGCGTGTTCGCGGAACGGCCTATCTCCATCGGCGTACGCAGCGGCGCGGGAACCGGCCAGCAATGCCTGCATGCGCGGATTCTCGGCACGGCATGGCAATCGGTTCCTGACGTTCTCAAGGCCGTGCATAGTGCCGGGCCGAAGCTGACGATCCGCGGCGCGGCATCCATCACGCGGGGCAGGGGAGTGCTGGCGCGGATATTGGCCTGGATCATGCGGTTTCCCGCCGCCGGCGAGAACGTGCCTGTGTCGGTGACTTTCAAGCGCCATGGGGATTACGACAAGTGGACGCGCAATTTCGGGGGTCAGGAGTTTTCCAGCACTTTCAGCGCGGGCTCCGGTCGCTTCGAACGCCTGCTGTGCGAGCGGTTCGGCCCGTTGACGTTCGCAATGGCCCTGGTTCCGGACCCTGAACGCCTTCACCTGGTTATGCGGGGATGGAGTTTTCTCGGATTGCCGCTACCGCGCAGCTTGATGCCGAGTGGCGATTCTTACGAATACGCGAAGGGCAATCGATTCTGTTTCGACGTGGAGGTCCGCCTGCCGATGGCGGGATTTGTCGTTCGCTACCGGGGCTACCTCAGGTTTGCGCGGGCGCCACTCTCCGGGCGGGCAGGCGGAGATCACGGACCAGCCGAAGGTGCTTCATGACAAGCAGGCCCAGCCAGGTGATGTCGAGCTGCCACCAGCGCAGCCCGTGCCGCGCCGAGTAGGCCCAGCGGTGGTGGTTGTTGTGCCAGCCTTCTCCGAGGGTCAGCAGGGCCACGAGGAAGTTGTTGCGGCTGCCGTCACCGGCGGGGTTCGGCTTCGTGCCCCACAGATGGCAGACCGAGTTCACCATGAAAGTGGCGTGCCACAGGGCCACGGTGCTGATGAAGAATCCCCACACAAGCATTTGCAACCCGCTGGTTCCCAGGTTCGGGTTCAGCCAGTTGAGCAGCGCGCCCAGGCCGAAAAGGGATGCAGCCTGGCCCAGGATCAGGAAAACGTAGCCTTTCTGTAGAATCCGGATTTCCGGGTAACGGTGAAGGTCCTTGATGTTGGCGTAGTTGCCCGAGAAGCACACCGCATCCCACATCCATCCGATATGCGCATACCAGAAACCGCGTTGAACCGGCGAATGCACGTCGCCTTCGCGCTCGGAATAGCGATGGTGGCGGCGATGATGCGAGGCCCACCACAACGGACCGCCCTGGGTGGCGCAGCTTCCCATGAAGGTCAGCAGAAAGCGCACGGGGCGGGATGCGCTGTACGAGGAATGGGCGAGCAGGCGGTGAAAACCCGCGGTGACGCCGAAGGCCCTCAGAAAGTAGAGCACGGCCGCGACGATCACGGCGGTCCAGCTCACGCCCGTGTAGATGGCGCCGAAGCAGGCCAGGTGAAAGGCGATCATTCCTATGACTACCACTCGAGCCTTTTGCTGCGCTTTGCGCGTTGCGGTCCTCACCAATCGATCCCTCCCGGGCTCCTTGCTGCCTGCGCCTGAATCCGGCGCGCGCGAGAACTGCGAATTATAGCCGGATGGACGTTGAAGTAACTCGGTTCGGGACGACGAACCGCCTCCGTATCGCCGTCATCGGCGCAGGAATTTCCGGGCTTGCCGCGGCCAGGGAGTTGGACGGCGAACATGAGGTGACACTGTTCGAGGCGCGCGAAAGGCCGGGTGGCCATACCCGCACGCTGGAATTCGAGCGCTACGGGCAGGAATACCGGGCGGACCTGGGATTCATGGTGTTCAACGAGGCCAATTACCCGCACTTCACCCGGTTGTTGCAGGACCTGGACATTCCCGCGCGGGACACGGAGATGAGCTTCAGCATGCGCTGCGACCAGTCCGGCCTGGAATACCACGGCAGCACGATGAACAAGCTGTTCGCGCAACGGCGTAACCTGCTACGCCCCAGGCACTATCGGATGCTGCGGGACATTCTGAGGTTCAATCGCGACGCCAACAGGGCGCTGGCGGAAAGGGGAGGGGAGCTGGCAGAGACCAGCGTGGCGGAGTTCCTCGGGCAGGGTGGTTACGGCCCCGAGCTGGTCAACGACTACCTGCTGCCGATGACAGCGGCCATCTGGTCGTGCTCCGTGCAATCGATCGAGCGCTACCCGAGCCTCTACCTGCTGCGCTTCATGGCCAACCACATGCTGCTGGGAGCCAAGGGGCACCGCCAGTGGCGGATGATTCCGGGTGGCGCCGACCGGTACGTGGACGCCGTGCTGTGCGGTTTCGGCGGCCGGGTCAGGGCAAATTTGCCGGTACGCTCGCTTGAATCGGCGGGCGGCGAAGTTCACGTCGAAACCGATCGGGGCGTTGAAACTTTCGACGCCGCCGTGCTGGCGGTGCACAGCAACCAGGCGCTGCGCCTGCTCGGGGACCCGACCCCGCTCGAACGGCAGGTACTGGGTGCGATACGGTATCAGCGCAACGAGGCGGTCGTGCATACCGATCGCAGCGTCCTCCCCCGGCGACGGCTGGCCTGGGCTTCCTGGAACTACTATCGCGCCCCCGACAGCGGACGCGCGGCTTCCGTTACCTATAACCTCAACGTACTGCAGCATCTTCAGTCGCCTGAACCGATTTGCGTCACGCTCAATCCGCTGCGTCATCCACGCCGCGACAGAGTCATCCGCAGGCTCAGCTTCGCGCATCCGATCTTCAGCGCCGAGGCGTTCGCCGCGCAGGGCAGGGTGGAGGAGCTGAACGCCAGCGGAAACCGGTTCTTCTGCGGCGCCTGGACCGGGTGGGGTTTCCACGAGGACGGCCTCGTCAGCGGACTCAAGGCGGCGGGCAGCGTGCGCGAGTGGGCGGCAAAACCGGAGAATCAGGCAAAATTCGCATATGCACAGCGCGATCTACGAGGGTTGGGTCAGGCATATCCGGCACAGGCCGGCTAGGCACGCGTTTCAATACCGCCTGTTCATGGCGTACGTGGACCTGGACGAGCTGGACCAGGTCTTCTCCGGCAGGTGGTTTTGGTCCACGCGGCGACCGGCGATCGCGCGCTTCCTGTCGAGCGACCACCTGGACGGAAAATGCGACAACCTCGCCGAGGGGGTGCGGTCGCTGGTGCGCGAACGCAGCGGCCTGCGCTTGGACGGACCGGTCCGGCTGCTGACGCACCTGCGTTATTTCGGCTACATCTTCAACCCGATTTCGGTCTATTACTGCTTCGATGGGGACAGCCCGACACCGCGCTGCTACGTGCTGGAGGTCAGCAACACGCCCTGGAAAGAGCGCGTGTGCTACGTGCTGCCGGCTGCTGAGGCAAAATCTGGGGGTAGGGGGCAATTATTTGATTTCAATAAGGAAATGCACGTATCTCCTTTCATTCCGATGGACATGTCCTATCGCTGCTGGGCAGGCCCGCCCGGTGAGCGGCTGTCGTTGAGCATCGAGGTGCTCAAGGAGGAGCAGGCCACGCTTCAGACCAGCCTGGCGCTAACCCGGCGGCCGGTCACGGGCGGCGTGCTGGCCCGCAGCCTGCTGCGCTATCCGCTGATGACCGCCAACGTCACGTTACGCATCCATCTCAATGCACTGCGCCTTTGGCTGAAGGGCGTCAAGCCGCTGGCGCACCCGGGATCGTGAACGCGCGGGAGAAGGCTGAACTGCCTGTGTCAGTGTGGCGGCGGCCGGTGCAAAAACGCCTGGCCCGGCTTGCGCATGGTCGGCTGAAAGTACTGGAGGCAGGCCAAGAGCGGATCCTGGGCGGACAAGGCAATTCAGGGGAGCTTCCACAGGTAACGCTTGAAGTGCTGGACAGCGGCTGCTGGCGGGCGATCGCGACGGGCGGCGCGCTGGGCGCGGCGGAATCGTTTATGGACGGCCAGTGGCGCTCTCCCGACCTGGCCGGCCTGCTCAGGCTGATGCTGCGCGACCAGGACGTGGTGGAGGGCCTGGGAGGCCCGCTGTCGGCGCTGGGCGCGGTCCCGCGCGGAATAGGGCACGCCCTGCGGCGCAATACCCGTACGGGCTCCCGGCGCAACATTTCCGCGCATTACGACGTCGGGAACGACTTCTTCCAGTTGTTTCTCGATCCCACCATGCTGTATTCCTGCGCATTCTTCCCGTCCGAGGATGCCAGCCTGGAAGAGGCCTCGATCGCCAAACTGGACCGTTTGTGCGAAATGCTGCAACTGAAACCGGGCCTGCGGGTCCTGGAGATCGGAAGCGGCTGGGGCGCCTGCGCCATTCACATGGCCCGGAAATACGGCTGCGGGGTGGTCAGCATCACGATTTCCGAGCGGCAGCACGCCGAGGCGGTGCAAAGGGTAAAGGCCGCGGGGCTTGAAGATCTGGTGGAGGTTCGGATGCAGGACTATCGGGACACCGGCGGGCAGTTCGATCGGTTGATATCCATCGAGATGATCGAAGCGGTGGGCGCCCAGTACCTCAACCTGTTCTTCAGGCGCTGCAGCGAGTTGCTGAAGCCGGACGGCCTGATGGCGCTGCAGGCCATAACGATTACCGACCAGGCCTACCGGGACGCGGTCAAGCGCGTGGACTTCATCAAGCGCTACATCTTTCCGGGAGGGTTCCTGCCGTCGGTCGAGGCGATCATGGGCGCGGTGCGCCGGCGGACCGACTTCCGCCTGGTGCGCATGGAGGACATCGGCAGTCACTACGTGCGCACGTTGCGGTTGTGGGCGGAGGCGCTGCGGCAAAAATGGCAGGCGGCTCGCGAGCTTGGATATTCCGAGGAATTCCTGCGTATGTACGAGTTCTACTTCCGGTACTGCGAGGCGGGGTTTGCGGAGCGCACGATCGGCGACGCTCAAATGCTGTTCGCCAAGCCGCGGGCGGGCTGATGGAGGGAGGGCGTCTCGCCCTCCAGGAAGGCGCGACGCCTTCCCACCCAGGCTCCCTCCAATAATTTGGGCATAATACATATTATGTAAAGTATGAGGTAAGTTATGGACTTCCACACTTTCGTCCTCTACGGGCACCTGGTGCTGTTCGTCTATTGGCTGGGGCCGGACTGGGGGGTTTACGTCACCACCCACTACATCTGCAAGGCCGAACTCCCGATCGAGGAACGGCGGCGCTTCCTCACCGCCATGCTGTGGATCGACCTGCTGCCGCGTTCCTGCCTGATTCTGATGTTCCCTGTTGGCCTGACGCTTGCCGACGGTCTGGGCCTTAGCCCGGTGACGGGGATCTGGCTATGGGTGGTCTGGGTGGCGTTCCTGGCGTGGCTGGTGCTGTCCTGGGCGGTTTACCTGAACAGGGGCCCTTCCGCGGGCAGCACCTTTCGCATGATCGACAACCGCCTTCGCTGGGTTGTGGCCCCTGCGCTGGTGATTGTCGGCGCCGTATCGCTGGTGATGGATATCGGCTTCGGCAGCAACTGGCTGGGGCTGAAAGTCATGCTGTTCGGCGTGCTGGTATACCTCGGCCTGTGGCTCAGGGTCTATGTGGCCGATATCGGGACCGGATTCCGGCGGCTGACCGCGGAAGGTTCGACGCCCGAGGTGGAAGCAATATTCACGACGATGCTCGGGCGTTCGAAAAAGGTGGTCTACCTGTTCTGGGGTACGTCGCTCGTGCTGGCCTTCCTCGGCCTCGCCAAGCCGTTCTAGGCGCTCGCGGACGCGCTGCAGACCCACGCCCCCCTTGGACGGGGGGCTACGTGTAAAGCCGCGAAGGCGGCTGCTTTCTATTCGCCGCCCTGGCCCAGGCTGGCGATGACCGTGGTGGGGCCCGTGCTGGGCGCTGCGATGCCCATTACGTGCACTTCGGTGGTTACGATCTCGCCTATCTTCACCTGCTGCTCCCAGGCCACGTGCGAATTCCCGTCGGCGTCCGTCGCCATGACCGGGAAGCGTGACTGGCCCTCAGGCGTCGGCAATTCCCACGGGGCCGAGAAAGTCTCGCCGTGGTCGTAGGATTCCGACATGTACAGCCGGTACGGGCTCTTGCGGCCTTCGCGCGAATGCCAGACCACCCGCACTACCCCGCTGGGCGTCACGGTAATGACCGGCGCGTCGCTGTACTTGGAGTCCGGGTGCATGGGCAGCGCTTCCTCGAAGTCCAGGGCAGCGTTTCGCGAGCGGCTGAACCACACGCCCTGGTGTTCGGGCCCGGCGGAGAACGACACGGAATACACGTAGTTCTCGTTCACGGCCATGTCGGTGGGCTTGAGCGGGCAGCCGCCGATATACCAGGGATCGATCGGCAAGCGGGCCAATTCGGGCCAGGTTTGCCCGTCGTCCGTGGAACGCAGCACCACGCTGTCGCGGGAGCCGTCGTCGAACACGTGCCGGTAGGAGACCAGCACCGCCTCGTCGCCCACGAAGTCCGCTACCAGCTGACAGCAGGGGCAGACCACGTCGCGGGCAAATTCAATCTCGGTGCCGAATGTTGCTCCGCCGTCTTTCGATGAGGCGGTGAACAGCGTGGCTCCCATGCTGGGACCACCCATGTAACGGGTGTCGAGCCAGAAAGTGTGAACGGTGCCGTCGGGCGCCACCCCCATGGTGCCGAAGGCGTGCGCCGCGCCGAGTTCTTCACCCAATAGCCCCCGCCCGTCCTTCTTGACGTGCGAGTTCAGCATTACGGGTTCCGAGAACGTGGCGCCCCTGTCGAGCGAACGCGTGTATTGCGAGGCGATTACGTCCAGCCGCGTCTGGCTGGACTGCGCGTTGCCCGGATAGAAAATGTGCACTGAGCCGTGGTTGTCGATGCTGACGCGCGGCTTGCTGACCTGGAAACCCCAGATCACGCCGCGTTCATGGTTGACCATGGACGGGGCCTGAAAGCTGGACCCGCCGTCGTCGGAACGCGCGATCCACAAGTCCACCGAGGATCGATGGCTGTGTTCGCCGTGCTTGCGCTTGGGAGGCGGTCCGGTCGGATCGGGCCGGTCCAGAAACACGACGTACACTTCGCCGCTGCCGGATACCGCAACCTCGGGGCTGAAGGCGGCCCTGTCCGGCAACCCCAGTTCGTTCTGGTAGAGGATCTCGGCTTGAGTCCAAGCCGTGGACGGCAGGAAGAGAAACGCGGCCAACAGCGCCAATGCGCTAAAGTATGCCTTCTTGAACATAAGGCTAGCTCCCGTGAACCCTATTCGAACAACCCTAAATCATACACCTTTTTGGCGGACCGCTCCTGCGGCCGCCGCGGCGATCCTGGCGCTGGCCTCCCCTGCCGCCTGGCCGGCGGACGATACAGCGGGTCCGGCGGAAAACGACGATGCGACCGAGCTTGAGTGGGTTCGGGCGGACGATCTGCTTCCGCTGCTGGAAGGCCATAGGGGCAAGGTGGTGCTGGTCAATTTCTGGGCCACCTGGTGCGGCCCCTGCATCCACGAGATTCCTGCGCTGATCAACCTGCGCGAGAAGCTGGACCCGTCCCGGTTCGCGCTCGTCGCGATCTCGCTGGACGACCAGGCGGACGCGTCCTGGCTGGTCCCTGAATTCATCGAGACGCGGTTTCCCGAATGGCACAGCTACCTCAACGGGGAGTTCGAGGACTATCTGCTGGTGGAGGAGCTGGACCCGTTCTGGCCGGGCGTCATGCCGGCGAACTACGTGATCGGCCCGGACGGATCAATCGTCCGGACGCTTCTGGGCGGACACAGCGAGGAACAGTTCGAAGAGGCCATCCTGGCCGCCATGCCGGAGTCGCAGGCCGCCGGATAGGCCGTTCAGTCGGTCAGCCCCAGGCGCTTGTGCATGATGGGGCTGGTGGTCGTGTACTGCAGGTGGACTTTCTTGCCGGGCGTGAGTATCGCCTTGGCCGCGAAGGCCGCCAGGGCGGCTTCGTGAAAACCGCTCAGGATCAGCTTCTTCTTGCCCGGATAGTGGCAGATATCGCCGATGGCGAAAATCCCGGGGATGTTGGTCTGGAATTTTTCCGGATCCACGTTCACGGTCTTGCGGTTCAGGTCCAGTCCCCAGCCGGCGATCGGCCCCAGCTTGGGGGCCAATCCATAAAATACAAGTAAATCATCAACTCCCAGAGGATCTCTTTCGACATCCTCAACCGTAAGCGTGACCGCCTTGAGGTCTTCCCCGGCAAGATGCAGGCAAGTTGCACGGGCCTTCTCGTACAGCTGCGCCCTGCCCTGGCCGACCAGCTCCCTGAACTGCGCCACCGAGGACGGCGCCGCACGATACTCGTCACGCCGGTGCGCGAGCGTCACGGATTCGGCGATTCCGCTCAGCTCCAGCGCCCAGTCCAGCGCGGAGTCGCCGCCGCCGAGTATCAGCAGGCGCCTGCTGCGGAAACGGGAGGAATCCTTTACCCGGTAGTGAAGCTGCCGGCCCTCTATGGTTTCCGCGCCGTCCAGGCGAAGCTTGCGGGGCTGGAACGAGCCCACGCCGCCGGCGATAAAGAGCGTCTGCGCATGAAATTGCGTCCCCGCCCCCGTTTCGACGTGAAAGCCCTCCCCTTCCCCCAGCGGCCGGACCACCGTCACCTCCTCGCCCAGGTGGAAGGTGGGTTTGAAGGGTTCGATCTGTTGCAAAAGCGCATCCACCAGGTCCTGGGCGTTCAGCACCGGTATGGCCGGAATGTCGTAGATGGGTTTGTCCGGATAGAGTTCCGTACATTGCCCGCCGGGCTCCCGCAAGGCATCGACCAGGTGCGCGCTGATGCCCAGCAGTCCGAGTTCGAACACCTGGAACAGTCCGCAGGGACCCGCGCCAACGATCAGTGCATCGGTTCGTATGGTCATAGGCTTCCGGGCGCCGGTGCAGGCGGACAGTAGTCGCGGACAGGATTATAAGTGTGGCCTGTCCGGCGATACACTTGTGGTATGAGAGACCGGGCCCGTTCGCTGATCCTGTTCGGCGCCGCATTGCTGATACTGACAGCGGGTTTCGGCTTGCGCGATCCCTGGCCGCCCAACGAGCCGGAAAACGCGCTGGCCGCCGCGGAAATGCTCAGCTCCGGCGATTGGCTGGCGCCGACGCTCGCGGGTGAATTGTTCGTCAAGGAAGGGCCGCTATACCTTTGGATACTGGCGGTTTTTCAGTGGCTTTTCGGGATGAGGATCGGATTCATCCTGCCGTCCCTGCTGGCCGGAATCGGCATGCTGTGGATGACCTGCGACCTGGCGCGCCGGCTCTGGGACGATGCGGCCGGTCTCTGGGCCGGTGTAGCGATGCTGGGCTGCGTCCAGTTCGCGTTGCAGGCGCACGGCGCCGGTGGCGACGTGGTGTTGTGCTTCTTCATCGTGTCCGGCGTCTACGGGTTGTCCCGCCACCTGTTGCTGGGCCCCGCCCCGGGGCATTTCGTTCTCGGCTGCCTGGCTTGTGCGCTGGGCCTGCTGATTGACGCGTCCGGCCTGCTGCCGCTCCTGCTGCTGGCGCCCTGGCTTTGGGCGGCGCGCCGCGGCTGGCTGCTGAGGCCGGCCCGGTGGAACCTCGGATTGCTGGCGGGTCCTGCCGTGCTTGTGGCGATTCCGGCGGTCTGGCTGGCCCTTCTGTGGAACTCCGACAGTGGAGCCGTGGCCGCTTACAGGCTGGTCTTGCCGGAAGCCTGGCCGCTTGGCCGCGGCCCCGCATCCTGGAGCGATCTCTACCCGTTCTGGTACTACGTTCTGCAGGTCGCTCCCTGGGCCTGTTTCCCCCTGGTGCTGACGCTTCCCTGGATGCGCTATGGCTGGGGCGACGGCCTGCGCGCACGCGATCCCGCCCTGCTCTGCTTCCTCGTCTGGGCAGCCGCCGTCCTGCTTCTCATATCGGTCAGCCAGGCGAAGCGGGCGGCCGATTTTCTGCCGGTCATCCCGGCCCTGGCGCTCGCCTGCGGCCCGCATCTCGCCGGCGCCCTGCAGCGCGGGAGCTGCCGCCTCGCGCTCTGGGTCGGGATGATGGCCGTGCTGCTGGCCCTGCTCTTTTCCATGCTGAGCGTGTATGGCGTGACGCCGGCCGACGAGCTCGCGGTTACGTCGCTTTCGGACGGTTCGCCCTTCTGGTTCAACCTTCTGAATCCCGGACGGCTCGCGTTGCTTCTGGAGATCAACTCGGTCCATCCCGTGGTCGTGCCGCTGGTGATCGTGGCCAGCGCCGCGGGCCTGGCGGGCCTTTTGTCCGCCGGCAGCCGCAGGGCGCCCGCGGTCACGGGGTGCATCATCGTCCTGTTCTGGATGCTGCTGGGCTGGGGCTCGTTCTCGCTGCTCAATGAGGGGCGTTCCGGCAAGACGATAACGTCTGCGGCCCTTCAGGCACTGCCCCCGGGCACGGAACTGGGACTGGCCGATTGGCGGGCCCAGCAGATGCTGCACATCGACCTACCGGTCACCCACTTCGGGCGCCGGCGCGCCGACCGGCGCCAGGAAATCCTGGACGCCTCGGCCTGGCTGGGGGAAGCCCCCGACAGGATGCTGCTGGCGCCGGAAGAGTATCGAAACTGGTGTTTCACCGGCGATTCGGGGATCCGCCTGGGCTATGCCCACCGCCGCTACTGGTATCTGCTGGGCGCGGATAAACTGCGCCCCGAATGCCGCGTCCAGAGCGCCCCGCAACGCGTTGTGCGATTCGCCGGCTGGCGCTGAAGGGGCCGGCAAGAAAAAAGCGCGATTCAGCAGTGGGCCAGGAGAGCTTCGGCGGGAGAAGGCCTGTCGCCGACAATTCGCCGGATCGTTTCCGCCAGCGCGTGCCCCTCTTCGCCGTCCAGGGCCACGCCGGCGCCTGGGCGCCGCGGTCCTGAAAGATCGTCCGCGCTAATCCACGCGATACTGCCGGCGACGCTGTGTTTTTCGCCATCGGGAAGCTGCAGCAGGAGCACCACTTCTTCTCCCGGGAAATGATCCCGGCGGGTCGCAACGAACAGTCCGCCCGGCTCGAGGAACGGCAGCCAGGCCGCGGAAACCGAATCGGCGTCCTCGAGCACCAGGGAGTAGAAGCCGGGGATACTCACCGTTGCGTGCCGAACCCGCCGTACCAGTCCTTGAGCAGCACCGTTACGGCCAGTTCCGTGTTCGGCGTGAAGCGTTCGATGCGGCGGCAGTCCATTACGTTGTCCAGGTGTACGAAGCCGTGCCTGATCATCTGCTGCTGCAAATCCGCGGACAAGACTGAAAATCTCTGCTTGTAGGCATTATTTTCATTCACGGTCCAGTCGCTGATCCGGCGAAACGCGCAACGAAACAGGAAGTCGCAGCAAAAGCGCATCGGCAGGTCCTTCCAGCTCCGCGCCACTTCCAGCGGCGTTGAAGCCCGCCGTTCCAGGCCGGCCAACTGGCCGCTCATCTTCCGGGCGCGTTCGTCCAGGCCGTCGGAATGCAATTGTCGCGCCGCGAGCGGTCCGCCTCCCGCCAGGCGCAAGGCGTTTTCCCAGTTCGCGTCCGGGTCCTGCTGTGTGAGCCAGGCCAGCGCCGTGTCCCCTGGTACGGCCGGAGAACGCAGCAGTCGGCAGCGGCTGATGATCGTAGCCGGCAGTTGCGCCGGATCGTCCGCGACCAGGAGGATGTAACTGTTCGGCCGCGGTTCCTCGAGAATCTTCAGCAGGCTGTTGGCGGCTGACCGGGTCATCGATTCCGCCGGGCAGATCGTTGCGACGCGGACGCCCGAGCCGTAGGTGCTCAGCAGCATGAAATCGATCAGTTCCCGGATTCGCTCCACCGAAAGCAACTTGCCCGGTTCCGGCGCGGCGGGGTGAAGATTCGCGTGCAGGGTGGTTTCGGGCGCGGATTCCGCCGGCCATACGGGACGGTCGGAATCCAATAGCTGCTGCGCCAGCCACGCGGCAAGGCGCCGTTTTCCGGTCCCTTGCTGACCGTGCACCAGCAGGGCGTGAGCAAGTTGGCCCGATTCGATCTGGGCCGCAAGTTCGGCCTCAAGCGGCTCCAGCCAGGGAAGCTCCGTCCGGTTCACGACGCTAAAAGTCGGCCAGCCGGCGAACCGCGGCCTTCAGGTCCGCTTGCACTTCCTCCAGCGATTTCGACGCATCGACGATGCGGTAGCCGTCGCCTCCCAGCGCGGCCCGCTCGAGATACCCGGCGCGCACCCGCCCGAAGAAATCCCGGCTCTCGCGCTCGAACCGGTCACCCTCTTGCGGACCGGCCTTGCGCGAGAGTCCGAGACGGACCGGAGTATCGAGAAGAATGGTGAGGTCGGGGCGCAGGCCGCCCAGCACCTGCTTTTCAAGCGTCTCCACGTACTTGAGGGGAATTCCGCGCCCGTACGACTGATAGGCGTAACTGGAGTCCACGAAGCGGTCGCAGATCACCCATGAACCCTGGTCGAGCGCGGGCAGAATCACTTCCCTCAATGATGCGCTGCGCGCCGCGAACATCAGCAGCAACTCCGCCAGCGGCGGCATGCCGGTCACTTCGGGATCCAGGAGTATCTCCCGGAGCCGTTCTCCGAGCGCGGTACCGCCCGGCTCCCGGGCCGCAACGATGGCGATGCCCCGCTCCTTGAGCCAGCCGGCCAGGAAGGCGGTGTGAGTGGACTTGCCCGCGCCTTCAATGCCCTCCAGAACTACGAATCGTCCGCGGCTCATATCGGTTGAAGCATAGCCTGCCAGGCCGCGTTCGGGGCGGCGTCGGTCAACGCGCGCGTTGCCGCTGTTGCGCGCGCTGGCTGCGAACGAGCATCGCGACCGCGGCGTTGTGTCCGTCCAGCGTCTCGTTGAACACGTGGCTGCCGTCGAGGTCCGCGGAAGCCACGTAGTACAGGAATTCGCCCGGCCGCGGCTGCACGGCCGCCTGAAGGGACGGCTCGCCGGGCAGCGAGATGGGCGTGGGCGGCAGTCCGTATCGCGTATAGGTGTTGTACGGCGTGTCTTCGCGCAGGTGGGTCCGGGTGATGTCGCCCGCGTACGACTCGCCGAGCCCGTAGATCACCGTGGGGTCTACCTGAAGGCGCATGCGCCGTTCAAGCCGTCGGGAGAGCACGCCCGCGATGACCGGACGCTCGGCGTCGATCCCGGTCTCGCGCTCGATGATGGACGCCAGGATCAGGGCCTCGTAGGGATCGTCCAGGGGCACTCCTGCGGCGCGCTCCGCCCAGGCCGCCTGCAATCGGTCCCGCATCAGCGCGTGGGCCCGCTGAAGCAGGTCGGCATCGGTTTCGCCGCGCGTATAGGCATAGGTGTCCGGGAAGAACCATCCCTCGGCATTCCCATGTCCAAGCGCCAGTTCTCCGGCCAGGCCTTCCGCATCCTGCGACTGCAGCGTGGAAACGAGCGGCTTCGCGCCGGGCAGAGCCCGAAGAAGTTCGCGCACGGTCCAGCCTTCGATGATGGTGAAGTAGTGCTGGACGACCTCGCCGCGAACCATGCGATCGATGAGCAGGCGATGGGTGTCCCCTGCTCCGACCCGGTATTCGCCTGCCTGTATGCGCGCCGAGGTTCCCGTCACATAGGCCGCCAGCTTGAACAACCAGGGCCGCTCGAGGATCATCCGCTCCTCAAGCCGCGCGGCCACCGCATTCAGCGAGTCGCCCGGTTCGACGATCACGGTCCGATCGGCGGACCCGGCAGCGAGGGGATTTTCCAGCGCCAGCCGTGCGGAATACAGCCCGGCAAGCGCGAGGAGGGCCGCCGCGGCCAACCCGGCAACCACTGCCTTGGCGCTGCGGGTCATCAGACCCCGCGAAAGACCAGGCAGCCGTTGGTGCCGCCGAACCCGAAGGAATTGCTCATGCTTACCCGCACGGGCATGTCGCGCGCCGTGCCGGGCACGTAGTCAAGGTCGCAGCCCTCGCCGGGATTGTCGAGGTTGATGGTGGGAGGAACCGCGCCGTCGCGTATCGCCAGGATCGAATAGAGCGCCTCCAGCGCACCGGCGGCGCCCAGCAGGTGGCCGGTCATCGACTTGGTGGAACTCACCGCCACGCGCGCGGCATGGTCGCCGAAAACGTCCTTGATGGCGACGGTCTCGACCAGGTCGCCCAGCGGCGTGGACGTGGCGTGGGCGTTGATGTAGTCCACTTCTCCGGGGTCGAGGCCCGCGTCCTTGAGCGCGGCACGCATGCAGGCGGCCCCGCCCGCCCCGTCTTCCGCCGGCGCCGTGATGTGATACGCGTCGCTGCTCATTCCGAAACCGATGACTTCGGCAATTATTTCCGCGTCGCGCGCGCGGGCATGCTCGAATTCCTCCAGCATCAGGCATACGGCGCCGCTGGCGAGCACGAAACCGTCCCGGTCCCGGTCCCAGGGCCGGCTGGCGCGTTCCGGCTCGTCGTTGCGCAGCGACAGGGCGCGGGCGGAGGAGAAGCCGCCGATGCCCAGATAGGCGATGCAGTGCTCGGCGCCACCGGCAATGCAGGCATCGGTTTCACCGTAGGCGATCGATCGCGCCCCGAGGCCGATCGAGTGCGTGGACGTGGAGCAGGCGGTGGCCGTTGCGATGTTGGGGCCGCGGGCGCCGGTTTGTATCGAGAGCAGGCCGGCGGGCATGTTCACGATAATGCCGGGAACCAGGAAAGGCGAAATGCGCCGCGGGTTGTTCTGCTCGGCGTAGCGCTCATGCGAGGCTTCGATGGTGCGGATGCCGCCTATGCCCGAGCCCACGTAGACGCTTACCCGGTCCGCGTTCGATTCATCGATCACGAGCCCCGAAGAGCGTAGCGCCTGGATGCCGGCCGCGACGCCGTAATGGTTGAATGCGTCGAACCGCCGGACCTCGCGAGGCTCCATGTACTCCGTAGGATCGAAGTTGCGGATCAATCCTGCGATTCTCGAAGAGAAAGCCCCGATATTGGGCAGTTCCTCATGGGCCGTGATGCCGCTCCTGCCCTCAAGGACCGACTGCCAGGCGGTCTCGGGATCGTTGCCGACGGGCGTAATCGCTCCGGCGCCCGTCACGACTACGCGACGTCCTTTCATGAGAATTGCTCCTGGCGGCCGGGTGTGCCGGATATCACGCTGGGGCTTGTCAGCACGATAGCCCGGCCGCGCCGGTTCGGCTATTCCTCCAGGCGGGCGGAAATGAAGTCGATTGCTTCCTGAACGGTAGTGATCTGCTCGGCGTTTTCGTCGGGGATCTCGGTTTCGAACTCTTCCTCAAGCGCCATCACCAGTTCCACGGTGTCGAGCGAATCGGCGCCCAGGTCGTCCACGAACGAGGACTCGTTCGTGATGCTGGATTCGGACACGCCAAGCTGCTCGGCGATGATCGCTTTGATCTGTTGTTCAACATTGCTCATAGATCCAATTCCCCTGGGAGCCGGGCAAACCCGACAGTAATGCCGAAGCGCGTATTCTAACGGAAACCCTGCCCCGACGGGCATTTGCAGGTGAAGTCCCGATGGGTCCGATCGGGAGTCAGCCCATCCACATTCCGCCGTTCACGTGCAGCACGGTCCCGGTGACGTAGGAGGCCGCGGGCGACGCCAGGAAGACGGCGGCGCCGGCCACGTCGAGCGGTGAACCGGCGCGTCCGGCCGGAATCTGCGTGACGATCGCATTCTTTCGCTCGGAGGCGACGCCTGCGGTCATGTCGGTTTCGATATAGCCGGGTGCGATGGCGTTCACGGTGATGCCCCGCGTGGCCACTTCCAGCGCCAGCGCGCGGGTGAAGCCAAGCAGTCCGGCCTTGGCCGCCGCGTAGTTGGCCTGCCCTGCCGCTCCGGCGACGCCCACCACGGAGGACAGGTTGATGATGCGCCCGCGCCGTGCCTTCAGCATTCCGCGCAGGCACGCCTTGCACAAGCGGTAGGCCGAATTGAGATTGGTGTTGACGACGTCCTGCCAGTCGTCCGGCTTCATCCTCAGCAGCAGGTTGTCGCGGACGATGCCCGCGTTGTTCACGAGGATTGTGGGGAGGCGCCCGGCCAGGTCTTTCATGAGCGCCTGAACGCTCTCGTCGGACGCCACGTCGAGCACTTTTCCCGCACCGCCTTCGCCCAGGCGGTCGGCGATCTCGGCTGCGCCCGCCGCCGTCGTCGCGGTCCCGATCACGTCGGCTCCGGCAGCCCGGAACTGTCTTGCGATCTCGGCGCCGATGCCGCGCGTCGCACCCGTGACCAGGGCGATCTCTCCGCTGAGGGAAAACAGGTTCGTATCGTCGGACACGCAGAAAAATTATAGGCGATAGCGTCCTTATTCCTGCTCTGGCATGATTGCCGGATGAGGCGCGAATGTTCCGGCAGAGACGATTCCGCACGTCGCTCCCGCGGCTTTACGCTGATGGAACTGCTGGTGGTGCTGGCCATCATCGGCATCCTTGCGGCGATCGCGACAGGCGTTTACGTGGGGCGCGTCGATGATGCGCGGATCACCCGTGCCCGCGCCGATATTCAGACGATAGAGGCGGCGCTGGATATATTCCGGCTGGACAATTTCCGCTACCCCACCACCGCGGAAGGGTTGGAGGCGCTGGTGGAACGGCCCAATGACCCCGACGTCCGCTGGCCGGCGGGCGGCTATATGCGTCGCCTGCCGCTGGACCCCTGGAATCGCCCCTATCTCTACGCCAGCCCGGGCCGCCGCGGAGACGTCGATGTCTATACGCTGGGACGCGACGGACAGGAGGGCGGCGAGGGTCAGGACGGGGACATCGGCAACTGGAATCTCGACCGGCAGCCGTGACGGCGTGCCGGGAAGCCGCGCGCGCGGAGCGTGGTTTTACGCTGATCGAAATCCTGGTCGTGCTGGCGGTGATCGCGCTGCTGACCGGCCTGGCTGCGCTATCGGCCGGCGCCGCGGGCAGCCCGGTAACGCGGGAGGCGCGCAGGCTGGCCGCCACCCTGCAGCTGGCCACGGAAGAAAGCCGCCTGCAGGGAAGAGTGCTGGGACTGAGGTTCCATCCGGACGGCTATTCCTATCTTGAACTGGTTCCCCGGGAGCCGAACGCGGAGTCCGGCCCTGGTTTTGTCTGGAGACCGTTGCCTCCAGGAGGAGCGTTTGCCGCCAGGACCTGGCCGCAGCCGATGCGGTTCGAACTGCGGATCGATGGGCGCGCGGTGGCGCCGGCGTTAGGGGGCGTCGCGTCCGCTCCGCAGGTCCTGCTTCTTCCCGAAGGCGAGTTCACGCCGTTCACGCTGCGTCTGGCCGGCACGCGCGAAGCCGGCGCTACCATGCGCTTCGGTCCTTCAGGGCAGTTCGAGCTTGAAGGCCTGTGAAGAGAGGATTCACGCTGCTCGAAGTGCTGGTGGCGCTGGCGGTCGTCGCCCTGGGCCTGAGCGCCGCATTCGCCGCAACTGGTCAATCGGCCCGGACCGCCGAGCAATTGCGTGTCCGCACGCTGGCCCAGTGGGCAGCCGCCGACGCGCTGACGGCCTTGCGCCTGGCCGGGGACGTTCCGCGCCGACAGGCGCGCCGGGAGGAAGAAATTGCCGGGCGGGTCTGGTGGGTCGAGTATCGGATCCGGCAATCGGCCGCCGAGACCCTGCGGGACGTCGAAGTGCGGGTGGGCCCGGAGCGCGATGCCCCGGTCCTGGCGGCGGCCAGGGGCGTGGTGCGGGTGCGGGCCGAAGCGGAAGAAGAGGAATGAGCGGCCGCCCCGAGCTGCGCGGGTTTACGCTGATCGAGTTGCTCGTGGCCCTGGCCGTCTTCGCCGTCATGGCGACGCTGGCCTTCGGCGGGCTTGGGGAGGCGGTCACGCAATCGGAACGGCTGGACGGGCAGCAACAGCGCTGGCATGGAGTGCAGCGCGCCGTGCGACTGATGGAAAACGATTTCGCCCAGTTGCGGGCGCGTCCGGTGCGCGGCATCCTGGGCCAGGATCATGAGCCGGCGTTACAGGCACTCGGCGCGGGCGAATTGAGCTTCACTCGCGGCGGTTGGCTGAATCCGGGGCTGCTGCCGCGCGCCGAGCTGCAGCGGGTGCGTTATCGATTCATCGACGGGCGTGTGCTGCGGGAGTACTGGCCGGTGCTGGACCGGATCGGGGCCACCCAGGCCGGAGGCGAGGTGCTGCTGGCGGAAGTCGAGGAATTCCGGGTGGAATTCCTGCCCGAGCCGGGAGCGGCGCAGGCCTCGTGGACGGAGTTCTGGCCGCCGCCCGGCGAGTTCTCCGGTGCGACGCTGCCGGCCGGAGTCCGGATTACGGTCGTGATGCCGCGTATTGGGACTGTTGCGCGCCTGATTGAGGTGGGCCGTTGAGCAGGGACCGTTCCCAGCGGGGACTGGCGCTGATTTCCGCGCTGCTCATCGTGAGTCTTGCCGGCGTTCTCGGCGCCGCCCGCATGTTTGCCCTGCAGCTTGAAACGCAGGCGTCCCGCGCCCTCATCGGCGCCACGCAGGCGCGCCTGGTCGCCCTGGGTATCGAGGAGCTGGCGGCCGAGATCATGGCCCGCGATGCGCTCGACAGCGACACGGACCATTACGGCGAGCCCTGGTTTCGCGGAATCCGCGACATGAACGTAGGGCCGATGCGGATTCGGGGGACAATAGAAGACATGCAGGGGCGGTTCAACCTGAACAACCTGATCACCCAGCAGGGAACGCCGGACATGATCGCGGTCGACCAGTTTCGACGCCTGCTCGGCGAGCTGGGACTCGACGAGACGCTTGCCCTGAAGGCGCTGGACTGGATGGACGCCGACAACCTGCCGCAGCCGGCGGGAGGCGCCGAAGACGAGGCCTACACGCGGCTTGCCCCGCCTTACCAGGCCCCCAATCGCCCGATGGAGGACGTATCCGAATTGTTGGCGGTGGAGGGTGTCGACGCCGAAACATGGCGTGTGCTCTCGCCGCATGTCACGGCCTTGCCGGTAACCGGGGCGCCGGTTACGGTCAACGTGAACACGGCGACCGAGGAAGTGCTGCTGTCGCTTGCGGAATACGCGGACCGCGCGCGGGTGCAAGGCTGGCATGAACGGCAGCTCGCCGGCGGCATGACGGACCTGGGCGAAGTGCAGGCCGCCCTGCCCTCCCGAATGGCCGGGCGAGTGTCGCTGTCCAGCAATTGGTTCGAGCTGCGCCTGGCCGTGAACGCCGACGGCACCCGGTTCTACCTGACCAGCCTGTTGGACCGCGGCCGCGGCCAGGTCCGCGCGCGCCGCCAGGGATTGCCGCCCGAAGCCTGGTTGGCGCCGGTGGACGAATAGTGTCCGAAGAGTTCCGGAGCGGATGGAATATCTCGTAATTCGGATCGGCGACCTGGAAGGCACCTCCTCCTGGCAGGCGGTGGACGCCCATGGCGCGCCTCTGGCGCAGGGCGGCGAAGGGGAACTGGAGCAGGCCGCCGAACTGGCCGAGGAGCGTAAGGTCGTTCTTCTGATCCCGGCGCGGGAAGTGTTTCGGGCCCGTCTGGACTTGCCCGCGCGCGGGCGCCGCTCGGCGGTCAAGGGCGCGAGATACGCGCTGGAGGACCGGATTGCGGGCGACGTGGAGGATCTGCATTTTGCGGTCGGCCCTGCCGCCGGCGATCAACTGGAAGTGGCGGCCGTGGAGCGGCAGCGGCTTGAGGGTCTTCTGGGGCGGGTAAAGGAGGCGGGACTGCTGCCGGTCGCGGTCTATGGCGAAGGCGACGTCTTGCCCCACCTTCCCAACTCCGCCGCCGCTCTGCTGGAGGAGGATGCGCTGCTGCTGCGCGACGGCAGCGGGCAAGTGGTCTCGGCCGGGCCCGGCGAACTCGCGGGACTGGTCGACATCGCCTGCGCGGAGCACGCCGGCGACGAGGCTGCTCCGTTCCGGCTGGTGATCTACTGCGAGCCTGCCCTGAAAGGCGTGGCGCAGGAAGCAATGGCCGGCATGAACGGACGGGACGTGGAACTTCGGCTGCTGGAACAGGGCGTGATGCCGCAACTGGCCGCGGAGTCGATGTCCGGCGGCGCCGTGAACCTGTTGCAGGGAGAGTTCCGCCGCCGCAACGACCGGGCCGGCCGGCTAAGGGATGCCGCTATCGGCCTGATCGCCGTGGTCCTGTTTTATCCAGGCTATCTGGCCCTGGACGGCTGGCGCGCGCAAAGGGAGTACCAGGCGCTTGCCGGGATCGTGGAAACGCGGCTTCGGCAGATGATGCCGGATGCGGGAGCATCGGCCGATCTCAGGGGCGAGTTCAGGCGCCGGTTCGCCTCGGCTGATCTTTCCACCGCGGCGAACAGTGACGGGTTTCTGCGGCTGCTGCAATCCCTGGAACGAGCCGGCATCAGCGGCACGCGCGTTCTCGGTCTCAATTACGGGAACGGATCGGCCCGCGTGCGTTTGGCGGCCGCGGACATGGAAACGCTGGACCAGGTTCGTCGAAGCCTGATTTCCACCGGCTATTCCGTCCTGATTCAGACCGCCGTGCCCGAATCCAACGGATCGGTCGTGGGTGAACTGAGTATTCGCGATGACCGCGATCGCTGAATTCTGGCGCAAGAGATCGGTCCGCGAGCAGGTCCTGCTCGCGGCGCTGGCCGTGCCCGCGCTTGGCGCGGTCTGGTATTTCGCGGCTGTAGGCCCGTTGCTCGACCGGGCCGGGACCAACGAGCAAAGGCGCGAGGCCGAAGCTGCGCTGCTCGAACGGCTGGATCGCGTGGGCAGCCGAATGGCGGCGCTGCCGGCGCCGCGCCCCCGATCGGACGCCTCGCTGCTGCTTCTGGTCAACCGCTCGATCCGCGACGCCGGCCTGGGTAGTTTTCTTGAAGAAGGCGCCGCGGACAGCGAGACGCGGGTCCGCCTGCGCCTGCTCGATGCGCCGTTTCCGCAGGTCAGCGCCTGGCTGGCCGGCCTGACGGTCCAGGAAGGCATTCGCACCGTCAGCGCCGACATCGAGCGCGGCTCGGCGCCGGGCGTCACCCAGGTCAGCCTGGTGCTCGAACGCAGCGACTGACGCCCGACTTCTCAGGGCGCAAGTATTAATTCTGGCAGGTGGTGCTATGCGATTCTTGCCTGAAGGTCCAAGTATTCCAGATGAACTTATAGAAGAGCGTGATCGTGGACACGTAGTGTTCTTCTGTGGCGCAGGTGTGTCATTGTCGGCTGGCATGCCAACCTTTGCTGGGCTCTGCAAGCACGTAATTCAAGAACTCGGCGCGCCTTCGACTGCGCAATCCAGGATTTTGCTGGCGTTTCACGATGACACGACGGCTCACCCCGCGGCATTGCCGGCGTTTGATCAGATTTTCAATGTGCTCCAGCAGGAGTATCGGGCAGGTGAAATCGATTATCAGATCACACGGCGTCTAAAGCCAAAACGAAATACATCTCTTGCCGCCCACGAAACAGTTTTGCGATTGTCGAAATCGGTTGAGGGGAAGCATCAAGTCGTAACCACCAATTTTGACTATCTGTTCGAGAAGGCCGCAGTCCGGCGCCTTAACCGTTTCGTTCCGCCCGCTCTACCCGAATTGGCGAGTGGCCAACCCCTTAACGGATTGGTGTACTTACATGGGCGCATAAATGGGCGCATGCGGCGTGGCGATGGACGCCAAGGATTTGTCATTAGCAGTTCCGATTTCGGACGCGCGTACCTGGCCGATGGTTGGGCGACTCGATTCGTGCGGGACTTGCTCGATCAATACACTGTGGTGCTTCTAGGTTACTCTGCCAATGATCCCCCGGTGCGCTATCTTCTGCAGGGGCTCCACTCTCGTAAGCGTGGCGGCCAGCAGTCCATCTACGCGTTCGATAAAGGAAGTCAAGAAGAAGTCCGCCAGCGCTGGCAGGATAGCGGAGTCATTCCCCTTGCATATGTCAAGACTGATGAAGAACATTCCGCGCTCTGGAACACACTGAATGCTTGGGCTGAGCAGGCTGATGATCCGACAGCATGGCGGCAGAAACTGGTAGATCTTGCTGAGAAGGGTCCACGTGCGCTGACACCTGAAGAACGAGGCCAAGTGGCCTCTATTCTGAGGACGGAAATCGGAGCCAACCTCTTCGCCGATGCCGACCCGCCACCGCCAGGTGAATGGCTTTGCGTGCTTGATTCTCGAATACGCTACGGCGAAGCATCCTCTGAATTCGATCCGCTCGCAACATTTGGTCTGGATGATGATCTACCACGTCCTCCGAATTCGGCTAGCCTGAATTCGCAGGACGATGTTGAACGAGGAGACGATCTTCTGTGTCTTCGAGCACCAGAGAATAAGGTCCTCTCGCAAACCAGACTAGCTGGCGTTCCCAGTCAGTGGGCAGATCGCCTATCTCCGCGGTTGTTTCATCTCTCGCGATGGATCGGCAGCGTAGCGCACGAAGCCGTTGTTGCATGGTGGGCGGCGAAGTACAAGACCCTGCATCCAGGTTTACTCAATCAGATCGAATATCGCGTTAGACATAGTCCTGGCGATTTTCCGGAAGCGGCGAGAGACACCTGGATTCGTCTGATTGATATCTACCTGACCACTTTGGGTGAAGAGTTGGATACCTCTTGGTACCAAACGAAAATCCGCATCGGATCGGAGGGATGGACCTCAAGTGTCCTGCGCGCTTTCGAACGAGCAACACAGCCTTATCTTACGGTTAGGAATTCGTATGGATTGGCTCGCATCAAGCCCCCTGGAGTCGACTGGTCAGAACCGAACACAAGCGCGATCGTCGAATTCGAGGTCAAGTTCCCTCGGCGGGGGCCAGCTGACAATCTCAATGTCCCAGATGATGCTGTGCCACACGTTTACCGGATACTCCGCGGTCATCTTGAATGGGCTGCAGGCGTGCTATTTGAACTAAATCCTGTCTGGTGGCGAACCAGCACGTTTTACCCAGAAAATTCACCTGATGAAGAACCCTATATTGACGAAACCAGTGCTTACCTCTTTTGGTTTCGTTCGCATCTCGATCACTTAATAAAATGCGATCCAGACTTGGTCAGGCATGACTCCGAATTGTGGCCGAAGGAGGAACGTTTCTTCTTCGACAAGCTGAGACTTTATATCTGGTCCCTTCCTCGATTCATGAGCGGAGAGGATGTGGCCGAGCGCCTGCTAGCTATATCTGGCGAGGCGTTCTGGGATTACTACAAACAGCGTGAACTCTTGATGATGTTGAAGGCGAGATGGATCGACTTTCCGGAAGGATCCCGCTCGGCCATTGAGAATCGCATCGCCGACGGTGCTCCGCTACGTCAAGGCAAAGAAGATAACGACTCTGCGAGACTTCGTGCTATCAGGTCAGCTGTCATGCTAGGTTGGTTATTGCGTGAAGGTTGTTCCGTTACGAGCGCGACGCGCCAACGGCTTGGGGAACTGCGGAAAGCCGATCCAAATTGGAGCTCAAAGTGGGACGAGGACGCTGCCAGTGCCAATGAGGGCGGGGGCGGAATCGTCCAGACGATAACTGACCCAAGTTCCATTATCCAATTGCCTCTCGACCAAATCGTCCCTATGGCGTTGAAGGAATCAAAGGATCCATTGGGAGAGCTCCGCAGCTATCGTCCATTTATTGGGTTGCTTGCGGAACGCCCAGCCCGAGCAGTTGCCTCGCTAACCTATGCTGGGCGACTTGGTGAATATCCGACAGAATTGTGGCGATCCGCACTTCAGAACTGGCCCGAAGATGTTTCTGGAAGGTTGACGCGCCTCTTTGCGGAACGTCTTGTCCGGCTACCTCAAAAGCTTGTTGTTGATCTTCGCTTTGATCTCTTCGGATGGGCAGAAAAGAATCTTCCTTCCATTGCCCGGTCCGATCTTGACGGCGCAATTCAGATTCTCGACGCGCTGTTGGACAACCTACTTGAGAATGCTGCGGGGGTCACGAAAAGTAGCTTGGGCACGATGAGTGTTGGGGGCCAGACGATCGAAAGATCGCGTCGAACACTCGCACATGCGATCAACTCGCCCGTGGGCGATGCCGCTCAGCTACTACTGAGTGTCTTGAGTGACACAAAGCCTGATAAGGGCAGCGGAATGGCAGCGCCAATCCGTACTCGTATGGAGAGACTAGTGATGTCGCCTGGAGAAGGACAGGATCACGCCGTTTGCGTTATCACCCAGAAAATCGACTACCTGCACTACGTTGATCCTGATTGGACATCCGGCACTGTCCTGCCTTGGTTCAACGTGAACCATCGTCTCGCTGAGCCGGCTTGGAATGGGTTTCTGTATAGAGCCAACCTGCCTGAGCCGGGACTCTTCTTGCAGATCAAGTCGAATTTCTTGGCAATGGTTTCCCGCGTATCCCAATGGATTTGGGACGAGCAGTTGATCGAGAGAGCACATAAGTTGCTAATTCAGGGATGCCTTTGGCATAAACACGGTCAGGAATACGTCTCTTTCGATGAGACCAGGATGGCGATGCAAGCTACGAATGACGCGGGGCGAGTTCATTGTCTCGGCTTCTTGACCCGCGTTGTTAGGTATGACAACAAGCGATGGCCAAAGTTTGGCAGGCCGTTCCTTGAAAAAGCATGGCCTCGGGAACGCGAATTTCAGACCGAATCCACATCAAAACAATTCTGGAGGTTAGCCCAGACGGCAGGAGCCGAATTTCCAGATGTCGTGAACACTGTGTTTCCCTTTCTGGGGCCAGTTTCCCGACTATATTCGATGGGGAATCTGCTGGAAACGGACAAAAATGAGGAGGTTTCAGGATTGGCGACCAAATACCCAGAACATAGTCTGACGCTATTGCACGCGCTGGTTCCAGACGATCCAATACAACCGCCCTACCAGCTTGCTGTGGCATTGGAATTGATTGGGAACGCGCGCCCAAACCTCCGGCAGGATCCTAGATGGCGACGCTTGAATCAGATTGCCTCCGGAGGATGATGGGATGGCGCAACCTGGAACAATTGAATACTGAAGGTTCTAACGTGATGACACTACCGGACCGTAGCATACCATGTTACACTCTCGGCGGTGATCCGGAGCTTTAAGCACAAGGGACTGGCTGAGCTGTTTGAGAGCGGGCGGAGCCGGCGTGTGCGGGCTGATCTGCATTCTCGTTGCCTGAGACGGCTTGAAGCCTTGGATCAGGCTGAATTGTTGAGTGATGTGAACCTGCCAGGCTTTGGTTTGCATCCGCTGCGTGGCAGACCACAGCGTTACA
Source organism: uncultured Gammaproteobacteria bacterium (assembly GCA_964392625.1). Taxonomy (GTDB): domain Bacteria; phylum Pseudomonadota; class Gammaproteobacteria; order Steroidobacterales; family Foliamicaceae; genus Foliamicus. The sequence continues at coordinate 4,190 of CAYMQG010000089.1, read as the reverse complement.
GCGTGCAGGTCAATGGACCGTGGCGCATTACATTTGAATGGGAAGATGGCGAGGCGGTTCGGGTTGACCTGGAACAATATCACTGAGGTGAGTATGGCTGAGTATCAAGTAAAACGCCCTTTGCGGCGTAAGCCGGTCCATCCCGGTGAGATCATGCGCGAGGATGTGCTGCCGGCAATCGGACTATCTGTAAGCGAAACAGCCAAGCGGCTTGGCATTTCGCGCCAGCAGCTCCATCGTGTTCTTGCCTGTACGCATCCTATTACGACAGAAATGGCTCTGAGGATAGGAAAATTCGCCGGCAACGGGCCAGAACTCTGGTTGCGGTTGCAGCAGAACTACGACCTATGGCATGCGGAAAAGCGATTGAAGCGAGAGTTAGACAAAATCGAAGCGAACGCCAGCGGAGTCAGTGCCTGATCGGCTTCCTCCATGCCTGAAAAATCCCTTGAGTCCTGGATCTGGGACGCAGCCTGTTCCATCCGCGGCGCCAAAGACGCACCAAAGTACAAGGACTACATACTCCCCCTAATATTCACCAAGCGCCTTTGCGATGTTTTTGACGACGAGCTAAACCGCATCGCCGCCCAGGTCGGTTCACGCGAGAAAGCGTTTCGGCTCGTCAAGGCCGACCACAAGCTCGTCCGCTTCTATCTACCACTCGTTCCGGAAAACTTGGAGCAGCCCGTTTGGTCCGTAATTAGAAACCTTTCCGACGCGATCGGTGAAACCGTCACCACTCACATGCGCGCTATCGCTCGCGCGAATCCGTTACTCGAAGGCATCGTCGACCGCATCGATTTCAACGCCACGACCCACGGCCAGCGCGATCTCGACGATGACCGCCTCTCAAATCTGATTGAGGCGATCAGCACCAAGCGCCTGGGACTTGACGATGTTGAGCCTGACATTATCGGCAAGACCTACGAATACCTCATCCGCAAATTCGCTGAAGGCAGCGGCCAGAGTGCTGGCGAGTTCTACACGCCCAAAGAAGTGGGCGAAATCATGGCCCGAGTACTTGCACCCGATCCGGGAATGGAAGTTTACGATCCCACTTGTGGCTCCGGCGGACTCCTAATCAAGTGCCAACTCGCCATGGAGGCAAAGATGCGCGCCATCGGACAAGCAAAATACGCTCCTCTGAAACTGCTCGGTCAGGAATACGTGCCGGAAACCTGGGCCATGGCCAATATGAACATGATCATCCACGACATGGAGGGACAGATCGAGATTGGCGACACGTTCAAGAACCCCAGGTTCCGTGACGACAAAAACGGCAAGCTTCGAACCTTCGGTCGAGTGGTCGCCAATCCAATGTGGAATCAGAAGGAATACGGCGAGGCTGACTACGACAACGATGAACTCGATCGCTTTACTCCCGGTTTCCCAGGCAAGTCGTCCGCCGATTGGGGCTGGGTTCAGCACATACACGCCAGCCTTAAGTCAAAGACCGATAGACAAGACGCTGGCCGCGCCGCCGTCGTCCTTGATACTGGCGCGGCTTCACGCGGTTCCGGGAACTTGGGCGCCAACAAAGAGAAAACGGTCCGTCAGTGGTTCATTGACCAAGACATTGTAGAAAGTGTCCTTTGCCTACCTGAGAATCTCTTCTACAACACGACCGCTCCAGGCATCGTGCTTTTTCTAAATAAAGGCAAGCCCAATTCCCAGCAAGGGAAGATGCTGCTTGTCAACGCCAGCCAGATTTTCGAGAAGGGCGATCCCAAGAATTTCATCCCGCCCACGGGCATTGACCGCATCACCGAGATTCTGATCGAGTGGAAGGAAGAAGAAAAACTCAGCCGCATCGTGGATCATGCGGAATTGAAGAAAAACGACTACAACATCTCGCCCAGCCGCTACATCCACACTGATGAAGCGGAGACGTATCGGCCCGTCGCGGAGATTGTCGCGGAACTGGACACGCTTGAGACGGAGGCAAGAACTGCAGACAAAGCTATACGGGAGATCTTGCAGGAAATCGGGATATGAGTGTTTGGGAAACGAACACGGTTCAAGATTCGCTAACAAGAACGAGGGTTAGCCGAAAGCACCAGATTCGATCTAAATACATAGCCCAAACGGGTGAGATTCCTGTTGTTGATCAGGGCAAGGAGTTTATTGCGGGATATTGCGATGATCAGGAGAAAGTGATTGATTTCGATTTGCCATTAGTTATCTTTGGCGATCACACACGCCGTTTCAAGTACGTCGACTTCCCATTCGTATTGGGGGCAGATGGCACTAAGATCCTTGTTCCGAAAAGAGACCTATACGATCCCAAGTTCTTTTATTTCGCCTTGACGGCACTTGAAATTCCGAGCCGGGGGTACAACCGGCACTTCAAAACGCTCAGAGAACAGAGCCTACCTCGCCCTCCACTCCACGAGCAGAAGAAGATCGCTTTCATCCTTGCAGCCGTGCAGCGAGCGATCGAAACGCAGGAACGGATTATTCAAATCGCTACCGAACTGAAAGGATCCCTCAAGCGTAAGCTCTTCACAGAAGGCCTTCGCAATGAACCTCAAAAGCAGACCGAAATCGGTCTGATGCCGGATAGTTGGGATTGCGTTTCATGCGAGGAAGTTTGCGAGAAGATTAGCGTCGGCATAGTTGTCCGGCCATCCAGTTACTACGTGCCCAATGGTGTTCCTGCATTCCGTTCACAGAATGTCAGGGAAGATCGGATCCAAACCAATTCATTGGTTTACATTTCTAGAGAGGCAAACGATGGACCGGTCAGCAAATCGAAATTGTTAGCTGGAGATGTCTTAATCGTGCGCACAGGCTATCCTGGAACATCTTGTGTTGTACCTCCTGAGTTTGAAGGCAGTAACTGCATCGATCTGATTTTTATGCGTCCGAACGATTCGGTGCTACGTAGTGATTACTTGAGCCGGTTCTTCAATACAGATGCTGCCAAGATTCAAGTACAAGCCGGAAAGACTGGTCTGGCGCAACAGCACTTAAACGTGAGCGCCGCGCAAAAAATTCAATTGCCGCTCCCGCCTGTGAATCAGCAGGACGAGATAGTATCGATCCTGGAACTGCTTGATTCGAAGCGACGTATTGCAGCTTCAACGCGAGGGGCACTTAAAGATCTCTTCCGTACCCTCCTCCATAACCTGATGACAGCGAAGATCCGCACTAACGAAATCGCGCTACTCGCAGGAGAGTAATCTGCATGAGTTCACTCAACATGCGAGAAAAACGAGTGCTTGAGGAGTTTCTTCAAATGGAATCTGGCTATGTCCTGAACTTCTCCGACCGGACATTTGGAGACTTCGTTCACGAAGTGGTTGACATCGAAATCCACTCGGGGACATATACCATTCACGGAACATCAAAAGCCAAAAAGTTGCGTGCGTTCTGGGAAATTGAATCTGACTATCTTGTTGGCAGGCTATTGAAGGCGTTGGTTGAGTATGTGGAAGACACTTATCGAAACACCACCGACGCAGAAAAGAAACTTGCACATCGTTGCCGCGAGATCGCCAGCCGTCTTCTTGCCGGTGGCCCCAGCTTACAAGATTTAAGACAGCAAGCAAGGTCTCTTGACGCGAACCATCTGGCAGAACAGATTCGCCGAATGGAGGATTCGGTCGAAAACGATCCAAGGCTAGCAATCGGCACCGCGAAAGAACTTGTTGAGACATGCTGTAAGACAATATTGGCCGAGAGGGGAATGGAATTGCCAAGAAAAGCTGATATTCCCACCTTGACGAAGACGACGCTTAAGGAATTGAATCTCGTCCCCGAAAATGTTCCAAAGGCGGCTCGTGGTTCTGACGTAATCAAACGACTCTTAAGCAACCTAGCGACTATCGGCAATGGGCTGGCCGAACTCCGTAGTCTTTATGGGACAGGACATGGTCAACACGGCTCGTCCTCAGGGCTTACTGCGCGACACGCAAAACTAGCGGTGGGAGCCGCCTCAACTTTGGCGGTGTTCCTCTTTGAAACTCACCAACAAACCAAAGCGTCCTAATTCGGTAACGGACTCTCCGTTACCGTTAAATGACAATCTCCGGTGAAGTGGGCTCTTATGAATCGACCCGGGTTTACCGGAGGCTGTTTAGTTTGAGTCAAGCCGCCATGGCTGACACTTCCAGTTGCCGATAATACTCGTCCTCTTTTTCCGCCGGCGGTCGGTTGCCGATGGGTTCGAGGAGTCGCTTGTTGTTGAA